>JBBPZR010000078.1:0-54201 GCA_038276285.1 Mycobacteriales bacterium | reverse complement strand
CTCCTCGACCCGCCCACCCCGATCCGACAGCCGAACACAGCCATATCGAGCGCCACGCCGGAAACTGTCGGAGCCGTCGCCTAGCATGTCCAACGAAGGAGCCGAGCCGTCGTCAATTACACCGCTCCTGGGACGCAACCTTTACGTTTCAGCGTATGCGAGCGATGCAGTCCCGGCGGGACAGGCGTCCGGGATCACGTGTGCTCGCGGGGCTTGTGCTCGTCGGCGGGCTGGTCGGTGGGTCGTCTGGCGGATCGCCACCGGGCGCGTTCCTGTCTGCTGGACGGCGTTATCGCAATTTTCAGCGGAAGCCGGCATCACGGATGATGACTGGGTCGAACTCGTGTCTGCGTCAGGCTGGTCGGATCAACGGTCTCGTCCTGTTTGGTCAACACTGGGCATTGGCCGTCGTTCAAGATCGCGGTTCAGTCCGCAGACAGTCCGCAAGACGTTCGTTAGGGGCCAACGTTGACCAACGGCTGCCAACGCAAAATCGCAGGTCAGTCGGTATGAGGACGGCATCTGCGCAGGTCAACGAGGTGCGGGGCTAGTGGGCGACCAAGAAGGCCGCCTAGCGACAGAGTGGGCTGCCGTAGCGGCAGGCCACCGGCTGCGGAGTCTCCACCGGGGTTCCCGCGTCGATCGACCAGGCGAGCCGGATGAACTGCGCCTGCGACCATGCCAACGGCGTCGCGGAGAAGGTCGGTTGGCCCGGCTGGAAGCGCGGGCCGCTGCCCGCTGGCGGGCGATGGTCCCACACCTGCTCAGAGATGAAGTAGCTCTCATCATCGGCGGCCCGAGCCATGGTGTCGAGGAAGGTCTGGGCGCCAAGACCCGCAGCGAGCCGGTATTCGCCGCGCTCACCGGTCAGCAGCGGCCAGCCGCGGCCCAGCGTGAGGCCCGACCCCGTGGCGGTCGGCTCCCACTCGGACCCGTCGCGCTTCTCGCCGTACCCGTCGAAGCTCGCCCGGTGCCAGAACGGGCCGTTGGGGGTGGAATAGCCGAGGTGGTGATCCACCAGGGGCAGCGTGTTGAGGACGGCGGGGTCGTCAGGACGCACCACCCCGAGCCGCACGAGTTCGAGGAAGCTCGGGTCGAGGACGCGCCGCTGGTCGATGAGCGGACCGCCGTCGGAGATCTGGATCTGCGTACCGGCGTTGGCGTTGCCGTCCACCGTGATTCGCAGGAAGTACGGGTCTGCGCTGTACGGGCCGTTGCTCGTCACGGTCCACTTGTTCAGGTTGACCCGCCAGGCGTCTGCCAGCGCCAGGTAACGCGTTGCCGCGTCGGCATTTCCGTTCTTGCCGGCGACGTCGGCACCGAGTACAAGACCGGCGATCTCGGCGGCAATGGTCGCCGGCGACCACCCCGCCGCGTTCTCCCACCGCTCTCCCGGAGTGCTCGGGCCGTGTGCCGCGACGAAGTCCTCGGCCGCCTGGATGTGTCGCCAGTCAGCCGGGCCGGTGCGGCCGAGTTGCCAGGCGAGAACGGTCGGGAACGACACCTCGTCCATCTGGAGCCCGCCGAACACCGGCTCCCCGGACAGTCGCGAGTTCTGCGGGTAGGAGCCGTCCGGCTTCTGCTGCACCGTGAACAGGTAGGTCAGTGCCCGGCTGGCCGCGGCTGGGTCACCCATCGCGATCAGAGCGGTCGCAATCTCGTACAGGTCGCGCGACCAGACGGCGTGATAGACCGCGAGATCCTGAAGCACGTTGGCCCAGGCCCACGGGCGACCCGGGGCGGCGACGAAACCACCGCGGAAGGTCTTGTCCTCACTCGCCGCCAGCACCATCTCGGAGACGCCGTACTCGGTGGCCCATCCTTGGGCGCTCGACGGCGCCGGCTTGAGAGTCGCCAGGTAGTCGTGCCAGCCCGCTGCGTACGACTGACGCACCGTACCGAACCCGGCGCCGAGTGAGGCTCGCGCGGTCGCTGCCGCTGCGGACGTCGTCGTCCCGAAGCCGACCGCCAGGGTCAGCTTGCGGCGGGTGACACCATCCAGGCGCGTCCGCCCGAGCTGGACGACGTTGCCTGGCGTGGGTGCCGAGTAGGCCCAATCCATCTGGTGGTCAGCCGCGAGATCGGTCCAGCCATCGCTCACCCCGGCGTAGCCGCTCGACGTTTTCGTAAAGCCGCTTGACGCCACCAGCGCGCTGCCCGTGGTGCCATCGGCCGAGAGGAGAGCGCCGCCCTCCGACAGACCCGTGTCGTCATTGCCGGTCATCGTGAGTGCGGGATCGTGCAGGACGTAGACCTGGTAGGGCCGCCCGGTGAGGGACTGGAACTGCACATCGACGAGGACGGTGGAACGGGCCGGGTCGGTGGCATAGGTCTTCGTTATGGCGTACTTTCCCGATTTCGCGCGGTTGATCTGCTGGTAGAGCAGGCTGGACGCGTCAAGTAGCTGCACCCGCGAGGTCGTGTCACTGCTCTCCCGGTCGGTGAACGTGCTGCCGTCGGATACGACGAGTTGGGTGTCACGGGTGCTCGGGGTGTCGATGCGCGGGTAGTAGATTTCGCTCATCTCCCCGTGCGCGAGCGTGTACCAGACCTTGCTGGCCGTGCCCCTGGCCGTCCCGAAGCCGCTCTTGTCACCCGTCACCCAGTCGCTCTTGTCCCCGGGAGCACCAGGCGCGGGCCCAGATGCGGGCGCCGCCGCAGCGGGTAAGGCGGTGATTGCTGCCAGGGACAGAGCCACGGCGACTAGGACGGCAACCTTGGCTGTCTTGCTTGCTACGCTCACGACGCCTCCCATCTGCCGGCGGCTCGCGGTCAACCCCCCCAGCGGCCCGGGCCGATCGTTGCGGTGCTGCCCGGTCCCGCTGATGCCGAAACCGCCTCGCGGTCGCCGGCGCTACGTTAGGCAGATGTCCACGACACGCGGCTCCCGCGAGCCATGTAGCCAAGATGAGGATGGGTCGGATTGAGCGACATTGAGTCGCCCGGCGGTCGTCTGCTGCTGCTCCGGCACGGCGCGACGGACTGGAGCCGGGACAAGAAGCACACCGGCCGCACCGACATCCCCCTGAATGCGGCCGGGGAGCAACAGGCTCGCGACCTGGCCGCTGCGGTCGGCGGATTGCATCCGGCGCTGGTGCTGTGCAGCCCCAAGACCCGTGCCGTGCGCACGGCTGAACTGGCCGGGCTGCACGATCCCGTGATCGACGACGACCTCGTCGAGTGGGACTACGGCGCGTACGAGGGACGCACGACCGCGGAGATCCGCCAGGACCACCCGCAGTGGACGCTGTGGACCGGCGACCCGCCGGGCGGCGAAACCGCGTCGCAGGTGTCGGCGCGGGCCGACCGGGTGGTCGACCGGATCGCGGCAGCCATCACCGAGGGCGACGTGCTCGTGGTCGGTCACGGGCACTTTCACCGCGTGATCGCCGTCCGCTGGATCGGGCTCGCCGCCATCGAGGGCCAGCACTTCTTCCTCGATACGGCGACGATCTGCGTGCTGGGCTTCGAGCACGATCACCGCGCGGTGTTGCACTGGAACCTCCCGGCCGCGGCCATCGGTACGGTGCTGTGACGGCCTACCAGGTCCGGCCGGTGGAGCCGCACGACGTACCGGCGGTCGTGAGCATGGTGCACGAGTTGGCGGATTACGAACGCGCGCCCGACGAGTGCCAGCTCACTGATAGGCAGCTGCGGGCGGCGTTATTCTGCGATCAACCGGCGCTGTTCGGCCATGTGGCGCTCGACGGGGCCGGGCTGCCAGCCGGATTTGCCCTGTGGTTCCTCAACTTCTCCACCTGGCGCGGACGGCACGGCATCTACCTCGAGGATCTCTACGTTTCGCCACCTGCGCGTGGCGCCGGGCTCGGCCGGGCGCTGCTCGCCGAGCTTGCCACCATCTGTCTGCAACGGGGCTACCCGCGACTCGAGTGGTGGGTCCTGGACTGGAACTCGCCGGCGCTGGGCTTCTACCGGGCCCTGGGTGCCGAGCCGATGAGCGAGTGGACCGTCCTGCGGCTGACCGGCGAGCCGCTCCAGCGGCTGGCGCGGGCCGATCGGGAGATAGCTCATCCGCTACGGACGGACACGTCGTAGGCTGCATCGGCAAGCGACGACGCCAAGCCAAAGATGGGGGCACTGACAGTGACCGACACGGTGCGGGGAGCCGAGGATCTCGTCATCCTCACTCTGCCCGCCTCCGGCGCCTACTTGTCGGTGCTGCGAACCGCGACGGCTGGCCTGGCGGCCCGCCTGGACTTCACCTTGGACGAGATCGAAGACCTCCGGATAGCGGTCGACGAGGCCTGCGCCATGCTGCTGGCCGGTGGGACAGCGGGTGCCGACCTCACCTGCCGCTTCCAGCTCGAACCCGGGCTCATCAGGGTCTCGGTCACACTGCCCTCCCCCGACGGTCGGTTGCCCGCCCGTGACACCTTCGCCTGGACCGTACTGTCGGCGCTCGCCGATGAGGTGAGCGCGGACACGGATGCGGAAAATCAGACGACGATCCGGCTGGTGAAGCGCAAGGACGGCGGCGCGTGACCAGCCCTCAACCGCTGCAGGTCGAAGTGCCCGTACCCGCGGCGCTTGAGCAGCCCGAGCGCCGGCACAGCAGCACCAGACCCGACCACGACGAGGTGTGGGCACTGTTCGGCCGGCTGGCCGGGTTGGCCCACGACGACTCCGACCGGCCGGAGGTGCGCGACCGACTGGTCGAGATGCACCTGCCGCTGGTCGAGTACCTCGCCCGCCGGTTTCGCAATCGCGGCGAGCCCTACGACGACCTCGTGCAGGTGGCCACGATCGGCCTGATCAAGTCGGTCGACCGCTTCGATCTCGAGCGCGGCGTGGAGTTCACGACGTATGCCACGCCCACCATCGTGGGCGAGATCAAGCGGCATTTCCGCGACAAGGGCTGGACGATCCGGGTGCCGCGCCGGCTTCAGGAGATGAAGCTGTCCCTCGCCAAGGCGACCGCCGAGGTGTCGCAGAAGCTGGGCCGATCGCCCACCGTGGCCGAGATCGCCCACCATCTGGGCAGCACCGAGGAGGAGGTGCTCGAGGGGCTGGAGTCGGCCAACGCCTATTCCGCGGTGTCCTTGGACGCACCCGACGGCAGCGACTCCGACTCGCCGACCGTGGCCGACACCCTGGGCAAGATCGACGAGGCTCTCGAAGGGGTGGAATACCGCGAGTCGCTCAAGCCCCTGCTCGAACGCATCCCGTCACGGGAGAAGAAGATCCTGCTGCTGCGGTTCTTCGGCAACATGACGCAGTCGCAGATCGCGGTTGAGATCGGCATCTCGCAAATGCACGTGTCGCGTCTCTTGGCCCGCACCCTCGGTGAACTCAGAGAGGGCCTGCTCGTCGACGAATGAGCTATCCGGGGCCCACGGCGCGCCGCGACGACGGCGCGAGGAGGAAGCACAACTCGGCAATCGCGAGCAGCAGCACGGGGCCGCCGTAGTACCACAGCCTCGCCTGGACACCGAGGCTGTAGCCCACCGGTAGCGCGAGGCCCTGCAGCACGAGGATCGGCGCATACGCCCACCTCCGCAGCCGGTGCAGGGCGCGCGCGAGAACGAGCAGGAGGCATCCCGTCGCCACTGCCATCGCCGCGGCGATCAGCGCGAAGACGACACTGCTGGGCGATCCGGTGATCACCTTGGTCACGTCGACGGCGCCCACGGTTCCCAGCCCTAGGGCCTCCAGGACAAGGACGGCGGCCGCCCGGCGAACCGCAGCCGGGGGCGTGGGCGCCGGACCGGTCACCTGCCCGGGGTCGGTCACGCGGGGAGCCTAGCCGCCCGACACCCCGACAGGGCCGCGCTGAAGAAAGCACGAACGCCATATCTCTGGGCGCACACGCCTGTTCCCGGGCAGACGCACTGAACTGCCCTATACCAGAGTCCAGTTCCAACTGAGTGAATCCGGCCGATCTCTTTCGGTGAGACGTTTGCACTTGCGGGGTGGCGACGGCGGTGGCAAAGTCTGAGTCGAGCAGTACGGCGTGTCTCTACGTGCGTCAACGGTCAATGTCATGGCCTTGACTTGGTCTTGACAAGGCCCAAGTTCGTGAAAGGATTCACAAGCAGCATCTTTTCTAGACCCTGCGCCGCAAACGGCGGCCGCACCACACAGATCCGAGGAGTTAGCCCATGGATTGGCGCCATCGCGCCCTGTGCCGTGACGAGGACCCCGAGCTGTTCTTCCCGATCGGGACCACCGGGCCGGCGTTGCTGCAGATCGAGGACGCCAAGCAGGTCTGCGGGCGGTGCTCGGTCACCGAGTCCTGTCTGCAGTGGGCGCTTGAAACCGGCCAGGATGCCGGCGTCTGGGGCGGCCTGAGCGAGGATGAGCGGCGTGCCCTCAAGCGCCGCGGGGCTCGCCAACGGGCTCGCACCAGCTAGCCGCGCCAAACCACTGGAAGGCCCGGCGCTCGCGCCGGGTCTTCTTCATGCCCGAGCCGTTCACACCGCCAGCACGAGTGAGTCTCATGCCGTCCGGGGGCGCAGCGGGATCCACAGCCTGGCCTGGGTGCCGCCGCCCTCCGCCTCGCGTACGGCGATCGCTCCGCCCATCTCAGCACCGACCAGGGTGCGCACAATCTGCAGTCCGAGCCGATCGGATTCGTCCAGGGAGAAGCCGCTGGGCAAGCCGGCGCCGTTGTCGCGCACCGTCACCCGCAACAGGTCGCCGGTCGGCTGCGCGAGCACCAGCACCTCACCGGAGCGGCCGCCAGGAAAGCCGTGCTCGACAGCGTTCTGCAGCAACTCGGCGAGCACCATCACCAGCGGCGTGGCCACCTGCGACGTCAGGACGCCGAAGGTGCCCTCGCGGCGCACTCGAACCCGCGATTCCGGTGCGGTCAGGTCGCCGATCATGTCGACGACCCGGTCCATGATGCCGTCGAACTCGATCGTCTCGTCCACCGAGCCCGACAGGGTCTCGTGCACGAGCGCGATCGAGCTCACCCGGCGGACCGACTCGGTCAGGGCGGCACGCGCCTGCGGTGAGTCCACCCGCCGGGCCTGCAGGCGCAGCAGGGCCGCGACGGTCTGCAGATTGTTCTTCACCCGGTGATGGATCTCGCGGATGGTGGCGTCCTTGCTCAGCAGCTGGCGATCCCGGGTCCGCACCTCGGTGACATCGCGTACCAAGACCATGGCGCCGATCGGCTCGCCCTGCGGCAGCAGGGGCAACGCCCGCAGCACCACCGCCGCCCCACGGGCCTCGAGTTCCACCATGGTCGGCGCCTGGCCCTCCAGGGCCGCCTTGACCACCTCGGCGGCCTCGCCACCGGCGAGCGGATCATCCGCGAGCCGGTGCACGATGTCGGACATCGGCCGGTCGTGCATGTCACCGAGCACGCCCAGGCGGCGAAAGGCCGACAGCGCGTTGGGGCTCGCGAACACCACCCGCCCGTCGCTTCGCAGCCGCAGCATCCCGTCACCCACCCGCGGCGCATCGGTCGTCTCGCCCGGCGGAGCCGAGACCGGGAATGTGCCGTTGGCGATCATCTGACAGAAATAGCCGGCGATCTCGAGGTAGGACATCTCCAGATGGCTGGGGACCCGCACGGCCGCCAGGTTGGTGTCGCGGCCCATCACGGCGATGATCCGCCCGTCGCAGCGGACCGGCACGGCCTCGTGCCGCGCCGGCACCTCGTCCTGCCAAACGGGGTCACCCTCGCGCCAGATCCGCCCTTCCTTCACCGTCACGGCCAGTTGGGGCAGCTCGGCCGCGGTGGCCGACCGGCCGACCTGGTCGGCGGTGTAAGTCGTGGGCGCGGTCGTCGGGCGAACCTGTGCCACACAGAGGTAGGTGTCAGGCCCCGTGTTGACCCACATCAGCAGGTCGGCGAATGACATGTCGGAGAGCAGGTGCCAGTCGCCGGCGAGGCGGTGCAGATGGTCGACGTCGCCCGGCTGCAGGTCGGTATGCCGCGCGACCAGGTCGGTGAGGGTGGACACGGCTGCGAGAGTACGGCGCCCCGCCGTGACAGACTCCCGCCGTGACAGGCTCTCGCACCGACGACTTGGTGAGACGAGACCTGGAATCGCTGTGGCACCCCTTCACCCAGCACTCCGTGTGGGAGGCCGACGAGCCGCTCGTCATCGACCGAGCCGAGGGGATGCACCTCTACGACACCGACGGTCGTCGCTACCTCGACGGCGTGTCCTCGCTGTGGGTCAGCGTCCACGGCCACCGGGTGCCCGAGATCGACGCGGCACTGCGCGCCCAGCTCGATCGCTTGGAGCACGCTACGTTCCTCGGCCTGACCCACTCCCCCGGCATCGAGCTGGCCGAGGAGCTCCTGCGCATCGCACCGCCTGGTCTGCACCGGGTCTTCTATGCCGGTGACGGATCGTCAGCCGCCGAGGTGGCAATCAAGATGGCCTACCAGGCCGCGGCGCAGCGCGGCGAGAGCCGGCCGCTCTACGTCCACGTGGCCGAGGGCTACCACGGTGACACCCTCGGCGCGGTCAGCGTGGGGGGCATCGCGCTGTTCCAGTCGGCCTACCGGCCGATCCTGCTCGACACCCGGATGGTGTCCTCGCCGGGCGTACGTCAGCCTGGGCAGTCGCCGGTCGAGCGTGCCCGCGAGGTGGTCGGCGAGCTGGCGGCGCTGCTGCGGGCCGACGGCGAACGGGTCTGCGCGGTTGTGGTCGAGCCCATGGTGCAGGCGGCAGGCGGGATCCTCACCCACGACGAGTCCTTCCTGCACGGGGTACGCGCCCTATGCGACCGGCACGGGGCCGCGATGGTCGCCGACGAGGTGGCCACGGGCATCGGAGCGACGGGGCGCTGGTGGGCGGTCGACCATGCCAGCGTGGCGCCCGACCTGCTGGTCTGCGGAAAGCGGCTGACCGGCGGTTATCTCCCCCTGTCGGCCGTGCTGGCCCGAGACTGGGTGTACGACGCCTTCCTGGGCGACCCGTCGTCCGGCCGTACCTTCTTCCACGGCCACACCTACACGGCCAACCCACTGGCGTGCGCCGCCGCACTGGCCAACCTCCGACTGATGCACGAGCGTGCGACCGTCGACCTGGCCGCGGCGGTCGGAGAGCGCATCGGGGCCGGGCTGGCCGGTCTGGGCCCCGCGGACGGCGTGGTCGAGGTGCGCCGGATCGGCACGATGACCGGCGTCGAGGTCGAGCCCCGCGGCGACCGCACCGGATTCGAGGTGTGCCGGGCAGCCCGCCGGCGCGGGGTCTTCATCCGCCCGCTGGGCGACGTCGTCGTACTCATGCCGCCGCTGGCGATCGGCGACGACGACCTCGACCAGCTGCTGGGGGTCACCATCGACAGCATCCGCGAGGTGCTCGGGTGAGAACCCCGTGTCCCCCCGCTGGCTTCCCTCGGCCGAGGCTGCGCAGTGTCCTGACGGAGCCGTATATCAGATTTGATATGAGCATCGGCCGAGAGCGATCTTCGATGGCCGACGCGAGAGGAAGGTAGAGCCATCAGCGATCCGCTCGACCGGCTGCGAGAAGCCACCTCGGCGCGCGCGTCGGCCGGGTTACACCGAGTGCGGCGGCACCGGCCGGCCACCGATTCCCTGCTCGACCTTGCCTCCAATGACTACCTCGGTCTGGCCCGGGATCCCCGCGTGACGTCGGCGGCAGCCTCGGCCGCGCTGGCCTGGGGCGCGGGCTCAACCGGGTCGCCGCTCGTGACCGGCAGCACGTCGCTGCACGCCGACCTCGAGACCGATTTGGCGACCTTCACCGGGGCGTCGGCGGCGTTGGTGGTCTCATCTGGCTATCTCGCCAACCTGGCGGCCGTCGCCACCCTGGGCGGCGCTGGCGTGCTCGTCGTGTCCGACGCGGATAACCACGCCTCCGTGGTGGACGCCTGCCGACTGTCCCGATCCCGGGTCTGCGTCACGCCGCACCGCGACCCGGCGGCGGTCGAGGAGGCCCTGACCACACGGTCTGAAGAGCACGCCGTCGTGGTCACCGACGCGGTCTTCTCCGTCGACGGTGACCTCGCGCCGATTGCCGACCTGCACGACGTCACCCGTCGGCACGGCGCGCTGCTTGTCGTCGACGAGGCACACGCCCTCGGCGTGATCGGGCCCGCAGGGCGGGGCGCCGTACACGCGGCCGGCCTAGCCGGGGCGCCCGACGTGATCACGACGGTGACCCTCTCCAAGGCGCTCGGGGCGCAGGGCGGCGCGGTGCTCGGCGCGCCCGAGGTCATCGAGACGCTGGTCGACACGGCCCGCAGTTTCATCTTCGACACCGCACTCGCGCCGGCCAGTGCCGCCGCCGCCGGGGCCGCCCTGGCGGTCCTGGCGGCCGAGCCAGAGTTGCCCGGACGGGCACGCGACAACGCACGCCAGTTGGCCCGCGCTCTCGAGGGGGCGGGCCTGCGGCCGTCGCAGCCGACGGCGGCGGTGGTGTCAGCGGTGCTCGGCGATCCCCAGGAGGCCCTGCGGGCGGCCCAGGAGTGCCGGGCGCACGGCGTGCTCGTCGGCTGCTTCCGCCCGCCATCCGTCCGAACGGGGAAGTCCTGCCTGCGGCTCACGGCTCGGGCGGACCTCACCAGGGCCGATCTCGCCCTGGCGGCGACCGCCTTGTGCGCGGCCATCGACTGGTGATCGGTGACCGTCCTCGTCGTAACCGGCACGGGTACCGGGGTGGGCAAGACGGTGGTCACCGCCGGTATCGCGGCACTGGCGCGCGACCGCGGCGCATCCGTCGCGGTCGTGAAGCCGGCCCAGACCGGCGTGTCACCGGGCGAGCCGGGCGATCTCGCGGAGATCGAGCGGCTGTCCGGCGTCGGCGACCTGCATGAGTACGCCCGCTATCCCGACCCGCTCTCGCCCGAGGCAGCGGCCAGGGTCTCCCGGCAGCCCGCCCTGGCCGTCGACGACGTCGCCCGCCGGATCGCCGACCTGGCGACCTCGCGCGGCCTGGTGCTCATCGAAGGAGCCGGCGGCCTGCTGGTGCGGTTCTCCCCAGACGGCTGGACGCTGGCCGACCTGGCCCGGCTGCTCCGGGTGCCGGTGCTGGTCGTCGCCGCAGCCGGCCTGGGCACCCTCAACGTCACGGGGCTGACGCTGGAGGTGCTGGCCGGCCGCGGGCTGCGGCACGCCGGAGTGGTGATCGGCTCGTGGCCGCGCCGGCCCGACCTGGCCGCGCTGAACAACGTGCTCGATCTGGAGAACCTCTGCGGGATGCCGCTCGCCGGGGCGATGCCGGAGGACGCGGCCGGCCACCCGGACTTCCTCGGCCTGGCGCGGCACAGCCTCAGCCCCGCGCTGGGCGGCCGCTTCGATGCGGCAGACTTCCGCAGGTGACCGACATCCTGCGAGCAGCGCGACACCAAGTGCTCGAAGAGAGGCGCGGGCTGACCGAGCAGCAGGCGCTGTATTGCCTCCGGCTGCCCGACGACCGGCTCGACGACCTGCTGCAACTGGCGCACGAGGTGCGCATGCGCTGGTGCGGTCCCGAGGTCGAAGTCGAGGGGATCGTCTCGGTGAAGACCGGCGGGTGCCCGGAGGACTGCCATTTCTGCTCACAGTCGGGGCTGTTCTCCTCGCCGGTACGCGCGGCCTGGCTCGACATCCCGGCGCTGGTCGAGGCGGCCGTCGAGACCGCCCGCACCGGCGCCACGGAGTTCTGCATCGTCGCGGCGGTCCGCGGCCCCGACGCCCGGCTCATGAACCAGCTGCGTGAGGGGATCGCGGCCATCAAGGCCGCCGTGCAGATCAACGTCGCCGCCTCCCTGGGCATGCTCACCCAGGACCAGGTCGACGAGCTCGTCGAGATGGGTGTGCATCGCTACAACCACAACCTCGAGACCGCCCGGTCCTACTTCCCGCGGGTGGCGACGACCCACTCGTGGGAGGAGCGCTGGGCGACGCTGACGATGGTGCGCTCGGCGGGAATGGAGGTCTGCTGCGGCGGCATCGTCGGCATGGGCGAGTCGTTGGAACAGCGGGCCGAATTTGCCGTGCAACTGGCCCAGCTCGACCCCCACGAGGTCCCGCTCAACTTCCTCAACCCCCGGCCGGGCACCCCGTTCGGAGAGCTGCCGGTGATGTCAGCCGGCGAAGCTCTCCGTACCGTGGCGACGTTCCGGCTGGCCCTGCCGTGCACCATCCTGCGCTACGCGGGCGGTCGCGAGATCACCCTCGGCGAACTCGCTGGACGCGGTCTCAGGGGTGGCATCAACGCCGTCATCGTCGGCAACTACCTGACCACCCTGGGTCGCTCGCCCGACGAGGACCTGGCCATGCTGGCCGACCTCCACATGCCCATCAAGGCGTTGTCGAGCACGCTGTGAGACACGCCCGATTCCAGCAGAAGATTCCGATCACACCGGAGTAGCCTGTCACGGCAGCGGAGGCCGCACCCGCGCCTCCCCCGGACGTCAGGAGGAAGTCCGTGAGGCGAATGGTGCGCAGATCCGTTTCCCCAGACATGGGGAGCCCAGAGTTGGGGAGCGCGGCCACCAATGTCCTGGTCGCGGTCGTGGTGATCATTCCGCTGGTCGCACTACTGTGGGTGCCCTTCTACGCGAAGAAAGCGCCGGAGTTGTTCGGCTTCCCGTTCTTCTACTGGTACCAGTTCCTCTGGGTGTTCATCACCGCCGCGCTGACCTTCGTTGCCTATTTGTTCGTCCGACGCAACGACATCGATCGGCGCGACGAGCGGCAGGTCGACCGGGACGGGGGGCACCGGCGATGAGCCTGTCCATCGGACCGCGGGCCGGGGTGGACGGCACGGCCCTGACCGTCGTCATTGTCTTGTTCGTCTTCGTCACTGTGCTGGGCTTCGCCGCGGCCCGCTGGCGGCGCGCGGCCAACCTGGCCACCCTCGACGAGTGGGGCCTCGGCGGGCGCAGTTTCGGCACCTTCGTCACGTGGTTCCTGCTCGGCGGCGACCTGTACACCGCGTACACCTTTGTCGCCGTGCCGGCGCTGATGTTCGCCTCGGGGGCCATCGGGTTCTTTGCCGTCCCGTACACGATCATCGTTTACCCGATCGTGTTCGTCTTCCTGCCGCGGCTGTGGTCGGTCTCGCACCGGCACGGCTACGTGACGCCGGCCGACTTCGTCCGCGGACGGTACGACTCCCGCGGCCTGTCCCTCGCGGTGGCGGTGACCGGGATCCTCGCCACGATGCCCTACATCGCCCTGCAACTCGTCGGCATCCAGGCCGTGCTCGAGGTGATGGGCGTTGGCAGCTCGAGCAACGAGTTCCTGTCCGACCTGCCACTGATCGTGGCCTTCGCCCTCCTCGCCGCCTACACCTACACCTCCGGGCTGCGGGCGCCGGCGATGATCGCCTTCGTCAAGGACTTCCTGATCTACATCGTCGTGATCGTGGCGATCATCTACATCCCCTACAAGCTGGGCGGTTATCACAAGATCTTCGCCGCCGCTGAGGGTGCGCTGCCGAAGAAGCCGGTCAAGGTGCCCGGCTCGCTCATCATCGGCGCCAAGGGGATGTGGCCGTACGCCACGCTCGCCCTGGGCTCGGCCCTGGCGCTGTTCATGTATCCGCACTCCATCACGGCCGTGCTCGCCACCAAAGACCGCAATGTCGTGCGGCGCAATGCCGCGCTGCTGCCGGCGTACTCCCTGCTGCTCGGCCTGATCGCGCTGCTGGGCTACATGGCCATCGCGGCCAAGGTCAAGCCGATCGGGCTGAACGGCAAGCCCAACGCTCAGCTGGCCGTGCCACAACTGTTCGAGAACCTCTTCCCGAGCTGGTTCACCGGCGTCGCCTTCGCCGCTATCGCGATCGGCGCGCTGGTCCCGGCCGCCATCATGTCGATCGCCGCGGCCAACCTGTTCACCCGCAACATCTATCGGGAGTACTTCGAACGTGGCGCCGACCCGGCCCGCGAGGCCGCGGTCAGCAAGGTCATGTCACTGATTGTCAAGCTCGGTGCGCTGCTCTTCGTGTTCTTCCTCGACCGGACCACGGCGATCAACTTCCAACTGCTCGGCGGGATCTGGATCCTGCAGACCTTCCCGGCCATCGTGATCGGGCTCTACACGCGCTGGTTCCACCGCTGGGCGCTGCTGCTCGGCTGGGCCGTGGGCATGTCATACGGCACGGTTGTCGCCTACCAGCAGGTGAACCTGGATACCAAGAAGCACTTCGGGTCACCCACGGCGCTGATCGATTCCATCGGACAGAAGGGCTACATCGCGCTGACCGCGCTGGTGCTCAACTTCGTCGTAGTCATCGTCGCCACGCTGATCCTGCGGGCGGTCAAGGCACCCGCGGGGCGCGACCACACCACCGACGACGACTATTGGGCCGACGAGGGCGACCCGAGAATCGAGCCGATCCCGGAGCTGGTCAACTGATGCTCGCGACCGTGCGGTAGACAGGCCGGGTGAGCGCGCCCCAGACCGAACGCGGCCGATACTGCTCGCGGTGCGGGGAGGCCACCGATCTGGGCGAGCATGCCGGGTGCGCCCGTGCGCTCGACCTGGAGCCGCCGCGCTACTGTCCGGCTTGCCGGCGACGCATGGTGGTGCAGGTGACCCCAACCGGCTGGACCGCCCGCTGTGCCGAGCACGGTGTCACCACCGGCTGACCCGCAGGTCCTTTCCTCATGATCCAGGGAGAGTTAGTGCGGCTCTGACCGCACCAATCCTCCCTGGATCATGGGCGGGCCCGGCTGAACTCAGGCGACGAGGCCGAGGCGGCGCAGCTCCACCGTGAGGTCGTGCGGTGAGGTCGAGGCGACCATGGCCGCCTCCAGCGTGATCACCCCGTCGCGGATGAGTGAGACCAGATGCTGGTCGAAGCTCTGCATGCCGTAGTACGAACCCTCGGAGATCAGGCTGCCGATGGTCGAGGTCTTGTCGGGGTCGGAAATCGCATCGGCGATGCGGCCGGTGTTGACGGCCACCTCCATCGCGACGCAGCGACCCTTGCCGTCGGCCCGCGGCACCAACCGCTGGCAGATGATGCCACGCAGTGCCCCCGCCATGGATAGCCGGACCTGCTTCTGCTCGTGCGGTGGGAAGAAGTCGATCACCCGGTTGACGGTCTCCTGCGCATCGGTGGTGTGCAGGGTCGACATGACGAAGTGACCGGTCTCAGCCGCGGCGAGGGCGGCCTTGACGGTCTCCATGTCGCGCATCTCACCGACCAGGATGACGTCGGGGTCCTGGCGCATCGCCGCACGAAGAGCGATCACGAAGTCCTCTGTGTCCACACGTATTTCGCGCTGGTTGATCATGGCCTGCTTGTCGAAGTGCAGGACCTCGATCGGGTCCTCGATCGTGACGACGTGCACCTCGCGCTCGGCGTTGATCAGATCGACCATCCCGGCCAGCGTCGTCGTCTTTCCCGAGCCGGTGGGTCCGGTGACCAGGACGAGGCCGCGCGGCTCGAGGGCGAGGGATGCCAGTACGGGGGGGAGGCCGAGTTCGGCCAGCGGGATGGCACCGATGCTGACCCGACGAAACACCAGGCCGGCGGAGCCGCGGGCACGAAAGGCATTGACCCGGAACCTGCCACAGCCCGCGACCGAATATGCGAAGTCGGCTTCGTTGGTGCGGTGAAACCGCTCCCTGAGGTCCTCGCGCAGGACCTGACGCACCATGTGCTCCGTGTCGTCACCCGTCAGCGCCCGCACCTGCAGTCGGCGTAGCCGCCCGTCGACGCGGACCCGCGGCGGCGAACCAACCTTGCAGTGCAGGTCGGAGCCACTGCACTCGACCAGCGCGCGCAGAAAGGGCTCGATATCCAGAGGGGTCTCGTCGGTCACAATGAGGCTTCGGCAGGGCCGGGCCAGCGCTTGACCCCGCGAAGCGGCGAGTTGGCCGCTCAGCCGATCTTGGCGATGAGGTCGCCCTCCTGGATGACCTCGCCCTCGCTGACCGAGACCTCTGCCACTGTGCCCGCCGTCTCGGCCAGGACGGGTATCTCCATCTTCATCGATTCGAGGATCACCAGCGTGTCGCCGACCTCGACCTGGTCGCCCTGAGACACGACGACTTTCCAGACGTTGGCGACCATTTCGGCGCGGATCTCCTCAGCCATGGATGCTCCTCGCGGGCGACAGGGGCTAGCGGGGCCATCCAACCACGCGACCGTCGGGGGCCGTCGGGGCCGAGGCGGCTAGGACCTCAGCCGGCCCACCAGGCCGGTGTCGTAGGTGCCACGGGCGAATCCCGGGTCGTCGAGAAGTTCGAGGAAGAAGGGCAGGTTGTTCTTCGGGCCCTCGATCACGAAGGCGCCCACCGCCTCTCGCGCCCGGCGCAGCACCAGCGACCTGTCCTGACCCCAGACGCACAGCTTGGCCATCAGGGGGTCGTAGTACGGGGTCACCGTGTCGCCTTCGCCGTATCCGGCGTCGACGCGAATGCCCTCGCCGGAGGGCTCCTCCCAGCGCCGGATGGTGCCGGGCGACGGCAGGAAGCGCCGGGGGTCCTCGGCGTACACCCGCATCTCGAGCGCGTGCCCGGTGGGTAGGGGGGGCGAGTTCCCGAAGGTGGCCGGCTCGCCCGCGGCGACCAGGAGCTGTTCCTCCACCAGGTCGAGCCCGGTGACGAGTTCAGTGATCGGATGCTCGACCTGCAGCCGGGTGTTCATCTCCAGGAAGTAGAAGTGGCCGGTATCGGCGGTGTCGACCAGAAACTCGACGGTCCCCACGCCGCGGTATCCCACCGCCTCACCCGCTCGGACGGCGGCGGCGGACATGCTGGCCCGCAGCCGGTCGTCGACGCAGGGCGACGGCGTCTCCTCGGCAACCTTCTGGTGCCGGCGCTGCACGGAGCAGTCGCGTTCGCCGAGCGCCAGCACCACACCGTCGGCCAGGCCGATGATCTGGACCTCGACGTGGTGGGCGGCCGGGACGAATCGCTCCAACAGGATCGACGGCGAGCCGAAGAACCGGACGGCCCGGGTTCGGGCCGTCTCGAAGGCGTCGCGCAACCCCTGCGCGTCGGCTACCACCGCCATCCCGATCCCGCCGCCCCCGGCCGCCGCCTTGACCATCATCGGGTAGCCGACCGCATCCGCTTCGGCGACCGCGTCATCGACGTCGCTAACGGCGCGCCGGGTGCCGGGGGCCACCGGCACGCCCGCGTCGGACATCGCGTTGCGGGCGGCGATCTTGTCTCCCATCGCCTCGATCGACTCCGGCGCGGGCCCCACCCAGGTGCAACCGGCGGCGAGGACCGCGCGGGCGAAGCCGGCGTGCTCGGCGAGGAAGCCGTAGCCGGGGTGCACCGCCTGCGCACCACTCTCGCGCACAGCGCCCAGCACCCGGTCGATGTCCAAATAGGACTCCGCGGGGGCGGCCGGGCCGATCGCCAGTGCCTCGTCGGCCAGTCGTACGTGCCTGGCCCCGGCGTCGGCCTCTGAGTGGACCGCCACGGCACGAAGCCCCATGCGCTGAACCGTGCGGATCACGCGAACAGCGATCTCTCCGCGATTGGCTACCAGCACACTGTCAAACACGTTGCCGATCCTCCCCGATTTCGGCCCAATAGGCGGCAGACTACCGATGTGGGAATTGTCGTCCTCTCAGTCATCGTCGCAGTCGTGGCCGCCCGAGGCCGCGCGGGCGATCGGTTCACCTCATGGGAGTCCGTGCCCTTCAGCGGGCTGTGGCTGTTCGTGGCGGCCCTGGTGTTGCTGTTCCTCGGCTTCTTGCTCGACGTGGCCGGCTTCCCGGCCGGTCCCGTGTACGCGTTCTCCCTCGCGACGGGAGCTGTGGTCGCGGCGCTGTTGTTCTCCTTCGACCGTGCCCTGGCCGGCACCGGCCTGCTGGCGGCCGGTCTGTTCCTCAACGCGTTCGTCGTGGGTATCAACGCCGGGATGCCCGTGTCGGCGCACGCGGCAGCCCGCGCGGGGGTGTCGGCACACAGCGTGATCGATGCCAGGCACCACCTGGCAAACAGATCAACATCGCTCGGGTTCCTCGGTGACGTGATCCCGGTGCCCCTTCCGCTGCGGCCCGAGGTGATCAGCTTCGGCGACCTGCTGGCCGCCGCGGGCCTGGCTCAGCTGACGTTCATGGCATTGCGGCGCCGCACCGAGACAAGCCAGCGGCCGCCGCTCCCACCACCGGCCCGCGACCGCCGTCGTACCCCCGAGGATCAGGAGACGTCAGCGGCATCGGAGCCGGGTACACCCAGCGGCTGATCGCCAGGCCCGCCCTCTAACCGCTCAGCGGTCGATACCGGCGTCGCGTAGCTTGCCCAGGATGTTCAGCCGCAGCGAGTCCGGTGCGGCGTCTTTGCCGCAGCAGCGTCCGACCAGGGTCTTCACCTCGGCCTCGATGCCGAACTCCCGCAGGCACGGCCCGCATTCCTCCAGGTGCTGCTTGATCTTGAGCCGGCGGCCGTTCTCGCACTCGTCGTCGAGATAGAGATAGACCGTTTCGAGCACCTCGCGACAGTCAAGCTCGTGCGGGTTTCCGCAACTCACGACGAGGCCTCCTCGTTGAGGTCACCGGGGCGAAGAATGCCGCGGTCGATCGCGTACTGCTCCAGCAACTGACGGAGGTTGCGCCGCCCGCGGTGCAATCGCGACATGACAGTGCCGATGGGCGTGCCCATGATCTCGGCGATCTCCTTGTAGGAGAACCCCTCGACGTCGGCGAGGTAGACCGCCATCCGGAAGTCTTCCGGCAGCTGCTGCAGGGCGTCCTTGACGTCGGAGTCGGGCAGGTGATCCAGCGCCTCTGTCTCGGCGGACCGCAGGCCGCTGGAGGTGTGCGACTCGGCCGCGGCCAGCTGCCAGTCCTCGATCTGCTCGGTCGGGCTCTGCTGAGGCTGCCGCTGCTTCTTGCGGTAGGAGTTGATGTAGGTGTTGGTCAGGATGCGGTAGAGCCAGGCCTTCAGGTTGGTGCCCGGCTCGAACTGGTGGAAGGCCGCATAGGCCTTGACGAAGGTCTCCTGGACCAGGTCCTCGGCGTCGGCCGGGTTGCGGGTGATCCGCAAACCAGCTGAATACAGCTGATCGAGGAACGGCAGCGCATCACGCTCAAAGCGTGCATCGCGCTGCTCGGGGGTCTCGGTGGCTCTGTCGACCGACGGACCCAGCACCTGCACCACCTTTTTCGACGGACGTCCAGGTGGCGAGCCTATCGAGCCTGCCGACATCCCGGAGACCGGCACCCAATCAGCCCACGTACGGCGGGACGCTCCTACCGCACTCGGGGAGCTGGTCATCTGTCCTCCGGTTGGACGGGTCTGCTGGTGCCAACACCGCGCCCCTCGGATTGTTTCCCGAATCCGCGTTCGAGCCAGGCCGAGACGATGATCGTCAGTTGGCCGACGCCCCTCCGGAGCGAGTGATCGGCCCCTGGGATCACGTGAACGGTGACGCCCTCCGCAGGGTCCGGCACGCCGAAGGGATCTCGGTCGCCGTTCACGACGAGCACCGGCACGCCGGCTTGAAGCAGCTCAGCGGCCCGGGTGGCTTGCGGGCGCCAGGGTGGGTGCAGGGGGAAGGCGAGGGCGAGTACGCCGACAGCCCCGGTTGCCCGCGCGGTGCGGCAGGCGACCCGGGCCCCGCTGCTTCGCCCACCGACGACAAGCGGAATGTCGGGAAACCGCTCCCGGAGCACGGCGATCACCGCTGACCACGCGTCGTCCAATTGTCGGGCCGGGGCCGGCGCCCGGCGGCCGGCCACGAGGTAGGGCTGCTCGATCCGGGCCACGACGGCACCGCTGGCGAGCGCCGTGGCGCGCACCGCCAGCAGGTCGGGCGCCCCCACACCGCCGCCGCCGGGCCCGAGAGCCAACATCAGCCGGGGTGGCACCGCGGGCTGATCCAGGTGCACCCGGGCCGGACCATGGGGAGTCGCGACCACCATGACGTGCCCGCTCAGAACAGTGTCTGCGGCTCGGCCAGCACCTCAGGCTGGAGGAGTTCGGGCCCATTGCTGTCGACGTTGCCGACCGCCCGGCCGACCGGCCGCAGCTCCAACTCATCGACAGGGGCGGCGGAGGTGAGCGCCTGTGTCAGGTCGCCTACTTCGGCCACGTCGGTGAGCGCGGGATCGAGCCAGCGGGCCCAGCTCTCCCGGCCGACGACGACCGGCATCCGGTCGTGAACCTGGGCCAGCGGCCCGGCGGCCTCGGCGGTGATGATCGTGCAGGTGAGCAGGTGGTCGCGCACCTCGTAGAGACCGGCCAGCGCCAGCCCGGAGCCGTCGCTGGGTGCGATGAAGTAGGGCTGTCGGCCGGGCCGGTCACTCGACGGCGCCCACTCGTACCATCCGTCGGCCGGAATGAGACATCGTCTACGGCGCAATGCCGACCGGAAAGCGGGCCGGTCGGCCGCGGTCTCGGCCCGGGCGTTGATCAGCCGGGCCGCACCGGACGTGTCGGGCGCCCAGGACGGCACGAGGCCCCAACAGAGCACGCGTAACTGACGCACGCCGTGGCGCAGGAGCACAGCGTGCACCTCCTTGGTGGGAGCCACGTTGTAGTCGGCCGGCAGGCAGCGACCCTCGGTGGCGTCCTCGGCCTCGAACTCGACCACCAGATCCTCTGGCCGCCTCGTCGACGCGTACCTCCCGCACATGGCACGACAGTATCCGCGAGACTGTGCCCATGACGCAGTTGTGGGTCGCCCCGCGAGCGACCCGGCCCGTCGATGCGACGGTGCCACTACCGGGCTCCAAGTCGATCACCAACCGGGCCCTCGTCCTGGCCGCGCTCGCTGACGGCCCGTCGGTGCTGCGCGGCGCGCTGCGCTCACGGGACACCCAGCTCATGCTCGACGGCCTTCGGGCGCTCGGCGTCGAGGTGGCCGATGAGACCGACGCCTGGCGGATCAGCCCCGACGCGCTCACCGGCGACTGCCGGGTCGATGTCGGCAACGCCGGCACGGTCATGCGCTTCCTGCCGCCCGTCGCCTGCCTGACCGGCGGCGCGGTGCGCTTCGATGGTGACGCTCGCGCGCGCGCGCGTCCGCTTGGCCCGGTGCTGCTCGCCCTGCGCCAGTTCGGCGCCGACATCGAGGGCGGTGACTCGGGCGGGCTCCCGATCACCGTGCACGGCAGCGGGCAGCTGGCCGGCGGTGAGGTCACGGTCGACGCGTCGGGCTCGTCGCAGTTCATCAGCGCCCTGCTGCTGTCGGGGGCGCGCTACGACAAGGGCATCCTCGTACGACATGCCGGCGGGCCGCCGCCCTCCATGCCGCACGTCGCGATGACGGTGGCCATGCTGCGTACCGCGGGAGCCGACGTCGACGACTCGACGACCGGCGAGTGGCGGGTCGCACCGGGGCGGCTTCTCCCGGGTGATGTCGACGTCGAACCAGACCTGTCCAACGCCGCGCCGTTCCTGGCGGCCGCGCTGGTGACCGGCGGGCGGGTGACCGTGCCGGGCTGGCCGCAGCGCACCACCCAACCGGGGGACGCGCTGCGCGGACTGCTCACCGACATGGGCGCTCGGGTGACGCTCGATCCGACCGGCCTCACGGTCACCGGTACGGGTGAGGTGCACGGCATCGACGTGGACCTGCACGACGTCGGCGAACTCACACCGGTGCTGGCCGCGCTGGCCGCGGTGGCCGACTCCCCCTCCTGCCTGCGTGGCATCGCACACCTGCGCGGTCACGAGACCGATCGGCTGTCCGCACTCGCCGCCGAACTCGGCGGGCTAGGTGCGCGGGTTCACGAGGTCGAAGACGGACTGCTGGTGGACCCGGCGCTCCTGCATGGCGGGGTGTTCGCGACCCACGACGACCATCGACTGGCGATGGCGGCCGCCGTGCTCGGCCTGGCGGTGTCCGGCGTGCGGGTCGTCGACATCGCCACGACGGCCAAGACGCTGCCGCAGTTCGTGACGCTTTGGGAGAACATGCTGGGCGGGCAGCCCTGAGCCGCCGGCAGGACCTCGACGAGGACGATGTCCGGGTACGCCCCGGGCGGGGTTCCCGGCCGCGGACCCGCACCCGGCCCCTGCATTCGGAGGCCGACGCGGGCTTCGTGGTGGCTGTCGACCGCGGGCGCTATACCTGCGTCGTCGGTGACCGTTCGGTGACCGCGATGCGGGCGCGCGAGCTGGGCCGGCGGGCGGTCGTCGTCGGTGACCGGGTCGGCATCGTCGGTGACACCTCGGGCGAAGTAGACGCGCTGGCGCGGATCGTACGGATCGAGCCTCGGTCCACCGTGCTGCGGCGGACGGCCGACGACACCGATCCGGTCGAGCGCGTGGTCGTCGCGAACGCCGACCAACTGGTCATCGTGACGGCGCTGGCCGATCCGCCGCCCCGGGTCGGCTTCATCGATCGCTGCCTGGTGGCGGCCTACGACGCGGGCCTGGCGCCGCTGTTGTGCCTCACCAAGTCAGATCTCGCGACCCCCGAGACCCTGCTCGGGCTGTACGGCGACCTGGACGTCGCTGCCGTCACCGCACGGCGCGACGAGGACCCCGGCGATCTGCGGGCCCGGCTGGCCGGCCGCGTGAGCGTCCTGGTCGGTCACTCGGGCGTCGGCAAGTCGACGCTGGTCAACCGACTCGTCCCCGACGCCTATCGGGCCACCGGCATCGTCAACGTCGTGACCGGCCGAGGCAGGCACACGTCCTCGTCGGCCGTCGCGCTACCGATCCCTGACGGCGGTTGGGTGGTGGACACTCCCGGGATCCGCTCCTTCGGACTGGCGCACGTGCGGCCGGCGGACGTGCTCGCGGCCTTCCCGGACCTCGCCGAGGGCGCGGAGAACTGCCCGGCCGGTTGTGAGCACATGTCCGAAGCGGACGGCTGCCGTCTGGACGACTGGGTCCGGGCCGGGCGGGCGACCGCCGCCCGGTTGGCGTCCTACCGACGGCTACTGCACTCCCGGCTGGTGGACCCCGAGGTCTGACCTCGGGGTCCGGCGGCACCGGGTCATGGTCGAAGCAGTCGGACCTCCGCCTGGTGCCGTGCCTGCAAGGCCTCGTCCCAATCGCCGGTGCAGTAGACGGACAGTTCGCTGATGGCGCCGTCGACGACCTCGGCGCGTGCCATCTCGCGGCAGTACCACCCTTGGCCGCCGTCCTCCCAACGCTCCTCCCACTCGACGACGAAGCCACTCGGTGTCGGGTCGCACCGCCAGCGCGGCACGGTGCCGGGGTACGGATGGCTGCCCTTCCTGGCCGCGACGACGTTCTCGGCACCCTGGGTCTGCAGCCGCCACTGGGGTGGGCTGAAGTCGAGCAGGACGTCGGGATGGAACAGGCCGTCGGAGGGTGTCCCGGTCTCCATGAAGCGCATCAGTTGTCCCCCTAGCTCGTCGGCTCGGTCCGATGGGCTTGTCATGGCGAGACCCGATCGGCCTGCGCGGCGAGGTTTCCCGCGATGACATCGATGGTCTGCCGGATCGCTTCGGTGGGGCTGAACTCGACGACCTCAGTGCCCTCGAAGACCAAGGGGAGATGACCCGGTGCCCCGTAGTACGCGTCGCCGCCGGTGTACACCTCGTCGCGGTCGGCGTACCGGAGGATCAGCCTGCCGCTGATCACGACCCCCCAGTGCTCGGATTGACACCGGTCGCCGGGCAGCCCGTGAAACAACGGTGCCGGGTCGATGTCGGCCTTATAGGTCTCGAAGCCGACGGTGTACGGGCCCAGCTCGACATAGCGGCCCTCCATCACCGGCTCGTTGACGGCGACCGGCGCTTCGCCCTTGCTGGTTCGTGGCATTGCCTTCTCCCTTCGGTTGGGGCTCTCATATTTGGTACGGCGTGAGACAGCCCCTCACGATGTGAGAACGGCGCCCCTATTCCAGCCAGGCCAGGGGAGTCTCCGGCTCGTACACGCAGAAGGTGCCAGTACGCACCGAAAGGCGCAGGTGCCGGCCGAGCGGTGCGTGGACGTCTTCGACCCGGCGTATCGCGTCGCGGATCCGCGCCGTGACAGTGCTCCTGGCGCGTTCCGCGGCTGACCCGCTGCGTCGGGCTCGACCGCCGAGGCCGTATGCAGCGGTGAGTTGCTCGAGCAGGGCGTCGCGCTCGGCCGCCGACCGCGCCACCCGCTCACCGTCCGCCATCTCCTCGGCCTCGGCCAGCTCATCTGCGAGCTCCTCGATCCGTCGTCGGTAGGCCTGACGTGCCGTCGCGTCGAGCACCTCGCCAAGGTCACCTTCTGATGTCAGCCCTCGGCCCTGCTGGCGGGAGGGTCGGGCGACCACCGCGGTTGCGAGGTCCAGCGCGGCGACCGAGCGCCCCGGCCGGCCCAGCAGCACACCCAGATCGCGGAGCCCCTTCGAGTCGCGCAGCCTCGCCTCGAATCCGTCGTAGTAGAGCGTCCAGACCTCTCCATCGCGGCGGAAAACCGCGGCAGAGGACTTCTCGCGGGGCGCGCCCAGCCGCTCGTCGAGTTCGGCGACCCGGTGCGCAGCGTTGAGCTCGCGGTAGAGCTGCCGGGCCTCGACGAGGCGGGCCCGGTCGTCGAGGGCGAGTCCCGCGTCTCGTTGGGTGCGAGCGACCAGTAGGGCCGCGCCGCCCTCCCGGCAGGCGGCCACCGCGGCGTCGAAGTGGCCCACTGCCGCTGCCCGGTCGCCGAGTGCGGCGGCGAGTAACCCGAGATGCCGGTGCACGGGTCCGCGGACCGCCGCGCCGATGCCCTCCACCGTGTAGAGCCGGGCGAAGGGGGCGAGCGCGTCGTAGGCCCAGGCAGAGACCGGATGTGATCCCACCGCTGAAACGGCCTCGGCAAGCTGCGCCATCATGGGCAGCCACTCCGAATCGCGGGGCGCGACCAGGAGTTGGGGCGCGACCGCGTCCAGGCGAGCCCGGCTCTCGCCGAGGCGGCCAGTCTGCGCCAGCGTGAGAGCGACCGATACGAACGGCCACACCGCGCCGTAGTCGTCCGGGCGGAACGCCTCGGACATCTCGGCTACCGCGGCCCGCTCGTTCAGCTCGGCGAACAGGCACCACTGCAGAGTCGCGGCCAGTTCGGCCGCATTCCCGCTGTGCGCCCGATTCCCCAACTCGCCCACCTCGGCCAGCGCGGCCTCGCAGTCGCCGAAGCGGCCGTCCATAAGGGCACGCATGCCGCGCCACAGCGGCACGTACCACAGATACAGCGGCAGTCCCTGAACCTCCGCCGTCACTCGAAAGGCCAGCGCCTCCGCGTCGGCATCGGCGATGGCGCCGGCCTCGAGAAACGCGACGAGGCGCAACCGACGGGCCAGCATCTCCAACGACCGGTCATGCAGGCGCAGCGCAATTTCGAGCATTTCCGTCGCGAGCCGCCGCCGGGTGTGGTGATGCTCCGGCCCAGCCTGCGCGTCACACAGTGCGGACAGGGAGTACGCGATGGCGGCGTCGTCCCCCGCCCGGCGTGCCGCGCGGAGCGCATCCTCCGCGAGAGCGACCCGCTCCCCTTCGCTGACGAGCAACGCCGAGGCCACCGACAACCGAGCCGTCGTGACCGCCCTCAACGCGTCCTGCTCGGGCGGTAGGGCCGAGCGGGCCTCGTCAAGAAGGTCGATCTGCTCGCGGTCGAGCATGGTCACCTCGAAGCCAGCCGGCCCCGAGCCAAGACCCAGAGCCGCCCGCGCCAGCAGGTCCGGGCGGCCCGAATCACGGCTGAGTTGAGCGGCCCGAAGAAATTCGGCCCGCGCGCCGGTCCGGTCACCCGCGCCGCTGCGGGCCTCCGCGAGAGCGACCAGCAACTCGGCGCGGTCCGCGGATGACGACTCGCCGACCGCGTCGTGGGCTCGCTCATACCATTGAACCGCCTCCTCGAACGCGAGTCGCCCGGCCGCTCGATCGCCTGCCTTCCGGGCCACCTCGAGGGCTCGCCTGGCGGCCGGAGGTCCGGCCAGCAGCAGGTGCCGAGCCGCCTCCGCGATCTCGGCGTCGCTCCCGCGATCGGCCATCGTGGCCAGCGCCTCGCCCGCCCGCTCGTGCAGGACCATGCGCTGCGCCACCGGGATACGGTCGTACACCACGTCGCGGACGATCTCGTGTCCGAACGCCCCGGCCCCTGCTCCGGTCAGGGTCACCACGCCGGCGGAGACAGCCTCATCGAGGAGGCCTCGGACCTCGCCGAAGTCGACGGACGCGACCACGCACAGGACCTCGAGACGGAACGTCGTACCGAGCACCGCAGCCGCCGCGAGCGCCGAACGACAACGGTCCGTCAAGGCTGCCGTGCGCTCGGCCACCAGAGCTTGGATGGACGACGGCAGGGCTGAACGAGCGGAAGCGGCCGTGGTGACACCGCGCTCCCGAAGCAGGCGCAGGAGTTCCGTCACGAATAGCGCGTTACCGCCGGTGCGCAGCAGGATCGCCGTCACCGTGTCATCGCTGGTTTCGGGACCGGCGGCCGCCCACCGCAGCAATTCTGCGATGTCGGCGCCAGCAAGGGGACCCACGGGGAGGCAGCGAGCCAACCGCACCAACTCCGCACGTGCCCCGATAGTGCCGTGCCAATCAGCCTCACGGTCCCGAGCCGTGGCAACGATCAGAACCGGCACCATGCGCAAGGTCCGCGCGACGTGGAGGAGCAGCTCCAGGGTGGATGCGTCGGCCTCGTGCACGTCATCGAGCACGATCAGCAGCGGTTGCGACACGGTTCCAGTGCGCACCAGCGCTGCCAGCTCGTCGAAGAGCTGCCGCCGGGTAGCGTCTGGGCTATCCGTGCCGGCCACATCGGCGGTCGCACCCGACAGCATCGCCGCAAGGTACGGCGAGCGCTGAGCCACCCTCGCAACGGCGACATCTTCAGCCGCCAACTCCCGGATCACATACGCCCACGCGGACAACGCGCCGCTGGCCTCCGGATGAGAACACCAGGTCCAAATCGCGCGGAACCCCTTGGCGCGCCGCATCGTCTCCTCGGCTAGCCGGGTCTTGCCTGCACCAGCCTCGCCGGTGAGCAGTAAGAGGCCGCCTCGCGCGCCCGCGGCCTCTCTCAGGGCGTCGGCGATCCCCGCCAGGAGGCCCTCGCGCCCCACCATCGGGAACGCGTGCCCGGCCCCTTCGCTGACATCTGCCTGCGGCGCCCGCGGCATACCTCGCATGGTGCCAGACCACTGCCCCCGGTATCCCTGGTCTAACTGATATCGCCAGCAGCGATCCAGTGTTCCCACTACCGTGGGCGCGTGACGGTTCCGGCCCAGAGTGCCGTGGCGACCTTGACCGCGCACTACTCCGCGACAGCCGAGGCTTACCAGTGCCGGTGGGCACCGGCACTACATCCGGCTGGCGTTCAATTGGTCAAGCGCCTGCCGCTGCTCCCCGCCCGTCGCGTGCTCGACCTGGGAGCCGGCGTAGGGAGCTTGCTGCCCGTGCTTCGGCGGGCAGCGCCCGCAGCGCTGCTCGTAGCCGCCGACCGAGCGGAGGGCATGCTCCGCCGGGCGGCGGGCGGGTTCCCGCGCGTGGTCGCGGACGCCGCGCAGCTTCCGTTCGCGACGGCGTCGTACGACGTGGTCGTGCTGGCCTTCATGCTCTTTCACGTCCCGGTTCCGGCCACAGCCCTCGCCGAGGTGCGGCGCGTTCTCACACCCGGAGGACAGGTCGGCGTCACAACCTGGGGCAAGGATGCCGACATCCCAGCCCTGGGAGTCTGGAATGCGGAGCTCGATCGGCACGGTGCTCCCGAGGCGCTGCCACTGATTGCCCAGCACGACCTCATGGACACCCCCGCGAAGCTGCGGGGCCTGCTCGAGGGTGCGGGGTTCAGCGCGGCGTCGGTGGAGCTGATGCCGTGGTCGCATGGGCGAGCCTGGAGGAGTTCGTCCAGCAGCGGCTGAACCTCGGCGTGGCCGGAAGGCGTTTCGCGGCGCTGGACGAGACCACTCGGGCGCAGTTCCTGCGTCATGTCCGTCCGCGCCTCGAGAGCCTCTCGCCCGAAGACTTCGTCGACCGCGGTGAGGTCATCGTGGCCGTGGCGACGGCTGCAGGTTGAATGCGCCGGGGGCCGTCACCGACCGAAGCCGCTGCACGTCCCGGCTGATGGCTGGCGGCCTGCTCGGCGTCCACCCTGGCCACCCTGGACGCCCCCGAGCCCGGTCCGCCGGGTGCATCAGAGCTGCCCGGGCCGCCGGACAGGCCCACCGAGGATTGGACGGTGTTGGAGGTCGCCGCCGCGCTGCGGCTCGCGCCGGTCACGGCCGAGCGTCGACTATCCACAGCCCGGGAGTGGGCCCGGCGGCTGCCGCGCACCGCCCGCTTGCTCGCCGACGGGAGGATCTCCTACTGCCAGGCCGCGTCGATCGTCGAGGCGTGCTATCCCCTCGATGACGAGTCCGCCGCGAGGGTGGAGACCCGGGTGCTGCCCAAGGCCGTCGAGCAGACCGGGGCGGAGCTACGCCGGTCACTGCGCCGCGCCGTGATCACCGCCGACCCTGCCGCCGCGGAGGAACGCACGCACCGCGCCAGCGCGCAGCGCACCATCGGCTGGGGGCCCCTGCCCGACGGAATGGCCGAGCTGCGGATAATCGGGCCCGCCGCCGGAGTCGCCACCGTCCACACCGGCCTGACCGCCCTGGCCGACCGGCCCCGCCAGCCCCACTACCGCCGCGGCATCGTCGCCCGGCGCTTCGACGCGATGGTCGAGGTGTTCCGCACCATCCTTGACGACCCCGCCCTGCCTTGCTCGTCGACGAGATACCGGCGCAGGGTCGCGTAGTCCGGGTGCCACGCTGGCAACATCGCATTCACGTCGCGCTCGGGATAGCGCACGCCCGGTTCGAAGGCCATCACGATGTGCTCGAGGATCTTCCTGCGCTTCCCGTGACTCGCCGGAATGCTCACCAGCCGGCCATCGATCACGAACCGCCTGAGCACGGAGTCCATGGCCCGGTCGCCTGTCGGTGGCTCTCCGGTGGCCTGAGGTGGGACGGCCGATCGTGCGGCCTCCTTGATGACATCGCCGCGGAGGACAAGGAGGCCGTCCACTGTGGACACCAGGCCGCCCGTCTCCAGCCGGCGCAGCGCGCGGGTCATGGTGCGCAGGTCCAGGTCGGCCCGCGCCACCACCTCGGCAACCGTTGTGGCACCCAGCGCCAGGGCTGCGACAACCCGCAGTCGCTCGGGCTCCGACAGCAGGCCGGCGAGTTCTGCGGCGTTCATGAGCGATCCCCGGTGACGGTACCGACCATGCCTCGACGGTACTGTCCCGCCATGTACGACGACGACCTTGGCGTGGCACACGTTCTCGCCGACGCCGCGGACTCCGTGACGATGTCTCGGTTTCGGGCCCTCGACCTGCGGATCGAGACCAAGCCTGACATGACCCCGGTCACCGACGCCGATCGGCTGACGGAGGAAGCGATCCGCTCCACTCTGAAGCGCGCCCGGCCGCGCGACGCGATCGTCGGTGAGGAGTACGGGGAGGAGTACGGCAGCCGGGGCAACGGGGATCGTCGATGGGTGATCGATCCGATCGACGGGACCAACAACTACATCCGTGGCGTGCCGGTCTGGGCGACACTGATCGGCCTGATGGACGGCGGCGAGGCGGTGATGGGAGTTGTCTCAGCACCGGCGATCGGCCGCCGATGGTGGGCCGGCCGGGGCAGCGGCGCCTGGACCGGCCGCAACCGATCGCAGGCCACCCGGTGCCGCGTGTCCCAGGTGAGCCGGATCGACGACGCCTCGTTGTCGTACGCCAGCCTGGGCGCCTGGGAGACCATCGGCCTACTGGACTCTTTTCTCGATCTGAACCGCCGGGTGTGGCGCAGCCGGGCCTACGGCGACTTCTGGTCCCACGTGCTCGTTGCGGATGGCGCCGTGGACATCTCCTGCGAGCCGCACGGGCTGGCAGTGCACGACCTGGCCGCACTCCAGTCCATCGTCGAGGAGGCGGGTGGACGATTCACCGACCTCGCCGGTGCGGCCCGGCCCGACAGCGGCAGCGTGATCTGCACCAACGGCCTGTTGCATGACGAGGTTCTCGCGGCCCTCTCAGCCGGGCCGCGGCTTGTCGATTGACGGCACGCAGATCAGCAGGGCCTCAGGGTGGACCTCGCAGCGCATCGTCGTGGTGTCCCCGAGGAACTCGCCGTCGAGTTGGTAGGGCTGGGGAGTCTCGCTCTCGACCAGGATCCGGCGGCCCCGCAGGCAGTCCATGTGCATCGGATGCGGCCGCCGGATGGCCACCCGCCACGCCACCTGGACCCACTGAAGCCGGGTCCGCGGCGAGATGACCACCACGTCGAGCACTCCGTCATCGGGCACGGCATCGGGTAGCACCGGGAGCCCGCCCTGAAGCTTGCCGACGTTGCCGATCAGAACGGTGCGCGCGCGGACATGCAGCGACTTGCCCCCGTCCACCGTCACGGTGCAGTCGAACCCGCGACTGGTCAGGTTGCGCAGCCCGGACGCCACGTAGGCAGCCGGACCTAGTCGCGCCTTGGCCTGCTCCGAAGCGTCACGCAGCAACGCTGCATCGAAGCCCATGCCCGCCATCACGGCGAAGCGCTGTTCCCCAATTGCCCCGACATCGATGCGACGGCGGGCACCGTGCACCGCCACCGCGACACCCTTGTCGAGGTCGAGCGGAATCTCCAGGTTGCGGGCGAGCAGGTTGCCGGTGCCACCGGCCAGGATCGCCAGGGGCGTGTCCGTGCCGGCCATGCCGGTGATACAGGCCATGACCGTGCCGTCGCCGCCCCAGGCGATCACGACGTCAGCACCGGACTCGACGGCCTCCCGCGACTGGCCCACGCCAGGATCGTCCGGAGTGGTCTCCTCGAAGACGACGCTCTCGACCCCCGCGTGCGCCAAGGCGCGCGACAGCTGATCTCGTTCGGCCTTGCTGATCTTCGTCGGATTGAACACTACGACGACGGTCATGCCCGCGTCGTCGCCGCGCGGGCCGGGGCTTTTCCCAGTGGGTACACACGCGTCAGCCAGGTGAGCCACAGCACGCCCAGCAAGCCACCGGCGAGGACGTCGGTCGGGAAATGCATCCCGCGATAGAGCCGGCCGGCCGCGACCAGCAACGGAAACACGACGGCGACGGTCCAGAACAGGCGGCGCAACCAGCGGCGGCTGGCCAGGGCGGCGCAGACCAGCGCGATGCCGCCGTACAGACAGATGGCAGCAGCGGTATGACCGGACGGGAAACTCGACGTCGGCGGGCTCACATCGAGATGCTGCACGGGCGGCCGATGCCGATTCACGATGGCTGTGGTCGCCACGAATATGGAGACCTCGCCAACGGTGGCGGCGATGAGGAAGAGCGGCTCGCGCCACTTCCGCCGCGCCAGGTAGAGGCCGATCACGACGACGGCCGTGAGGGCGATGACGGTCTTCGTATCGGCGAGATATACCAGGACGAGGGAGGCCGTCTTCCCGGTCGGAGTGCGGTGGGCGGCCAGATACTTGTCGACCTGGCCGTCGTCGCGGCCCAGCCGGCTGTGCACCCAGACATGGACGATGAGCTCACCGAGTCCGACGAACAGACCCCACAGCACGATGGCCCCGGCGAGGAGTCGCGCCACGATGCCCGCTGCCCGCGGTGGGCGAGGGCGCCGATGGGCGCTGACAGTCGGGGTGCTCATCCGCTCCAGCATGCCCCATCGGGAGCGGGTCACGCGTCAGGACGCCCACCCAATGCGGCGAGAACGCGGCGCTCGAGTGCGGCCAGGTCACCTTTGGTGGCGGACTGGTCGTCGGGATTCTGCCGTACGACGATCGTCCCTCCCGGCTCCATCACGGCCTCCTCGACCTGGTCGATGGAATCGGCACCCTGCCGGTGCAGCGCCTGTTCGATGTCGGCCCGGCGCAGCCCCAATCGGCGGACCTTGCGGTCGTCGAGCCGGCCGCTCTCGATGAGCGGCGTCGGCTTGCCCTCGAATACGGCGATTGCCGTGTCGCTGTGGCGGACCGCCCGGACGACTCCGGCGTTCAGCGCAACGAGCACCAGCGCGCCCAGCACTCCGCCGAGCAGGCTGTTGTCGCTGCCGATGACGGCGTTCTGCACGACGTTGGACAGCAGAAGCATGACCACCAGGTCGAACGAGTTGAGCTGAGCCATCTCGCGTTTGCCGAAGACCCGGAGCAGCAGCGCGAGGCAGGCGTACACCGCCACCGTTCGAATCGCCTTCTCGGCGACGGGAATGCCCATGACGAACAAGTTATGGAAGATCATGGCCGAACGGTAGCGGCCACCTGCCGACCTGACCGGCTACCGTGGCCGCGTGGCCATTCGTACGGCCGACGACTCCGCCCGCGGGGTCAGGCTCCCGAGACCGCGGCTGCGCGGCGTGTTCCACCAGGTGTGGTTCGAACTCTCGTTGGTCGCCGGGACGGCACTGGTGCTCACAACACACGGCGGGCGCGCCCGCTGGGCGGTCGTGGTGTACGCGGCGAGCGTGTCCGGCCTCTTCGGGGCCAGCGCGCTCTATCACCGGGTGCCGTGGCGGCCGGTCGTCATGCGCCAACTGCAGCGACTGGACGCCGCCATGATCTTCGTACTGATCGCCGGCACCTATACGCCGGTACTCGTGCTGGCGGCGCCCCGGCCCTTCGGAGTCGTGCTCCTCACCGTCGTCTGGGCCTTGGCCGGGCTGGGCATCGTCGCCCGGCTCATCTGGATGGACGCCCCGCAGTGGCTGGTCGGGTCGGCCTACTTCGGCCTGGGCTGGCTCGCCGTCGCTGCACTGCCGGCGGCGTGGCCCGTCATCGGCGTCGGCGGCGTCGGTCTCATCACGGCCGGTGGCCTCCTCTACACCGTGGGGGCGCTGGGGTTTCACCGCCAGCGGCCCGATCCGGTGCCCGCCGTCTTCGGATACCACGAGGTCTTCCACACTTACGTTTGCGCCGCGGCGACGTGCCATTACGTCGCAATCGCCCTCTTCGTCGTCCGCTGAGCAGGAGTAGCAGCCCATGCGAGTCGAGCATGACTACGACGTAGCGCCACGCGCCCTGCTGGAGGTGCTGACCGATGAGGCGTTTCTGGCCGAACGAGCCGCGCGGTTCGGCGGCACCGGCGGCTCCACCGTGGCGAGGTCCGCGGACGCCATCGTGGTGACCCTCCCTCGGCGGTTGCCGCTCGACGCCATTCCGTCGGCCCTGCGCGGATTCGCCGGCAGCGGGAGGCTGACTCAGACCGACACCTGGTCGGACATCACCGACGATCGGGCCACCGGTGACTGGACGGCCGACGTCGGCTCAAGCCCGCTTCGGTTGAAGGGGACCCACGAGATAACCGCGATGGGCAGTGGATGCAGGTACACCGTCACGGCTGAGGTCAAGGTGAAGATCCCGCTGCTCGGCGGCTCCGCTGAGAAGTTGGTGCGCGAACGTCTGGCGGAACTCATCGAGAAGGAGCAGGACTTCGCCGAGGCGTGGCTCGAGGACTCAAGCCGGGGGTGAGGCCGGAGAGTAGCCGGTCCGGAAGAAGCCCCGGATCGGGTGGTCCAGAGCGAGATTGTGCGTGAAGTCGGTCGGCTCGGCCGGCGCCCGCGTTGAGAAAGTGATCGTGACCTCGTCACTCGGGCCGCTGTTCGGGTCGTACACCTGGATCGTCACGGCGGCGCCGTCGACCTGATAGCCGTAGGCCAGCACCTGATGGTTGTGGGCCAGGTCGGCCGGCCGCACAGAGGCAACCGTCACCAGCCCGAGCGCGACCGGGATGCCCTGATCGAGGTCAGACTTGATCTGCGGCCACTGGGTCTTGATGGTGCGCCAGGGCAGCCCGCGGTCGGTGACGATGCGCCGCCCCAGCACGGTGAAGCCCGTGTCAGCGTCGGGCAGGTTCATCCACTGGAAGTACTGCGCCACGCCGGCCGGCAGATGCCAGGAGTCGACGAGGCGGCGGACGATGAAGGCGTACAGTGGCTCCCCCTGCGCCGGCCGATCGGGGGGCGGCGGCCGGTCGGCGTGCCAGTAATCCACAACGGCGAGCACCATGCCCCCGCACAGCCCACCACGGGCATCGCCGATGTTGATCTCACCGAACATCGTCCGCAGCACGACCACCGGCTCTTTCGGCCAGTCGTTGTCGAACGCGAAGGCAGCGGTGGAGGGGAGGAATCCCGTCATTACAGCCTCGCGCTCAGTCGCGCCGCCAACCTACCCCTGATGCGATGATCGGCTGCGTGACCACATCAGGAACCGCGGCCGGGCAGTGGCGGCACGAGCTGGCGGAGTGGACCATCCCCGAACACATTCTGGCCAGGGCGCCCGAACCACCGTGGGGCTTCCCGGTCGAGCTGTTCCGGGTCACCGACACGACCGAGGTCGAGAGCCCATCCCGGCGACGGGCTGAGGAATCGCTACCCGAGGGCGGCTCGGTCCTCGACGTCGGCTGTGGTGGCGGCGCGGCGGGGCTGGCCCTGGCCGGCCGGGCCGGGCTGCTGATCGGGGTCGATCCATCACCGGACCTGCTCGCGGAATTCGCCGCGGCCGCGACGCGGGGCGGCATCGATCATCAGGCCCTGCTGGGAAGCTGGCCCGACGACGCCGACGGCGTGCCCGAGGCGGATGTGGTGGTGAGTCACCACGTCGTCTACAACGTGCCGGACCTGGCCGGGTTTGCCCGAGCGCTGGGGCAGCACGCCCGGCGCCGCGTCGTCGTAGAGCTGAGCTCCCGGCACCCGATGGTGGCGACCCGAGACCTGTGGCGCCAGTTTCACGATCTCCAGCGGCCGACCGGGCCGTCGGCGGAGCTCGCGGCAGCCGTACTGACGGAAGCGGGCATCCCCGTCGCGAGCGAGCAGTTCGAGCGTCCTGCGCGGTCCGGACCCCACAGCGCGGTCGTCTCGATGATTCGCCGGCGATTGTGCCTGCCCGCGGACCGCGAGCCCGAGGTCGAAGCGGCGCTGAATGCCGATTCGGTGATGTTTTCGGCGCGCGATACCACCTGCTTGTGGTGGGACACGGGCACGATTATGGGGTGATCAGCCGATCTTCCACATCCCCCGGCCGTGCGTCGCCGCCACGAGGTAGTCGCCGTCAGGCGCGACAACCAGGTCGTTCGTCGACGCGTTCGGCAGGTTCGTGCCGACTCGTGACCAGGAACCGGGGTCGTTCGCGCCGGTCGAGAACACACCGACGTCGGTGCCGACGACGACCTTGCCCTTGAACACGACCACGTCGTTCACGGGCGCATCCGGCAGGTTCCCCGAGCCGTCGATCCAAGACGCACCGCCGTTGACGGACACGAACACGTGCCCGACACCGCCGCCCGGGATCCACCGGCGGGAGAACGCACCGTAGGTCACCACAACGATGTTGGGATGCGACGGGTCCACGAAGAACGACGTCGGAATGCGGTTCGGCAGGTTCGGCGCACTGATCCGGTGCCAGGTGCCGCCGTAGTTGGTGTCGATGCCGGAGATGAAGGGCAGCGAACCACCCGGGTTGCACCCGTTGCCGCACCAGCCGGCGTAAATTGTGTGGCCGGCAACGCCGACCGCGGTGCTCTGCGCGCCGGAGCCCTGATCGTGCACCGGCTTCCAGTCACACGTGGTGTCGTTGCACACGGTGTTCCAGCCCTTGCCCCGGTTGTCCCACACCATCTGCCCGCCGGCGACCCAGTGATTGATGTTCTTGGGGTCGGCGGTGTACGGCGCGATGAACCGGGGGTTCGGGTCGCACGGGTCGGGGTGGAACTCGATGCCGATCGTGTCAAAGCAGGTCGGCGTGATCGTGGTGTAGGAGCGGGTCGTCCCGTCAGAACGGCCCCCGTTGGTGGTCCGCGCCATGGTGAGGTCGACGTACTCGTTGACCGCCCGCAGAGCGTTGTTCGGGTCGACGATGATGTCACCGCCGTCGCCGCCGAATGGCGACACCATCTGCGCCGCGCCCGGCTTCAACAGCGAGGTGCCGTTGTCCTGCAGCCCGCCGTAGACCGCGTCCCCACCGGTCGGCCACTTGCCGATTCCCGCGTAGTAGTACTGCAGGGTGCGCAGCGTCGCGTTGAGGTCGTTCCACTTGACGACCGTGCGCAGGCTGGCCGGACGGCGATATATGCCGCCGTCATTGGCGAAGTAGGCCGTGCCGTCCGGTGCCACGAAGCCCGCGTGCTGGTCGGGGTGAGTCGTGTCCGGGCAGGTGTCCTGCGCCGGATCGAAGCTCCAGCAGGCGAACGGGAAGTTCCAGTACGGCCCGATGACGGTCCATGTGTCGCCGGAATCGCCCGACTCGAAGATCTCCTTGAGCCCGAGGTAGACGTGCTTGGAATCCCTCGGGTCGACCGTGACGTACTGGTCGTACCAGGACTGGCTGCCCGCGTTGCTGCTCGCGGTGTTCGGCGCGGCATCGAGCTTGGCGTTGTCCGCGATGAGCGTCCATGGCCCGGCCGCGGTGCCGGAGTCGGAGCGGTAGACGCCGTTGAGGTTCACGGTGTCCGGCGCTTCGATGACGGCGTACAGCTTCGAGCCATCGGCCGTGTAGTCCAGCGAGGTGCGCCCGATGAGGCCGGTGACTCCTGTCGGGGTCACCTGGTGCCAGGATCCGGCCGTCCCGCCCGTGGTGGACACGAAGAAGCCGTTGTAGGCGTAGGTGTCGGGCAGCGTGCCGCCCCGCCAACCCAGCACAGCCACGACGTACTTGCCGTTGGCGCCCGGCCGGACCCGCACGTCGCTCATCCATGAAGTGCGGTAGGGCGACGAGGTGGGGTTGGGGTCGGGCTTGAGCACGGTCGTCCACGGTGCGGTCAGGTCGAGGGCGCTGCGGCGCACGACGCCCCGGCTGGTGGCCACCAGCACGTAGCCATGGCCGTCGAAGGTGATCCGGGAGACCAGGCTGTTCTGCAGCCGGTTCCCGACCAGCTGCCAGGTCTGGCCGCCATCGGCCGACCGATAGATGCCGTCGCCGGTGTAGTTCTCGAAGGCCGTGTTGGCCTCGCCGGTGCCGACCCACACCGAGTGATCGGCCGGATCAACCGCGAGGGCGCCGACCGACAGGCGCGTTTGCTTGTCGAACATGGGCTTCCAGTGCGCGCCCTTGTCCGGCGACTTCCACACCCCACCGTCGGCCGCGCCCGCGTACACGGAGCCGCCGTCGGTGGCGATCGCCGTCATCCGGCCGGACACCAGCCCGGCTCCGCCGCTGCTGTTGGACCAGAACGGGTCGCGGTAGCCGAGGGCATCGGAGTTGTACGGCTTATTGGTCAGCTCGTTCCACTGTCCACCGGCGAGCGGAAGTGCCCGAGCCTGCCTGGCGGCGGACTGGAACGCCTCGGCGCTCACATCGGTGGCGGGAGCGGTGCGAATGGCCGCGTACTGAGCCGCCCGGTCCATCAGGTCGCGGGTCTCGCTGTCGTCAGCGGCGGCACCCTTGGTCACAAACCCGGTGCTGTGGTTTGTCGTGTGCTTCGTGAGCCCGGTCGGGCCGCTTCTAGGCGCCGCCGCGTTGGCGCTCGCTCCGGTCGCCATGATCACCGCCAGCGGCGCTGCGACGGCGACAACGACAGTTGTCATCCTCAGACGACGAGGTAGGGACATGCGCTCTCCATCTCTATCAACGGGTGGGCCCCTCGGCCCGGCTGTGATCATGCGGCCGGTGCCGCGGGCCGCAGTAGGTGGGCGGCGTCCGGGCCCGGTGGGACGACCAGACGTTAGTACCTGGCCAGAGGGGCGTCCATAGGACACGACGTACGGCGCCCACCCGTAACGGCGCGTAACAGCGGTCGAACGCAGAAATCCGTACGTAGGAGGCAGGCCAAGGGAGGCTAGGAAGCGGAGAGGTGGGGGCGCCGTCAGGGCGTCTGGCTCCGCACGTCGTTGACGATCTTCTGCACATCGCCCCTGGTGCCCGGCGGCGACTCCACGAAAATGCCCACCTGCCATTTCAGGGGGCGGCCCGGGGCCTCGCCGAAGAAGTGGCTCATGTCGAGCGAATAGAGGCCCTTCTCGTCCCTCGGCGTCTCGATGTAGCTGGTGGTCGCATCGCGGCTCGTCGGGGTGCGGCCGGGCGCATCGAACCACTGCTTGCTCATGGTCTGCTGTTGGGCAGGGGTGCAGGCGGTCGGGCACGGGCGGAACATGATGTGTGCGCGCTGCTGTGACGCCGGATGCCCCTCATCGATGCAGACGTACCCTCGCGCCTCCGGCATCGAGTCGACCTTGCCGCGCAGACATCCCCACGTGGCCGGCACCCGGAAGGCAAACGGCCAGCCGCCGAAGCTCATGGGGTAGCTGGCCTCGCCCTTCGCAAAGGTCGGACCGACCACGGTGAACGGCGGCACCGGCTTCAGGATGGGGTTGGCGAACCCGCGCGAAGCGGAGGGTGCGGGCGTGGACGTTGCCGTCGGCTGCGCCGCCGTGCGTGAGGTGTGGGTCGATCTCCCGCTGACTGCGAAGAAGTACACCGTCAGGGCACCCACCGCCACGGCGAGCACACCGGCGGCGATGCCGACAACGAGCCTGGTCCTCGTCGCCGCCGGCGCAGAGGGGGGCGGCGCGGCCATTAAGGGCGGATACCAGGAGGGTGGCGCAGTGCCCAACGGGGCAACGGCGTAGCTGCCGCGGTCGGACACGTAGTCGGTCCACGACGCGCCGTCGAAGTAGCGCAGCTCGTGCGCGCCCGCCGGATCGGCGAACCAGCCCTCGTTGCTCATCGCGACTGAAGGCTACGGGACGGTCGCGAGGCATTCGAGCGCGCTCAGTGCAGACCGAGGGCCGCGAGCACCCGCTGAGCGGCCGTTGGCACGCTGCCGTCACCATTCACCCGCCTGAGCGCGCCGTGGCAGTTGTAGTACTCGGCGAGCGGAGCCGTCTCGGCGTCATAGACGTCGAGCCGGTGGGCCACCGTGGCCGCGTCGTCGTCGCTTCGGTCCTCCGCGGCGGCACGGGCGCTGAGCCGGTTGAGCAACACGGCCCTGGCCACCTCGAGGAGCACCGCGGCGTCCAGCCGCAGGTTGCGAGCGGTCAACCATGCCTCCAGCGCCTCAGCCTGCGGAGTGCTGCGGGGGAAGCCGTCGAGCAGGAAGCCGTGCTCGGCGTCCGGCTCCCCCAGCCGCTCGCAGACGATGCCGACCACCACGTCGTCCTCGACCAACTCGCCGGCGTCCATCCGCTCCCGGGCGCGGATGCCGAGCGCTGTCGCAGCTTCGATGTGCGCGTTGAGCACGTCGCTGCTGACGATGTGCGGCACGCCCAGAGACCGGGCCAGCAGCTCGCCTTGCGTGCCCTTGCCCGCACCGGGCGGCCCGAGCAGCACTACGCGTTCGGTTGGAGCGTTCGCGGAGCCCGGGCGGCTCACGGGGTGGCCGACGGAGACGGTGTCGTCGGCGAGGACGGCGGGGGGGTCCGCGACGGCGACACCGAGGGCGTTCCCACCGGGCTCGGGGTCGGTGCGGGGTCAGGGGTCGCCTCGGGTGTAGGAGACCGCCGCACCGGCCGGCTCGTCGGAGCGACGGACTTGGCCCGCTCGGCCTGCCGGTGTGCGACGGACGTCGGCACCGGCCGGACCCAGACGTAGATCCCCAGCGTCAGGAGGAGCAGCCCGATCAGCAGCGCCGTGGACAGGCGGAGCGGGCCCAGGATCAGTCGATCGTGCATCAGCTGCCCCCGCTCGGCTCGGCCGTATCGACGTGAGCCAGCACGGTGATGCCCTCGGCCTGAAACGCCATGGCGACCCGGGCGCGCAGCTTGCGTCCGACGTCGAACTGCTTGCCCGGCAGGGTGCGGGCCACCATCCGGATGTGCAGCACGTCGACCTCCAGGCTCTCCACGCCCATGACCGAGGGGGCGTCGAGCAGCAGGGGCCGGAAATCCTCGTCGGTGTAGAGGTCGAGACAGACCCGGCGCAGGATCTCGTAGGCCCGGTTGATGTCGGTCCTGCTCGGCACCGGCACGTCGACCACGGCCAGGGCCCAGTCGCGGGACAGGTTGGTCACCTGCTCGATCTGCCCGTTGGGCACGATGACGACCTCGCCGTTGAGAGCGCGCAGCCGGGTGATGCGCAAGGTCACGTCCTCGACGGTGCCGGTCACCCCGGCGGTCGAGCCGAGCGAGGCGAGCCGGATCACGTCGCCGAATCCGTACTGTCGCTCCGCGATGATGAAGATCCCGGCGAGGACATCCTGCACGATCCGCTGAGCACCGAAGCCCAAGGCGACCCCTAGGGCGGTGGCCGGAGCGACGAGCCCGGTGATCGGGATCCCCAGCCGCTGGACGACCAGCACGGCGGTCACGCAGTAGACCAGCACGAGGAATGCCCAGGTCAGCACCTGCGTCAACACATGACGGTGCTTCGACGCCTCGGATCGGACCAGGCCGGCCTCGGCAGCGGATCCCGACTCGATGCGGTCGGTGATGCGCGCTCCGACCCACTGGGCCAGCCGGGTCAGCAGCAGTGCTCCGGTGACGAAGAGCACGATTTCCAGGCCGCTGCCGCGGGCCCAGTAGGTGAAGTCGCCGATCTGTGCAGCCGCGAGAACCATCGCGGCCATGGTCTCATGCCCCCGGCTGCCCGCAGTCTGGGCATCCGCGCTGACGAGTCTCGGCCGATATGGAGGTCGAGCGGCACGAGGCGGGCCGATCCCCATTACCACCGGGGGGTATACTCGGCTCACTGGAGGTGGTTGGTGATGCCTGGGTACGCGGGCGACAAGGAGGCGATCCTCAAGCGGCTGCGCCGCGCTGAGGGTCAGGTGCGGGGGCTGCAGCGGATGGTCGACGAGGACGCCTACTGCATCGACGTCCTCACTCAGGTCTCGGCGACCACGAAGGCGTTGCAGGCGGTCGCGCTGCAACTGCTGGAGGGTCACCTCGGGCACTGCGTCGCCGAAGCGGTCGCCGCGGGTGGCCCGGAGGCCCGGGAGAAGCTGCGCGAGGCGACCGCGGCCATCGAGCGGTTGGTCAAGTCATGAGCGCGCTGACGGCAGTCGGAAACAGCCTGACCGAGGCCTTCTTCATGCTCTGGGAGGTGCTGTGGGCGCTGGTCCTCGGCTTCGGGCTGTCCGGAGCCGTACAAGCCTTTGTCTCGCGCGGCGAGATGCGGCGAGCGTTAGGGGATCACCGCCCGCGCACGGTCGCGAAGGCGGGATTCCTCGGCGCCATCTCCTCGTCCTGCTCGTACGCCGCCAGCGCGCTGGCCAAGTCATTGTTCGCCCGCGGCGCGGACTTCACGTCCTCGATGGTGTTCATGTTCGCCTCCACCAACCTCGTGGTGGAGTTGGGCATCGTGCTGTGGCTGCTCATCGGGTGGCAGTTCGCCCTCGCCGAGTTCGTCGGCGGGGCGATCATGATCGTCCTGCTGGCCATCGTCCTACCTTGGCTGATTCCCCGGCGGTCGCTCGACGACGCCCGCGAACGGCTCAGCGCCGCTGGTCCTGCCTCGGACGCTGAAGAGCTGCAGCATCGGCCCTGGCGCGAGCGGATCCGCTCCCGCGGTGGCTGGGCCGACGCGGCGAGCTACGCGATCAGCGACCTCACCATGCTGCGCAAGGAACTGCTCGCCGGATTCGTCATCGCCGGATTGGCCACCGTCCTGGTACCAACGTGGTTCTGGAACTCGCTGTTCATCACCGGCCACGGCTTCTGGTCCGGACTGGAGAACGTGCTCATCGGGCCGTTCCTCGCCCTCATCAGCTTCGTCTGCTCGATTGGGAACGTGCCCCTCGCGGCCGCCCTGTGGCAGGGCGGCATCAGCTTCGGCGGTGTTGTCTCGTTCGTCTTCGCCGACCTGATCACGCTGCCGCTGCTGCTGATCTACCGCAAGTACTACGGCACCCCGATAACGCTGCGGCTGCTGGCCGCGTTCTGGGCCGTCATGAGCGTGGCCGGGCTGGCGACCGAATACCTGTTCAGGGCCGCCGACATCAGCCCGCCGGCACATCGCCCGACCATCGCGGTCGACCGTATCGGCTGGAACTACACGACGATCCTCAACATCCTCGCGTTGGCGGCGTTCGGCGTCATGTACTGGCTCTACCGCAACCGATCGCGGCTCGGGGGGAGCACGGGGTACGCCAAGGACCCCGTCTGCGGCATGCAGGTGGAGACGGCGACCTCCCCGGCCACGCTGACCCACGACGGGCATACGTACTACTTCTGCTCCGACAGGTGCCGGGAGCACTTCGCGGCCGACCAGGTGCCTCGGGCCGTCACGTGACGGGGCCGCTCGGGGGCGTGCGCGTGCTCGAGTTGGCCGGCCTGGCAGCGGCGCCCTTCGCCTGCATGGTGCTGAGCGACCTCGGGGCCGAAGTGCTTCGCATCGACCGGGCCGACCGGGTGGCGCCGACAATGCCCGACAGCGACCCGCTGTCACGAACCGGGGGGCGGCAGGCCACCGATCCCCTTGCCAGGGGACGCCGCTCGGCCGCTATCGACCTGAAGAGCGCGGGCGGGGTCGACGCCGTCCTCCGGCTGGTCGGCCGCGCCGACGTGCTGATCGAGGGCTTCCGGCCTGGCGTGACCGAGCGGCTGGGACTGGGACCGGAGGCGTGCCACGCCAGAAATCCCGGCCTCGTCTACGGCCGACTGACCGGCTGGGGCCAGGACGGCCCGATGGCGCAGGTGGCCGGGCATGACCTCAACTACCTCGCGATCGGCGGGGCGCTGCACGCGATCGGCGGCGCCGGTGGACCGCCACTGCCGCCGCTCAACCTGGTAGCGGACTTCGGCGGTGGAGGGATGCTGCTCGCGCTCGGCGTGGTGGCCGCTCTGTTCGAGCGGCAGACCTCTGGCAGAGGACAGATCGTCGACGCGGCGATGGTCGATGGGGTGGCGCTGCTGACCGCGTTCCTGCACGGGCTGCGGGCGACCGGAGCATGGGTGGACGACCGGGGCGCGAACCTGCTCGACGGCGGCGCGCCCTTCTACCGCAGCTACGAGACGGCCGATGGCAAGTACCTCGCCGTGGCGGCGCTGGAGCCGCAGTTCTACGCAGCGCTGTTGGCCAAGCTCGGCATCGATCCTGAGCTGTTGCCCGCACGCGAGGATCGCGGCGAGTGGCCCGGGGTGAGCACCCGGCTGGCAGCCGAGTTCGGGAAGCGCACCCGCGACGAGTGGACCGAACTCTTCGCCGGCAGCGACGCCTGCGTGACTCCCGTACTGACGCCCGGCGAGGCGGTCGAGCACCCACACAACGTCGCCAGAGCTACCTTTGCCGAGGTCGATGGCATGCCGCAGCCCGCACCGGCCCCGAGGTTCTCGCGTACTTCCCCGACGACCCCCACCGGGGCGCCGGCAGTGGGTGAGCATACGACGAGCGCGCTGTCGGACTGGGGCTTCTCCGCCGGTGAAATCGCCGACCTGGTGGCGGCCGGCGCCATCGCCCAGGCCGTCGGGCATGCTCCCGGAGACGGATCGTGACAGGCGCGCCGCGCCGGATGGGAGAACCGATGGGCATCCTCGACCGGTTTCGCCTCGATGACCGGGTCGCCGTGGTCACCGGTGCCTCGTCCGGGCTCGGCGTGGCATTCGCCCAGGCCCTCGCGGAGGCCGGCGCCGATCTCGCACTGGGTGCCCGCCGGGAGGAGCGCCTCCATGACACCGCCGCGCTGGTGGAGAAGAGCGGCCGGCGCGCGATTTCCGTTCGCACCGACGTGAGCGACCCGGTCGACTGCCATCGGTTGGTGCAGGCGGCGATGGAGGAGTACGGGCGGGTCGACGTGCTCGTGAACAACGCGGGGGTCGGAACGGCGGTGCCGGCGACCCGGGAGACGGCGGAGGAGTTCCGGTCCGTGCTGGAGATCAACCTGATGGGCTCGTACTGGATGGCACAGGCGGCGGCCCGGGTCATGCGGCCGGGTAGCTCGATCGTCAACATCTCCAGCGTGATCGGACTCGTCACCGCGGGGCTCCCCCAGGCGGCGTACTCGGCCTCCAAGGCCGGCCTGCTCGGCCTGACCCGCGACCTGGCCCAGCAGTGGACCGGGCGCAAAGGGATCCGGGTCAATGCGATCGCACCCGGGTTCTTCGCCTCCGAGATGACCGCCCAGTACGCGCCGGCCTACCTGGACCAGCAGAAGCAGCGCATTCTGGCCGGGCGGCCGGGCGAGGCGGCGGAATGCGCGGCCACTGTCGTCTTCCTGGCCTCCGACGCCTCCTCCTACATCACCGGTGTCACCCTGCCGGTGGATGGCGGCCTCACCATCGCCTGACGTGTGCGTCTCAGTGGCTCTAGTAGGACGGAGCGAGATGGAAGAGTCAAACGGCAAGAGCGCGCTGGTCACGGGCGGCGCGTCCGGGATAGGCCTGGCCTGCGCCCGGCGGCTCGCTGCTGCCGGGTCCCGGGTGATGATCGCGGATATCGACGCGACGGCTGGCGCGGCCGCCGCAGCCGAGGTGGGTGGCATGTTCCACCCGCTGGACGTCAGCGACCCGGGGCAATGGGCCCTTGTTGTCGCGGCAACGGTGGAGGCGTTCGGCCGACTCGACATCGCGCTGCTCAACGCCGGGATCGCTCTCGGCGAGCCGGACCCGGTGAAGGTCGACGACGCCGCGTACCGGCGCATCCTGGGGGTCAACGTCGACGGCGTGGTGTTCGGGGTGCGGGCCGTCATTCCCGTGATGAACGACGGCGGCGCGATCCTCGTCACCGCCTCGCTGGGCGGGCTGACCCCGATGCCAGCCGACCCCGTCTACAGCATGACGAAGCACGCGGTCGTCGCTTACGTCCGCAGCGTCGCACCGGCGCTGGCCGGGCGCGGGATTCTCATCAACGCCCTGTGCCCGGGCCCAACGGAGACTCCCATGGTCACGGCCGAGTTCCAGCGGGAGGTCGAGAAACTGGGAGTGCCGCTTCTCTCACCCGAGGCGGTCGCGGATGCGGCGATTTCCGTCCTCGGCAGCGATCGCAGCGGCAAGGCGTGGTACGTCCAGCTCGGCCGACCGGCGGCGCCGTACGAGTTCCGCGGCGTCCCCGGACCCGTCCGACCAGGCTGAGGCGTGCACGTTCGAAGCGGACAGCTGCCGACGGCAGGGTTCGCACGCCTCATGGACGGCCGGTCTAGCCCATCGACAGCTCTCTGATATCCTATGATAGCGAGCCGGAGGAGGAGGGCTGATGACGGACATGCTGATTCGGGATATTCCGGAAGAGGTGGTGGCGGCCATCGACGCGCACGCCGCGCGGCTAGGCCTCTCACGTAGCGAATACGTGCGCCGGCGGCTTGCTCAGGACGCGACGGTCGCCGATCGGTCTGTCGGAGTGGGCGATCTGGCGCGCTTTGCAAAGACGTTTGGTGACCTGTCCAACCGTGGCGTGATGTCCCAGGCGTGGGATTGACGACGTGGGATTGACGGCGTGGGATTGACGACGTGGCTGATTGACAAGTCCGCGCTCGTACGTCTAGCTGATAGCTCTGACAACGAGGAGTGGGCGAACCGCATCGCACGCGGCCTCGTGCGGATCGCGACCGTGACCCGCCTGGAGGTGGGCTACTCGGCACGATCGGGCCCTGACCTACGCACCGACTCTCGGCGGCCGCCGCTCTCTGCTATGCCGGTCGAGTACCTCACCCCGACCGTCGAGAACCGCGCCGTCGAGGTCCAACAGTTCCTCGCCGACCAGGGTCGCCATCGAGGGCCCTCGGTGCCCGACCTGCTGATCTCCGCGATCGCGGAGATCGCCGGCCTCACGGTGCTCCATCTCGACAAGGATTTCGACGTCATCGCCGAGGTCACCGGGCAGCCCGTGGAGCGACTCCACCTGACCTGACCGCGGGTCCGTTACCGTCCCGAGGCGCGGCTCGACGTACGGACCACGGGCGCGCAAATCGCTTTGCCAGGCGCCCGAGACGCGGTGTCGCACGCGAACGTGCGGCTGTCGGTCGGCGCGGGCGCGGTGCTGCGGTGGCTGCCACGCCCGCTCGTGCTTGCCGACCGCGCAGGGCACCGCCAGGATCTGCGGGCCGACATCGCCGACTCCGGCCGGCTGGTGCTCGTCGAGACGACGTCCCGCGCCTCGACGGGTCCGGCGCCCTGCTGCAGTGGTGCGGCACCGACACCGTCGCAGCCGAGCGCGCGGCCCGCGCCTTCCTCGAAGCGACCATCGGCAACGTCCTCGGGCGTCACCGGGGCGGCCTCTCACTGGGCGCGCCGAAGAGCCGGAGCCGGGCCATGCCCCCGTCGGGGTAGATGTCCAGCCGCACGTGCGTAGCTGGCGGCGAGCCGTCGAGCACGAAGCGGTGGCGCGTGTCGGGCTGCAGTCGGGTGCGCGGGAGGAGGTCGAACCACTCCCGCTCGGGCGCCAACTCCGCGGCCGGCGCGACGCATCCGCGCAGCCGGGCCCAGCCCGGTGCGTTGTGCAGGAAGTACGAGGTGTCGAGCTCCGCCAGCCGGACCGTGCCGGGTGCTGCCAGCCGTACTGTCACCCAGTCGTTGCCCTCGTCGCGGCGCCGCGCGGTCTCCCACCCGTCGCGCATGCTCCGGGCGAGACCGGGGAAGATGAGGTTGTTCGGCGTGCCGTAGAACATGTTCGAGCAACCGACGACGAGTCCGCCGTTGTCCAGTGCGGCCAAGTCGAGTTCGCCGCCGTCCCATAGTCGCGGGTCGGCGACCACCTCGCCGTGCACCCGCAGCCGCGCCACCCCGCCGTCCGGATAGATGCACAGCCGCACATGTGTCCACGACCGCGGCGATGTCACCGGGAAGCTGTTCTCCGCGTCGCCCTTGAGCGGGCCACGCGGAACCAGCGGCTCCCACGCCGCATCGCGGAGCTCTGCCACCGGCGGATAGCCCTCGACCCGGGTCGCCTCGACTGACGCTTCCGGCGGGAAGTTGCCCGTGAACCACGCGGTGTCGATCACGACGCCCCGCACGATGCCCGGCGCGCCCAGGCGGACGATCGCCTCGTCGTGACCCGTCTCGCGACGGCGGCGGGTTTCCCAGCCGTCGTAGACCTTGCCCTTGTGGCCGAAGCTGTCGGGGTCGTGGCGAGCGGGGTGCGGCAACAGGAGGTTCTCGCGCTCGGCGAAGGACTCGTCGTTGGCCCAGACGACGCTGCCGCCCAGGGTGCGCACGGCCAGGTCGGGCCAGGTACGGAAGTCGGCGTCGGGCGGCATGTCAGGCCTCTCCTCGTACGAGCAGCCGGCCCCGCGGCTCCGCCGTGGTCGGGGCACCGCGCAACCAGGTACGGCGGACGACACCGGTGAGGCGCTGCCCGGCGTAAGGCGTCACGGGGCTGCGGTGGTGCAGCAGGGCGGGATCCACGACGAAGGTCTCGTCGGGGGCGAAGGCCACCAGGTCGGCGTCGATGCCGATCGCGATGCGGCCCTTGCGGCCCAGGCCGGCCAGGTCGGCCGGTGCTTCGGCCATCCACCGCACCACGTCGGACAGCGGGTGACCGCGCCGGCGAGCCTGTGTCCAGACCGCGGGCAGGCCGAGCTGTACCGACGCGATGCCTCCCCACGCGGTCGCGAAGTCGCCCTCCAGCGGCCGCTTCAGCTCGGGGATGCAGGGCGAGTGGTCGCTCACCACCGCGGCAATGTCGCCCGCGGCCAGACCAGCCCACAGGCCGTCCCGGTTGGCGCCGTCGCGGATCGGCGGGCAGCACTTGTACTCGGTCGCGCCGTCCGGAACGTCCTCGGCCCGCAGGGTCAGATAGTGCGGGCAGGTTTCAACGCTGACCTTGATCCCGGCCGCCCGTGCGGCCCGCAGCGCCGGCAGCGCGGCGGCACTCGCCAGGTGCAGCACGTGCGCCCGCGCACCGGTGGCCCGCGCGGCCTCGATCACCTGCTCGACCGCCGTCCGCTCGGCCGCGGCGGGCCGGGACGCCAGGAACGACCGGTAGGCCCGCCCACCCGCGTGCGGCGCTGCCTCGATCGTGTCGGCGTCCTCGGCGTGCACGATCAGCAACCCGTCGAAGTCGGCGATCTCCTTCATCGCCTCGAGCAGCTGGGCACCGTGAAGCGGCGGGAACTCCTCGACGCCGGAGGCCACGAGGAACGCCTTGAAGCCGAAGACACCGTCCTCGTGCAGCTCGCGGAGCCGGCCCAGGCTGGCCGGCACGGCGCCACCCCAGAAGCCAACATCCACGTGGCACCGGCCGCGGGCGGCATCGCGCTTCATCTGCAGCGCCGCCCGGTCCACGGTCGGCGGGATGCTGTTGAGCGGCATGTCGATCAACGTGGTGACCCCACCGGCCGCCGCCGCCCGGGTCGCCGTGGCGAAGCCCTCCCACTCCGTACGCCCCGGCTCATTGATGTGGACGTGGGTGTCCACCAGCCCAGGCAGAAGTACCTCGTCTTCGGCCAGATCGACCACCTCCGCCGAGGATCGCGCGGCGCCGAAGGCCTCGGCGAGGCTCAGAACGGCGACGATGCGCCCGTCGCGCACCGCCACCGCGCAGCCGCGTTCGGCGCCGCCGACCACGGCACGCCGTGCGCGCACGAGCAGGTCGTGGCCGATCACGCCTCCTGCCGGTAGCGGCGCCAGGAACCCAGCTCGCTGATGTCCCTGGTCGGCAGCGGGGTGTGCGGCCGGCGCAGCACCATGGCGAACGAGCCGGAGCCGTCGGCGAGCTCGATGACGCCCAGCTCCAGGCCGGCCGGCTCGCCGGGCAGCAGCACCTCGCGCATCTGCTCGTAGCTCAGCTCGTACAGCTCGCCCTGCACGGCCGCCCCGCCAGGACCGGCGTCCTCGAGACCCGGATAGCCGTCGTCGTCGATGGAGTGGAACCGGTAGCGCTGCGCCGTGGTGGTGCTGGCGATCAGCGGCGCGTCGCCCACCAGGTGGTGGTCCGCCCCGCCCGACATCGCCGTGCCGGTGAGGAACATGCGAGGCATCCGGTCAGCTCCCAACGATGTGTTCGGGCCGGATCGGCACCCGGCGCAGCGGCCGGCCGGTGGCGTGACGGATGGCGGCGGCGACAGCGGGCCCGGATGAGATGGTCGGCGGCTCGCCCACCCCGCGGACGCCGTACGGGGCGTGCGGGTCGGCGTACTCCAGCACCTCGATCCTCATCGGGGGCATGTCGAGGATCGTCGGGATGAGGTAGTCGGTGAACGACGGGTTGGCGATCTTGCCCTCGGTCACGACGATCTCCTCCATCAGGGCGAGGCCCATCCCCTGGGCACTGCCGCCCTGGATCTGCCCGATCACCGCCGCCGGGTTGATCGCCTTGCCGACATCCTGCGCGGTGTCGAGGGCGACCACCTTGACCAGCCCGAGTTCGGTGTCGACGTCGACGACCGCCCGGTGGGCCGAGAAGGCGAATTGCACGTGGGCGTTGCCCTGCCCGGTCTCCGGGTCCACCCGCGAGGTCGGCCGGTGCCGCCACTCGACGGTCTCGTCGACGGCGTGCTCGCCCAGCACGTCGGCCAGCGCGGCCACGACCTCACCGGAGGCGGCTACCACCTTGCCGCCGTCGAGCCGCAGCCCGGCCGCGGCCAGTCCACCGCGCGCCGCGGCCCGGTCCAGTACCACGCGCCGGACCGCCTCGCAGGCGGCCCTGACGGCCCCGCCGGTGACGTAGGTCTGCCGGGACGCGGACGTGGAGCCGCCGGAACCGACCTGGGTGTCCTTGGGTGGGACGACGACCCGCTCGACCCCGAGCTCGGTACGGCAGATCTGCTGCTCGACGGTGATCAGCCCCTGCCCGACCTCGGCGGAGGCGGTGAAAACGCTGGCCACCGGCTCGCCGGCGGTGACCTCCAGCCGCACGCGGGCGGTGGAGAAGTCGTCGAAGCCCTCTGAGAAGCCGACATTCTTGTACGTCACGGCGTAGCCGACACCGCGCACGACTCCCTCGCCGTGAGTGGTGTTGGAGACACCGCCCGGCATCGTGGTCAGGTCCACCTCACCGTCAGAATTCGCGCGACCCCGCTCCGCCGGCATCGGCATGTCACGCACGATCTGCAGCAGCTCCGCTACCGGAGCCGCCGAGTCGATGACCTGCCCGGTGATGTTCTCGTCGCCTTCGCGCATGCCGTTGACCTGCCGGACAGCCACCCGGTCGAGGCCCAGCCGGTCGGCCAGCGAGTCCATCAGCGCCTCGTGCGCGAACGCGGCCTGCACGCAGCCGAAGCCGCGCATCGCGCCGCACGGCGGGTTGTTCGTGTAAACGCCATAGGAGTCGACGTGGACGTTGGGAATGCGGTACGGGCCGAGAGCCATCGTGCCGCCGTTGCCGACGACCGCGAAGGTGGTTGAGGCATAGGCGCCCCCGTCGAAGACGAGTTCGGCTCTCCCGTACACCAGCCTTCCGTCGGGCCTGGCGCCGAACTCGTAGCGCAGCCTCGCCGGGTGCCGATGCACGTGGCCGAAGAAGGACTCCTCGCGGTTGTAGACCATCTTTACCGGCTTGCCGGTGTGCAGCGCGAGCAGGCAGGCGTGCACATGCATCGACAGGTCCTCGCGGCCCCCGAAAGCGCCACCGACGCCGGCCAGGGTGAGCCGCACCTTGCCCGGCGGCAGGCCGAGCGCCGTGCAGATCTGCTTCTGGTCGACGTGCAGCCACTGCGTCGCCACGTAGAGGTCGACACCGCCGTCCTCGGCGGGCACCGCGAGACCGGACTCCGGGCCGAGGAAGGCCTGGTCCTGCATGCCGACTTCGAAGTCGAGGGCGACGACCACCGGGGCGGTCGGCTCCGGGTCGCCCTTGCGGATCTTGAGGTGGCGGACCAGGTTGCCCTGCTCATGCACCTTCGGCGCATCAGGCCCGAGCGCGAGCCGGCTGTCGGTGACGGCCGGCAGCAATTCGTAGGCAACATCGATCTTCTTGGCCGCCTGGCGCGCCACCTCGGGGTGGTCGGCCGCCACCAGCGCCACCGGCTCGCCCTGGTAGCGCACCACGCCCTCGGCCAGCGCCGGCTGATCGGCGTGCTCCAGACCGACCGCGTTGCGGCCAGGAATGTCCTCGGCGGTCAGCACGGCCCAGACCCCGGGCGTCGCCAGCGCCGGCCCGAGATCGATCGAGACGATCCGAGCGTGCGGGTGCGGGCTGCGGACTGTGACGCCCCAGATCATGCGGTCCATCCAGAGGTCGCTGGAGTAGGCGAACTCGCCGGTGACCTTGAGTACGCCATCGGGGCGCAGCGGGCTTTGGCCGACACCGCCCTCGGTCGCCGCCGTCGTGAGGTCTTGAGTGGTCATCGGCCGGCCTTGCCGAGCAGGGCCTTGGATACGGCGGCGGCACGGGCGGCCACGGCGGCCTGGTCGACGGTCAGCATCCGCGAGCGCTCGACGACCGAACGGCCGTCGACGAGCAGGAGTTCGAGCGGCGGCGGCGCCCCGAGGACCAGGGCGGCCACTGGGTCGGTGATGCCGGCGTGCGCGAGGGTGTCGAGGCGCCAGAGCGCGACGTCGGCGAGTTTGCCGGCCTCGAGCGACCCGAGGTCGGCCGAGCGGCCGAGCACCGCCGCGCCGCCGAGGGTGCCGAGCTCCAGTGCGTCGCGGACCGCCATCGCGGTCGGGCCCCCGCGGGCGCGGGCGAACAGCAACGCGTGCCGGACCTCTTCCAGCAGGCTGCCGGCCTCGTTGCTCGCGGCGCCATCCACGCCCAGCCCTACCGGCACGCCGGCGGCGCGCAGCTCGGCAGTCCGCGCGATCCCCGCACCGAGCCGGCCGTTGGACGACGGGCAGTGCGCCACACCTGTGCCGGTAGCGCCCAGCCGTTTCACTGCCGCGTCGTCGAAGTGCACGCCGTGTGCGAACCAGACGTCCGGGCCGGTCCAGCCCAGGCTCTCCACATAGTCCAGCGGTGAGCAGCCGAACTTCTCCAGGCAGAACTCCTGCTCGTCGAGAGTCTCGGCCAGGTGGGTGTGCAGCCGGACCCCGCGTCGTCGGGCCAGCTCGGCGGCCTCGCGCATCAAGTCGCCGGTCACCGAGAACGGCGAGCACGGCGCCACCCCGACTTGCAGCATCGAGTCCGGGGACGGGTCGTGCCAGCGGCTGATGGCCTCCTCGGTGGCGGCCAGCACCGCGTCACGGTCTTCGACGACGTCGTCGGGGGGCAGTCCGCCGGCGCTGTGGCCCAGGTCCATGGACCCCCGGCACGGATGGAAGCGCAGCCCGACCTCGCCGGCCGCGGCGATCGAGGCGCCGAGCACATCGCCGCCCTGGCGCGGGAAGACGTAGTGGTGGTCGCTGGTGGTCGTACAGCCGGTCAGCGCCAATTGCGAAAGGGCTGCTTGCGCCGCGGCATGGACCACCTCGGCGTCGATGGCGGCCCACACCGGGTAGAGCCGGGTCAGCCAGCCGAACAGCGCCTCGTCGATCGCCAGGCCGCGGGTCACCCACTGGTAGAGGTGCTGGTGGACGTTGACCAGCCCCGGCGTGGCCAGGCAGCGGCGGCCGTCCACCACGGTCGCCCCGGGGCAGGCGGGCGCGGGGCCGGGACCGACCTCGGCGAGCCGGTTGCCCCGGACGACCAGGTGGCCCGTGGCGTACTCCTGGCGCTGCGGGTCCATGGTCACGACCGCACAGCCGTCGATGACGGTGACGTGCGCCGAGATGTCGGGACTCATTGGGCGGCCAGGCGGTCGGCGGCCAGGCGCACTGCGTCGAGAATCGTTTCGTAGCCGGTGCAGCGGCACAGGTTGCCCGCGAGCGCCTCACGGATCTCGGGATCGCTCGGCCGCTCGCGTCGGGCCAGCAGGTCGTGCGTGGCGACGACCAGCCCCGGCGTGCAGAAGCCGCACTGCACGGCACCGGCCTCGACGAAGGCCTGCTGCACCGGATGCAGGCTGTCCGGCCCGGCCAGCCCCTCGACGGTCAGTATCTCGCGGCCCTGCGCCTGGCCGGCCGCCACCAGGCACGCGCAGGCGGCAAGGCCATCGAGGTAGACGGTGCACGAGCCGCACTCGCCCTGCTCGCAGGCGTTCTTCGAGCCCGACAGCCCCATCCGCTCGCGCAGCAGGTAGAGCAGGCTCTCGCCCTCCCACACGTCGTCGACTTCTCGCGTGGTGCCGTTGACGGTGGCCGTGATACGCACGATCAGGCCGCCCTCTGGTAGTCGGCCCAGGCCCACGACAGCGCCCGGCGGGCCATCACCGACAGCGAGTGCAGGCGATAGGCGGCGGTGCCTCGCACGTCGTCGATCGGCGACGCGGCCGCCCGCACCCGTTCGCCGAACTCGCTGGCCAGGCCCTCCGGCAGATCGCCGCGGGAGTCCCACAGACCCGACTCCTCGAGGCTCTCGGCGAGGAAAAGCTCGGCATCCACGGCTCGCCGGGGTGTCGGCGCAGCCGACCCGATCCCCGTGCCGACCGACCGACGGGCCGGGTGCAGCGCGAGCCCGAACGACGACACCGATATCACCATGGCGTTGCGGGTGCCGATCTTGCAGAACTGCTGCGGCCCGCTCGGCGGCTCGATGATGATCGAGGCGATGAGCTCGTCGGGCTCCAGCGCGTTGCGCTTCACGCCGGTGTAGAAGTCGCTGATCGGCAGCCGGCGGACGCCGCGCACGGAGGCCACCTCGACCTCAGCCTCGGCGGCCAGCAGCGCCGGATGGCTGTCCCCCGCGGGAGAGGCCGCGCCCAGGTTGCCCCCGACGGTGCCGAGGTTGCGGATCTGTGGCGAGCCGACGGTGCGCGACGCCATGGCCAGCCCTGGCAGCAGGGCGCCGAGTTCGTCGATGACCCTGGTGTAGGTCACGCCCGCCCCGAGCACCACGCGACCGTCGTCGTACGACCATCTTTTCAGCTCCTCGACCCGGCCCAGGTCGAGCAAGGCGTCGGGCCGCAGCCGATCGAAGTTGAGCTCCACCATGACGTCGGTACCACCGGCGATCGGCACTGCCTCCGGGCGCTCGGCCTTGGCGGCGAGCGCCTCGGCCCAGCTGGCTGGCTGGAGGAAGTCCATGCTCGCCCCCTGCGGGTTCTGGCCTGTTACCAGCTCGAAGCGTGCCCCTGGGCACCGCCGTATCGTACGTTCCTCTGACCACGTAGAGGTGAGGCGAGAGGCAGGATGAGAGGGAGGGTGGGCGAGTCAGCGGGCTTGGCGGCGTTCAACTCCCTGCCGTCAACGTCGGCCGAGCAGGCTCTGCTGGGCTGCTGTTCCTCACCCCGGTGGGCCGCGACTGTGGCAGCCGGTCGGCCCTACGCTTCGACCGAGGCGCTGTACACCGCCGCGGACCGCGCCCTGGCCAAGCTCGGCGAGCGCGACCGAGACGCGGCCTTGGGCGGGCACCCTCGCATCGGTGAGCGGGGCTCCGGGGCCGCTGCCGCGTCGTCCGACCGCGAGCAGGCCGGCCTCGCCGGCGCTCGGCAAGGCACCCGGGACGCGCTCGCGCAGGGCAATCGCGCCTATGAAGCGCTCTTCGGCCACGTCTACCTGGTCTGCGCCGACGGCCGCGGTGCCGATCAGCTGCTGGCGATGCTCTACCAGCGGCTCGGCAACGACCCGGCCACGGAGCGGGCGGTGCTGCGCGGCGAACTCGGCAAGATCAACCGGATCCGGCTGAGGCGACTGCTCGAGTCGTACGCAGAGTTGCACGACGGAGGTGGTG
>JBBPZR010000077.1:0-58687 GCA_038276285.1 Mycobacteriales bacterium | reverse complement strand
AACGGCCCACAGCACAACTCCCGGCGCCCGACTAACCCACGGCCTCAAACGGACCAAGGAAGCACGACGTCAACGGGCGACCGCACCACCATTTTCAGCCCAGAAGGGCGCTCCCCGACAGGGGAGACCGGTGACTAACCCTCTCTGCCGGCACGGGCCCTGTCTGCGCGATGTCGGTTTGTCGCATCGGTGGAGCAAACAAGCGGTCCCCACCTCCCGATGTCGATGTTGCTCCGGTGGCGCAACAATCGGACAGCGCGCTAGGAGGCGGTCGGCCGGGACGGAGCCGGGCAGGAGCCGGGCGGGAAGAAGTCCGCCGGCCAGCCCCGACCGGCTAGGTGGCAAGCGCCAGGCTCGCGTCGGTCACCCCAGCGCCGGCGGTCACCGACAGCTCGCCGTTGCCACGGGTGGACAGTGCACGCAGCGTCCATTCGCCGGGGGCGGCGAAGAAACGGAACTGCCCGGTCGCCGACGACACCACCTCGGCGGTGAACTCACCCGAGGAGTCGAGCAGCCGCACGTACGCCGACGGCACCGGCTCACCCGCCGAGGTGACGGTCCCCTGGATGACGGTTTCCTTCGTCGTACCGAGGTCGGTCAGCTCGGCACCCTGCTGGGGCGCGCCGCACATCTCAGACGTCCTTCTCGACGGGCACGCCGACCAGGGAGCCGTACTCGGTCCATGATCCGTCGTAGTTCTTCACCGACGGGTGACCGAGCAACTCGCGCAGGACGAACCACGTGTGCGAGGAGCGCTCGCCGATCCGGCAGTAGGCGATCGTCTCCAAGCTATCGTCTAGCCCGGCCTCGGCATACAGCGCGCGAAGCTCGTCGTCGGAGCGGAAGGTGCCGTCCTCATTGGCGGCCTTGGACCACGGCACGTTGATCGCGGTGGGGATGTGCCCGCCGACCTGGGACTGCTCCTGCGGCAGGTGCGCCGGCGCCAGCAGGCGGCCCGCGAACTCGTCAGGTGAGCGCACGTCGACGAGGTTCTTCTCGCCGATCGCCGCGAGCGCCTCGTCGCGGAAGGCCCGGATGGAGGTGTCGGGCTGGCCCGCGGTGTAGGCGGTGCCCGGCCGGCTTGGCACATCCTGGACGAGCGGGCGCGAGTCGAGCTCCCACTTCTTGCGGCCGCCGTCGAGGAGCTTGACGTCGCCGTGGCCGTAGACCTTGAAGTACCAGTAGGCGTAGGCAGCGAACCAGTTGTTGTTGCCGCCATAGAGGATCACCGTGTGATCGTTCGAGATACCGCGCTCCGAGAGCAGCTCGGCGAAGCGCTCTCCGGACACGAAGTCGCGGCGGACCGGGTCCTGCAGGTCCTTCTTCCAGTCGAGCTTGACCGCCCCGGCAAGATGGCCCTTGTCGTAGGCGCTGACGTCCTCGTCGACCTCGACGAAGGCCACCCCCGGGGTTTCGAGGTTTTGCTCGGCCCAGTCGGCCGATACCAACACGTCGTTGCGGCTCATGCGGGAACTCCCTTACGGGTCAGTCGTACGTAGCTGAGGTACATCTCGCAGCCCAGGCAGAAGCCGAAGGCGGCGTTGAGAAATGCGGCACCGAGTGCGGCGGCGGTCGCGACCACCCCAATCACCGTCGCGCCCGAGAGGTAGCCGGCGGTGCCGACGACGGCAAAGCCGAGGCCGACCGCCTGGGCGAAGCGCGGCGGTGCCTCGGCCTCAAGCTCGACCGGTGGGCCCAGCCTCGGTGCGAGCAGCTTGCGGTAAAGCCAGCCGTACGGCGCGCGACGCAGCCCGAGCATCGCACCGGCGCCGAAGACGATGGCTTGGACGAGCAATAGCCAGCCGCTGCCGGTCAGCAGGACGGCGGCGAGCATGAGTGAGGTCAGCCACGCGGAGAAGCGGGGACCCCTCGGGTCGATCGACATGGGTCGGACTCCTGACGGTGCACGGAAACGCGGGCACGGAGGGTCAGGAGATCGGACAGAGGCAGCTGCCCACGCGGCACAGGTCGACCGCGCGGCGCTTGGTAAGCAGGCTGCCCATGCCTCGCACCCTACCAGCCATCGGGTGCTCGTCTCTCAGCTTCTGAGACGCCCGTCCCGAGTAGTGGCGCCAGGGCGGCGGACACGTCGGCCGGCAGGGGCTGGCCGACCACCCGGTTGCGAATCCGGCCCTCAGCGTCGACCAGCAAGGTGGTCGGGGTCCGGAGGATCCGCAGGGCCCGAACGGCGTCGAGGTGCGACTCGGCGTCGACCTCGAGATGGCGCACCCCGGGAGTTTCACTGGCGATCCGATCGAGGATGCGTCGGGTGGCCCGGCAAGGCTGGCAGAAGGCGGTGGAGAACTGCACCAGGGTGACCGGATCGTCGCCGACTCCGAGCGCCGCCAGCACACCGGGCTCGGGGCCGCGCCGGTCGATGCCGCGTACCCTGGCGCGCCCCGATCGACTGCGCCAGACCAGGCCGATCCCGGCCGCCGCAGCCAGCACGGCCAGCAGGATCAGCAGTCTTGCCATGCCGGGTCAACCCCGCCAAGGGCGCGCGACATTCCCGGTTCCGCCTAGGCGGGCGGCGGGCGCAGGACCGTGTCGTGCCCGGTGAGCTGAACCTCCAGGACGATGTCAGCGACACGCACCGCGCTGAGCTTGAGGCCGTAGGGCAGGTTGTCCAGCGGCACGGCGTCCTTGAGCTGGGCAAAGGCGACGTTGACGATGGAGTCCTGCACCTTCACTCCGAGCATCTCTACCGAGGTGATGTGCAGGGCAGCGCCGTTGACCCCGACCCGCGCTGACGCGATCAGCGGCACTGTCTGGCCGGCGAGTTGCACGGGCACCTGAAGCTCCACCTTGTCGCCCTTGGGCCGGATCTGTAGCCCCGGGATATTGATGGCGGCCGCTAGGTCCGCGTAGGTGATCTGGGCCGTGCCTGACACGTCGTTGACGGGCACGGCCCGCACCGCCCCTGACACGAGGTCCCGCAAGGGCACCTGGACACCATGCAGGACGACAACGAGGGACTTCACCCGCACTCTGGGGGTCCGCACGTCGTGCAGCCGCACTTCGCCGCCGTCATAGCGCCCGCTCAGCGCCTGGGTGAGGAATGGAAAGCCGTAGAGCTGCACCGAGGGCCGCTGATCGAGATGCTCCTCGTTCTGTATCTCGGTCGCCAGCTCGCGCTTCGCCGCAGCCAGCGCCACCCGGTCGGCGGCCACGGCGAGGCCGACCAGCACCGCGAGGACGAGCAGCAGGCGGCGCATCAGCCGATCACCCTCACTTGATCACCAGAAGTCCCAACAGGTACGCGATAGGGGCGGCCGCCGTCAAAGCGATCAGCGGACCCGAGACGAAGGAGTATGCCGGTCGGCGGGGCGCCGATACCAGCGCGTAGGAAGCGCCGAGGTCGGACAGCACCGCGACGAGAGCCACCGCCCAGCCGAGCAGCGCTCCGGTCCGAGGAGTGAGCACGGTCACGGAGGCGGCGTAGTACGCGCTGACCGCCGTGCCGACCATGCTGCCGAGCACGACGCCCAGGCCGCCGCGGTCGACTCCGGGAGCCACATGCGGCACGGGCAGCACCAGGTCCACACAGCGGTCGGTGATCAGCGCCGCACCGGCGGCCAGCGCCATGGCGATCACGGCCGCCCGGCCACCGTGCATGCGGGCGAGGATCAACAGGGACGCCAGCGAGGTCGCCGCCAGCCCGAGCACCAAGGTGGCGGCCATGGCCTCCGTGACCCGGGCTCGGGCCACCCCCCGGGCCAGCTGCACCATCATCGTGGCCGCAACCGAAAGAGCCAGGATCCCAGCCAGCGGGGCCAGGGTGGGCCGCGGGCCGAAGGCGGCGACGGCGTCGGCTGCGATCGCCGTTGCCCCGGCGACCGCGGCCACCCCCCGCGGACCGGGTGGGGCGGTGACCACGAACCAGCCGACGAAAAGCAGGAGTTGAACGGCAGCCACGACCACGAGCAGAGCGGTCGAACCGAGCCGCGCCGATCCGACCACGGCGCTCGCGAAGACCACAACCGTGCCAGCTACCCCGGCCAAATGCCCAGAGGCACGACGGGTCGGCAGAACGGTCACTGGGTTATCCTGCCTCGGGAAGTCGACTCTGGGCCGCCCGCCCTGCGGAGGGAGGTGCCCCATGGAGCTATTGATCCTCACCGGTGGCCAGCCGACCGCCGTACTCCCTGCGCTCGATCTCCTGGCGCATTCCCTTCAGGCCGGGCCGCTTGACGTGCGACCGCTCATCGACGGGCCGACCGCCGACGTGGTCGTGGTCGACGCGCGCGTCGACCTGAGCGTGGCCCGGGCCACCTGTCGGCTGCTGCGCACCACCGGGATCGGCGTGCCGCTGCTGGCGGTGCTCACCGTCGGCGGGCTGGCCGCGGTGACGGCCGACTGGGGTGTCGACGATGTGCTTCTGGAGTCGGCGGGGCCGGCCGAGGTCGAAGCGCGGCTGCGGATCGCCACCGGCCGGCTGACCGCCTCGGGCGATGACTCGGTGGTCCGGGCCGGTGAGCTGACCGTCGACCCCGACACCTACACCGCCCGGCTGCGAGGCCGGCCGCTCGATCTCACGTACAAGGAGTTCGAGTTGCTGCGCTTCCTCGCCCAGCATCCGGGGCGGGTGTTCACCCGCAGCCAACTGCTGCAGGAGGTCTGGGGCTACGACTACTTCGGCGGCACCCGCACCGTCGACGTCCATGTCCGCCGGCTGCGGGCCAAGCTCGGCGCCGAGCACGAGGCGCTGATCGGCACGGTGCGGCAGGTCGGCTACAAGTTCGCGCCACCATCCTCGCGGGTGCACGTCGGCTCATGACGTCAGAGTCGACCCCGCGCATCGATGTCGTGCGCGGCCTGGCTCCCGACGACGTCACCGCGACGCTCGCGCTGATCGACGATGTGACCGAGGCCGACGGCGTACGCCCGCTCTCAGAGCACGTCACCCTGCACTTGCGCTACGGCGGCGACCCTGACGCGCGGCACCTGCTGGCCCGCGACGCCTCCCCCTCGGGCCAGGGCCGCGTCATCGGCTACGCCCACATCGACGTCACCGACGCGGTCGATGGCTCGGCGGCCGAGTTGGCCGTGCATCCGGACGCCCGCGGTCATGGGGTGGCCAGCGCGATGGTGCAGCGACTGGTCCAGGAAGCGCCCGACGGCCGGTTGCGGCTCTGGGCGCACGGCCAGCATCCGGCCGCGGCAGCGCTGGCCCACCGGTTCGGCTTCCACCGGGAGCGGGTGTTGTGGCAGATGCGGCGCTCACTGTTCGCTCCGCTGCCCGCGCCGGAGCTTCCGCCCGGCGTGCGGCTGCGGCCCTTCGTACCCGGCCAGGACGAGCGAGCGTGGACCGAGGTCAACAACCGCGCCTTCGCCGACCACCCGGACCAGGGCCACTGGAGCATCGAGGAAGTGCTGACCCGCGAGCGCGAACCATGGTTCGATCCGGCCGGCTTTCTCCTGGCCGAGCGCGAGTCAGACGGTGCGATCGTCGGCTTTCACTGGACCAAGGTGCACGGCCGTACGTCCGCTATCTCCGACGGGCACGTGCACGAGCCGATCGGCGAGGTCTACGTCGTCGGAGTCGACCTGTCGGCGCAGGGCAGCGGTCTGGGGCCGGCGCTGACCGTGGCCGGGCTCCGCCACCTGCGCTCGCTGGGACTGCCCCAGGCGATGCTGTACGTCGACGAGTCGAACACCAAGGCGATCAAGGTCTACGAGCGCCTGGGCTTCATCCGCTGGGACACCGACGTCTCCTTCGCACGCGACTGAGCTCACCCGACGGCACCCGCCTCAGACCCGCCTCAGACCCGCCTCGGACCCGCCCTCGGACCCGCCTCGGACCCGCCTCGGACCCGCCTCGGACCCGCAATTTCCCGGAAATCGCCGCTATTCCGCGACACATGGCGACGATTTCCCGGAAATTGCGGGGTGGATGGCAACGGCGATCCCAATTACAGGACGAGGGTGGCGAATATGCCGTACGACGAGGCCGCGACCAGGGCGGCGGCCGGAATGGTCAGCACCCACGCTGCCGCGATGTTGCCGGCGACTCCCCAGCGCACGGCGGAGAGCCGCTTGGTCGCTCCCACGCCCATGATCGAGGACGTGATGGTGTGGGTGGTCGAGATCGGCAGCCCGTAGTGGGCGGTGGTGAAGAGCACCGCCGACGCCACGGTCTGCGCCGAGAAGCCGCCCGCCGGGGTGAGCTGGATGACCCGGCGGCCCATCGTGCGCATGATCCGGTAGCCACCGGCGTACGTCCCCAGGCTGATCGCCAGTGCCGCGGCGAGCACGACCCACAGCGGGATGAAGAAGCTCTTGAGATATCCCGCCGTGTAGAGCGTGAGCGCGATGACACCCATGGTCTTCTGCGCATCCTGGGTGCCGTGACCGAAGGCCATCGCCGCACCTGAGCCGATCTGCGCCCAGCGAAAGCCGCGCCCGGCCCGCTGGGGGCGGGCCCGCCGGAACAGCCAGAGCACGGCCAGCATGAACAGGTAACCCAGGACCAACCCGGCCAGCGGTGACACCACCATGGGTATCACCACCTTGTCGACGAGACCGCTCCACAGCACGCCCTGCGAGGCGGCCAGGGCGGCGCCCACGAGCCCGCCGATGAGCGCGTGCGACGACGAGGAGGGCAACCCGAAATACCACGTGACGAGGTTCCACCCGATCGCGCCGATGAGTGCCGCAAGCACGATGATCAACCCCTGGCTGTGCGCCGGCGGGGCGATGACCCCCTTGCCGACGGTCGTGGCCACCTTGCGGGAGATCAGCGCGCCGAGCACGTTGCACACGGCGGCCATCAGCAACGCCGCCCGGGGAGTCATCGCCCGGGTCGCGACGGTGGTGGCGATGGCGTTGGCGGCGTCGTGGAAGCCGTTGGTGTAATCGAATGCCAGCGCGACGACGATGATCAGGATGACCAGCGCGAGGGTCACCCTTAGGACTCCTTGACGACGATGGTCTCCACGGCGTTCGCCACATGCTCGAAGGCGTCGGCGGCCTCCTCGAGCATGTCGCCGACCTCCTTGAGCTTGAGTACGGTCAGCGCGTCGTAGTCGCCGGAGAACAGCCGCTTCAGCAACCGCCGGTAGGCCTGATCGGCCTCGTTCTCGAGCCGGTTGGCCTCGATCCAGTACTCCTCGAGGTTCTTCATCGACTGCAGCCGCGGCATCGCCTCGGCGGTGACCTGCGCGCACCTGGCCAGCACGTCGACGATCTGCTCGATCTCGCCGGGGAGCTGCTCGAGCCCGTACAGCAGGACGAGGTCGCCGGCGGCCTCCATCGCATCCATCACGTCGTCCAGTGACGAGCCCAGCCGGTAGATGTCCTCGCGGTCGAAGGGAGTGATGAAGCTGCGGTTGAGCTGCTTGAACACCTCGTGCGTGACCTCGTCGCTGGCGTGCTCGACGTCCTTGAGCTCACCGGCGAGGGCGACCCGGTCGTTGCCGTTGGTCATCATCTTGATGAGAAGGTCCGCTCCGGTGACGAGGTTGTCCGCCGCCTGGTTGAAGTAGGCGTAGAACGAGTTCTCGCGCGGTGTGAGTTTCAGGCGCACGGGGACCTCGTGGGCTCGGGGGATGCGGTCGAGCACATGCTAGGCACGCCGCACCGCATGGCGCGTCGGCGGGGCGGACACTGCGCCCTCCCCGTCGAGCCGCGCACGCTCGGCGGCCAGGTCGAAGTCGGCCGGCGGGTACTCGGGTCCGATCGCCTGCAGCGCCTCCAGCAGCAGGTGGGCCACCGCCCAGTCGCGGTACCACTTGTGGTCGGCCGGCACGATGTACCACGGGGCGTCGGGGCCGGTGCAGCGTGACAACGCCACCTCGTACGCATCGACGTACCGCGGCCAGAACGAGCGCTCGTCGAAGTCGCCGGGGTTGTACTTCCAGAGTTTCGTGGGGTCGGACAGCCGAGCCGTGAGCCGCTTGAGCTGCACCTCCGGTGAGATGTGCAGCATCAACTTGACCAGCCGCACGCCCTCGGCGGCGAGCCGCCGTTCGAAGCGATTGATCTCCTCGTAGCGGCCCTGCCAGATCTCCGGTGACGCCAGATTGTGCACACGTACGACGAGCACGTCCTCGTAGTGCGATCGGTTGAAGACCGCGACCTGACCGGCCACCGGGAGCTCTTTGCGGATCCGCCAGAGGAAATTGTGGCGAAGCTCCTCCTCCGTGGGCTTGACGAAGGCCACCGAGCGCGACCACATCGGCTCCAGGAGCGACACCACGTGCCGCCCGACCCCGTCCTTGCCCGAGCAGTCGGTGCCCTGCACGATCAGCAGCAGCCGGTCGCGGGCGCCGGCCGTCGAGGCCGCCTGCAGGCGGGTGTGCAGCTCCGCGAGCGGGTCACCGAGCGCCGCCACCTCCCGACCGGCCCGCTTCTTCCCACCGGAAAAGCCCGGTGTCGCCGCCGGATCCAGGCAGCTGAGGTCGACCGGGACGCCCGGCGTCTGACGCAGCAGGGCACTCACGCTGGCACCGGTCATGGCAGCCGCTGTGCGGTGTCGAGCAGTGGCGCGAAGAGATCGCCGCGCTCCTCGACCCGGCTCAGCACGTCATCACTGATGAAGACTAGGTCCTCGGGCCGGCGGCATGCGGCCACTTCGTCCCAGGTTATCGGGGTGGACACCGTCGGCCGGGGTCGCGCCCGGAGGGAGTAGACGGCGACGGTGGTCTTGGTGCCGCTGTTCTGGCTCCAGTCGATGAGGACCTTGCCCGGCCGCAGTGCCTTCGACATCTGCCACACGACCAGGTCGCGGTGTTCGCGCTCCATGCGCTTGGCCAGCTCGCGGGCGTAGGCCCAGGTGCGCTCGGGGTCGGTCGGCCGCAGCGGAACGTAGAGCTGCATGCCCTTGGATCCGCTGGTCTTGGCCCACGCTTGCAGCCCGTCGGCGGCCAGCGCCTCCCGCAACAGCCCGGCCACGCGGCAGCATTCGACGATGGTGGCCGGCGGTCCCGGGTCGAGGTCGAAGACCAGCAGGTCGGCCCCCCGGACACCGCCACGTGGCCCGACCGTCCACATGGGAACGTGCAGCTCCAGGGTGGCCAGGTTGGCCGCCCACACCAGCGTCGGCAGATCGCAGACGATGGCGAAGTCGATGCTGTCCCGGTTCTTGGTGCTCCCCGGCGTGGCAATGGTCACCGTGGGCACCCAGTCGGGCTTGTGTCGTGGTGCGTTCTTCTCGAAGAAGAACTTGCCGTCGACGCCGTCCGGGTAGCGCTTGAAGGTCAGCGGCCTGTCGCGCAGGTGCGCCACGATGGCCGGCGCGATCCGGGTGTAGTAGTCGATCACCTGGCCCTTGGTGAATCCGGTCTCCGGATACATCACCTTGTCCAGGTTCGACAGGGTGAGCTCGCGACCCTCGACCTCGACCCGGACCTTCTGCGAGCTAGGGCTCACGGACCACCTCACCGAGGCTCTTGTCCGGTCGCAGCCCGCGCCACGATGGATGTCGCAGCCGGCCGTCCCTCGTCCACTCGCTAAAGGCGACCTCGCCGACGAGCTTGGGGGTCACCCAGGAAGCGTCGCGAGCCTGAGGGCGCGGCACCTCGTCAGCCAGGGAAGACGTCTTGCGCGCGAGCGGCCGCAGCCGGGCGGACAGGTCATCGAGCATCGCCTCGGTGAATCCGGTGCCGACATGCCCGGCGTACATCAGGCCCTCATCGGTGGACAGGCCCAGCAGCAGCGAGCCGATGCGCCCTTCCCTGCGCCCCTGGCCCGGCTTCCAGCCCACGACGACGACTTCCTGGGTACGGATGTTCTTCACCTTGCGCCAGGAGTCGCCGCGCCGGCCGGGCAGATACTTCGAATCCAGCCGTTTCGCGACCACGCCCTCGAGCCCCTGGTCCAGGCTGGCCAGCACGACATCGGCTCCGCCACCGGCGAAGTACGGCGGGGTCTGCCACGAGCGGCCGGCCAGTCCGAGCCCGTCGAGTAACTCCCGGCGCTCGACGTACGGGAGATCGAGGAGCGAGCGGCCGTCAAGGTGGAGCAGGTCGAAGATCAGGTAGACGACCGGCACCGTCTCGACCAGCCGCCGGATCTGGCCGGCGCCGGTGACGTGCATCCGCTGCTGGAGTTGGCCGAAGGAGGGCTTGCCGGCCGGGTCGAAGGTGACGAGCTCACCGTCGAGCACGGCCTGGGTGGCGCCCATCGCCTCCGCGAGGGCACGTACCTCGGGATAGGTGTTGGTGACGTCGCGGTCGTTGCGGGTCATCGCCCGGGCCCGGCCACCCTCGACATAGACGACGGCGCGCACGCCGTCCCATTTCATCTCGTATCCCCACGCGGCGTCCTCCTCGAGGGTCGGCAGCGGGCCGGCGGCCGCGAGCATGGGCCGGACCAGGTCCGGGACCGGTTGCCAGTCGGCGCGCGGCGGTGGGTCCATGCGGTGCACCATCCAGTCCTTGCCCCGGGTCTTGAACAGCACGTAGCGGCCGGCCACGCGCGACCCGTGCAGGACGACCTTCACCTCGCGCTCGGTCCACTTCTCCGTCTCGTAGGTGCCGCGGTCCCAGAGGATGACGGAACCGCCGCCGTACTCCCCCTGCGGGATGTCACCCTCGAAGGTGGCGTACTCGACCGGATGGTCCTCGGTGTGTACGGCGAGGTGGTTGGTCCTGGGGTCCAGCGGCAGGCCCTTGGGCACCGCCCACGACACTAGTACACCGTCGCGCTCGAGCCGGAAGTCCCAGTGCAGGGCGCGGGCGTGGTGCTCCTGGATGACGAAGGTGTCGTCGTTGCCGCGGGGTACCGCGCCGGCGGGCGGCACCGGCTCCGGCGTGCGCCCCGGGTCACGTTTGCGCCGGTATGTATCGAGCTTGCCTGCCACGGCTCCCATGATCGCTCAGCCGAGGGCCGAACGGGCCTCTGCGCGGAGCCGGCGTTGTGGCGTGGCGGCCCGCTTGAGCCGGAGTCCGGCGTATGGCACTCCGCCGCGCAGCCGCCACCACAGCGCCAGCCATGCGCAGGCGCCCCGCTCGGCCACCCACAGCGGCGCGAGCAGCGCACCGGCGACCGGAAAGCGCTCGGCGGCACCTCCGCGGCGCCGGCCGGATTCGGCCACCGCCATGGTTGCGACGGCACCCAATGCCAGGCTGGCCCACCTCCGCCGGAGCAGGGCCGAGGCCACCGCCGGCAGCACCGCCAGGGAGAGCGCGAGGTGCCCCGGCCGGGCCAACTCGTCGTAGGCCTGGCGGACCCGCTGGCCGAGGAAGTGCCGGGTCGTCGGCGGCCGTCGCAGGACCAGCAGCGACCGGTCCCACTCGACCCTGCCGCCGTACGCCCGGACGGTGCGCATCAACTCGAGGTTCTCGAAGAGCGCGTCGCCGGCGTAGCCGGCCGATCTCCGCAGGGCCGACCGGCGCACGCCCAGCGTGCCCGGGTAGTCGCCGTCGAGCGCCCGGTGCAGCAGCACCCGTCCGGTCTCGTACACGGCGTGCCACGGCAGCGGGTCGAAGAAGTTCTGGGGCACGACAACGTCCACAGTGGACAGCCGGGCGGTGACCGCTTCGAGGCCGCCGCGGTCGTAGCGCACGTCGTCATCGGCAAGGACGACGCGCTCGTTGCGGGCCAGGTCGAGCCCGGTCAGCACGCCGCCCACCTTGCCCATCACCGACCGCCTCCGCTCGGAGACCGGCACGTGCCGCGCCACGGCGGCCCAGGCAGCGTGCTGCCTGTCGAATACCTCGCGCGCGGAGGCGTCGACGACGATGAGTTCGTCGATCTCGGTGGACAACCAGGTCAGGTATTCGGTCAGCCCAGGGCCAGGGCCCGCGGCCACCTTGATAGGCAGGACGTAGCTCAGCGGCAGGCGGCCGGTCATGACGCGGCGGCCACCGGCAGGGCGGGCAGCAGGGAACTGCCGCCGCGCTTCCAGCTCTCGAGCAGGTGGGCGCTGAAGGCCGCCTCGACCGCGGTCACGGCGTGGGCACCGAACAGGATGTCGGGCACCAGCGCCGGCTCCTGTGCGGCCAAGCCACCGGCCAGGTCGGTGGCCGCCAGCCGCTGGTGGTAGGCGTCGGCCACCACGTGCACGTCGAAGAAATGCCGGGCCGCGGAGCCGAGCCCGTGCCGGCGCAGCGCGGCGCTGTAGCGACCCATCGGCTCGACCGAGGTCATCTCGAAGATGGCGAGATGACCCACCAGGGCGCCGCGGTGGCCGCGGTGCAGGCCCAGGAAGGAGACGAGGTTTGTGGTGGCCAGCGTCGGCCCTGGCAGCCGCTCGAGATAGGCGTGGTAGGCCGGCGACAGCCCAAGCTCGCGCATGGTGAGAGCGAACAGCGTCTGGTGCATGTCACGCTCGGCACCCTCTCCGTACTCGTCCGCCTGTATCTGCACCAGCGCCGCCTTCGGAGCGCCCGCCAATCGAGGCAGCGCCCAGCTGTGCGGGTCGGCCTCCTTGAGTTGGTACGCGGATCGATGGACGGCGTACTCCGTCAGCTGCCCCAGCGTGCCGGCCTCCGCGAGGTACGACGAAAGCGACGGGCCGGCCGGGCCGGCCAGCAGCGTGTGCAACGCGCCGACCACGTCGCGCGTCGGTGGGATGCGGCCCACCTCCTCGCGAAGCCGCCGCTCGAACGCCGCTTCGAGCCGGGCCCGGGCGGCAAGCAGCGACGGCTGCCATTCCCAGCCGTCATCGACGTCGGCGAAGCCGCGGTAGTGCAGTTCGTAGAGGCAGTACAGCGCCAGGGCGAAGTCGTCGCCGGAGATCGGATCATCGACGGCTCTTGGCGTGACACCCACATCGCGTGGAGGCCGGCGCAGGTGACGGAACAGCCAGTCGGTCAGCGGCCCACGCGCCGGGGGCAATGGTGTCGCGCCCAACTCCGCGGGAGTCAGGACGTCGCCGTACGGCATCGGCTTGCTCCTCTCCTGTCCGGCAAGAGAGGTTCCCCAAGATCAGCCCTGCATGCACCCTCCGGCGGGTTTGTGCATGATCGCGAGGGGCAGGCAGCTGGCATGTCGGAGGTGAGCCAGCAGGTGCCGACGTCAGCGGCGCGCGTCTGGGAGGTCCTGGCCGACGGCTGGTCCTACGCCGCCTGGGTAGTCGGCGCCTCTCACATCCGCGACGTCGGCGCCTCCTGGCCGGCGGTCGGCGCCCGCCTGCACCACAGCGTCGGTCCCTGGCCGCTCGTCGTGCACGACTACACCGAGGTCGTGGCCTGCGTGCCGCGGGAGGTCCTCGAACTGCGGGCGCGGCTCTGGCCCGCCGGCGAGGCGCGCGTCAAGTTCACGATCACCCCGGCCGGTGCCGACGCGTGCCGGATGAGCGTGGAGGAACACCCCACCCGCGGGCCGGCCGCCTGGGCGCACAACCCCGTCTTCGAGGGCGTGCTGAACGCGCGCAACGTCGAGACCCTGCGCCGGCTCGCCGACCTGGCCGAAGGCCGCCAGACCTAGTGCCACGACCTGCGGGCCGCCGCTCAGTCTGGATAGATGCCGCGATGGGCCAGCCGAATCCCCGCGGCGTAGACGCGGCCAGCCCGACCGTCGCGAGCCAGGGCCGCGCGCGCCGCGTTGGCCCCGCACGCGCCGTGCACGCCACCGCCCGGGTGGGCCGACGCTCCGGCCAGGAACAGGCCGTCGACGGGGGTGTCCGCGCGGCCGAGCCCCGGCACCGGCCGGAACACCAGCATCTGGTGCGGCGCGCACGTGCCGGCGTTGATCGCACCGTCAATCAGCCCGGGATTCTCGCGATGCAGCTCATCGGGTCCGCTGACCGCACGGCCCACCACGAGATCGCCGAAACCAGGCGCATGCCGCTCCAGGACGGCCTGGATCCGCTCGGCGTGCTGGCGCAGCCGCGCCTCGTCCCACTGCATCCCGCGCGGCACGTGGGTGTACGCCCAGACCGACTCGGTGCCGGCCGGTGACCGGCTGGGGTCCGATGTCGTCATCTGACCTACGAGCAGGAACGGCGCTCGCGGCACCTCACCCGTGACCAGATCCGTCGAATACCGGCTCAGGCCGTCGAGATCGGCGCCCACGTGCACGGTGCCGGCCGAGCGGGCACCCTCGGCGGTCCAGGGGATCGGCCGGGACAGCGCCCAGTCGACCTTGATCGTGGAGTGATCCCACTGGAAGTGGCCGAGGTCCGCCACGAAGCGCCGCGGCAGATGTTCCGCACCGACCAGATCGAGGAATAGCTGGGGCGCCGGGACGTCGGCCAGGACCGCCCGCCGGGCGGTCACGACATCGCCGGAGGCCAGTCGTACTCCGCAGGCCCGGCCGCCACGCACCAGGACCTCGCGCACTGGCTGCCCGCACACCACATCACCGCCCCGCGACCGGAGCCGGGCGACCAGTGCCTCGATGATCTTCGCGGCGCCAGCCGCGGGCACCGGGAAGCCGATGTCCTGGCCCACCATGGCGAGCAGCCAGCCGAAGGCACCGCTCCCGGCGGTCTCCGGGCCGAGGTCGGTGTGCGCCGCATTGCCGGCCAGCAACATCCGAGCCCCTTCACCCCGGAAGAGCTCGTTGGCCAGGCGCCGCACCGGCAGCAGGGCATAGCGCGTGCCGCGAAGCAGATCGGCGACACCGAGGGCGCGGGCGGTCCGCAACCCGCCGCTCACCGGGGGAAACGGCCGCAGCACGGTGTCGAGCAGCGCCGGGCCGAGCCGCTGCCACAGCTCGTACGCCCGTCGCCAGGCGTCACCGTCGCCGGCCGCGAAGGCATCGACCGACGCGGCCGTGCGGTCGAGATCGCGCGAGAGCACCACGCAGCGGTCGTCGGGCAGCACATGGGCAAGTACGTCGGGAGCGTGCCGCCACCGCAGGCCGTAGCCGTGCAGGCCCAGTTCCTTCATCACCGGTGAGCCCGCTCCGAGTGGATAGAAGGCGCTGCACAGGTCGGAGAGGTATCCCGGCGCGGTGATCTCGGCACTGCGTACGGCACCACCTGGCGAGTCGGTCGCCTCGATGACGAGCACGTCCCAGCCTGCGTCGGCGAGCAGGTTGGCCGCGACCAAGCCGTTGTGGCCGGCCCCGACGACGACCGCGTCGTGGCTCACGTCGCCCTCGGCGGCAGCGCCGGGACGCCCGGCAGTTCGCCGACGGCCGCGTCGACCTGCACCATGCCGTCGGCCCAGCTGCGAACCAGATCCCAGCCGACATAGCGATCGGATCGGTGCAGCCGGTGCACGATCCACCAGATGAGCCACGGGCCGCGGTCGTCCTGCCGGTCGTAGCCGACCGTGCTTCCCCAGCGCCGCGGCGAGACCACGAGGCCGGCCAGCCGAAGTTCGGCTACCTCGGCACCGGGAGGGGTATCGGTGTCGACCCGCATGTCGATGACCCTGCCAGCCTCGCCGTCGCGGCAGCGCACCGGCTTGCCCATGATGTCGCTAGCCCTCATGGTCTGCCCCCGGCAGTTTGCTGATGACGTGCTGGTCCACCCACGCCTCCGTCTGATGCGTACGCAGCTCTACCGCGCGAGCCGACAGCCGGATGTCGCTTCCTACCTCGGTGACCAGCGCGACAGCGATCCGGGCCGGGCCGTCCTGGTCGCTGGGGCGGAGGCGCTCCTGCACCGAGACCATCCACCGGCCGAGCGCACCGCCGACCCGCGGGCCCAAGGCCGCCGGACCGGCCAGGATCGCCGTCACGACCGGCTCGCCGTCGGCATTGGGCTGGAACTCCAAGTCGTCGACCTTGCACACCATGGCGCCGTCGCGATCCACCACCTGCCGGTCGAGCAGGTGCAGGTCGACGTCGAGGACCGGTCGATAGATCTTCACAACCCTGCCTTCGTGACGAACATGAGCGGGATCGCGGCGATGGACACGACGCTCAGGATGCCAAAGTAGACCAGCCCGAGGACGTTGGTGAACCGGCTGTTGGTCTTGTCGCCCATGTAGTCAGGGTCGTTGGCAATGATGAGGACCGGGAAGTACGTCAGTGGGAGCGCCACCGCGCTGAACACCAGGGAGTACTCCGTCACCTTGATCGGATCGGCCGTGGTCAGCACCAGCATCGCCCCGGCCAGCACGCTGGCCAGCAGCACGAGGTGGAAGCGGGCCGCCTGGCGGGGCTTGACGTACTTGCCCCACTGCCAACCGAAGTACTGCCCGATCGTGTAACCCGAGGACAGCCCGGTCTCCAGCGCGGCGCCGAACGTCGCGCAGAACATCCCGATGATGAGGCAGGCCAGCCCGAGCTTGCCCAGCGCGACCACGCCTGGCAGGGCCACCTGGGAGAGGCTGTCCACCTCGATCCCGGCCGGCAGCAGGACCACGGCCGCGCAGCCCATGATGGCCAGCGAGAGCAGCCCACCGAGGGGGAAGCCGATGGCGGAGTTCGCCCGGGCCAGTGTGAGGTTCTTCTTGGTCCACTTCTCCTCCACCCCGCCGGAGGACAGGAAGAAAACCTCGTACGGCGTCATGGCCGCACCGAAGAGAGCGATCGCGTAATAGAAGTAGGTCGGGTGGCCCTCGCCCTGCGGAACGGTTGGGTGCGTGACCTGATGCAGGAGCTGGCCCCAATCGGGGCCCAGCTTCCACAGGGCCACCGCGAAGGCGATGAGCGTGAGCCCGCCGAGGCCGAAGATGTTTTCCATCGTCCCGAACTTCACCCGCCACATGACGAACCACACGAGGAAGGCCACGAGCGGCACCCAGAGCAGGTAGTTGACGCTCGTCGCCAGCTCCAGGGCGAGGGCCACGCCCCCGATCTCGGCGGTCAGCGTGAGCATATTCACCAGGAAAGAGGCGAGCAGGTTGACCAGGGCGAAGCGCGGGCCGAGCCGTTCGCGGATCAGGTCGAAGGTCGGCCGGTGGCTGACCGCCGCGATCCGGGCCGACATCTCGCCGTAGACCATGATCCCGATCACGCCCACCAGGACGACCCAGGCCAGGGCCATCCCGAAGCGTGCACCGACGAGAGCATTGGCGACCAGGTCACCGATGTCGACGAAGCCTCCGATGGCGGTCAGGATCCCGAGGGTGACGCCGAGGAGCTTCTTCACGGCAGCTTCCTCATGGCAGCTTCTTCATGAAGTGGCCGTCTCGAGCTGGTCCATCTGCCGGCTCAGCTTGACCAGCGGTGCGGCGATCTTGGGCAGCTGCGCCAGTTGCCCCCGGCGGACCGCGATGCGCAGTTGCGACAGCACGTCATCGGCCTGGGTGAGCAGGTCGTCGACCTTGGTACGCAGCCTGTCGGCCGCGGCGCTCGGCGGCTGCACCGAGTCGAACTGGCCCTGCACCCCGCTCAGGGTCTCCTCCGACTCGCCGAGGATGACCGAAAGATAGGTGGCCGGCGCGTTGCCCTTGCTCTCGGCCGCGACAGCGACGCGGGCGGTCTGCACCGCCGAAATGGCCGCCCCAACGGTGTTCGATGCCTTGCTTTCGTAGTCGGAATCGGTGCGTGAGGGGCCGACGCAGGCGGTGAGCGCCAGGATAACGGCAACCGCGAGGGCGGCCCTCGGCGGAGTCATCTGTGACCCGATCGCCGCAGGAGCAGTACGAGAATGGCCAGCAGCACGGCCATTTGCGCCCAAGCGGCCAGCAGCACCAAGCCCTGTGTCACGAATCCTCCTTCGTGCGCACCCCGTGCCCACAAAGGGCCGACCAGTAACGTCCGCGCGGGCGTACCGTGCAGGGTGGTGTGGGAGGGCGCGTGATCGATCAGGAGCGGTGGCAGTGGTTCTCGCGGCAGCTGGCCGAGTTCGACGATCGGCTCGAGTTCCGGCGGACCACCCCGCCGGGTGACGGTGAGGACAGCCGGGCGACCGAGCTCGCCGAGTTGGAGACCGCCCGCGAGGAGCTGCGGGTCGCCGAGGAGGAGCTGCGCAGCCAGCAGGAAGAGCTGGTGTCCGCCCTCGAACGCCCGATGATGCCCGCGACAAACGGGCACCTGCTCGATGATCTGCCGGTAGCCGCGCTCGCCACCGACAAGCTGGGAGTGCTCACCAGCGTCAATCGCCAAGCCGCCCAGCTATTCGGGGAGCTCGCTCCTCGCCAGGCCGGCAAGCCGCTCGCCGCCTACATCTCCGGTGATCGCAAGCCGTTTCGCCAGCTTCTAGGGCGGCTCGCGAGCGGCGACCACGATGCCCGCTGCGGGTCGAGTTGCGCAGCCGGACCGGGACAGCGTTGCCCGCGGTGGTCATTGCTCGTCGTGAGGGCGAGGCCCTGCGGTGGGTGATCGTGCCCGATATGTTGGCCGGGCCGACCGCCACTTCGGCCGACGCCCGCGTCCAGGAAGACGCCCACGTCGCGGTAGCCGGCCTGGCCATGCTCCCGCTCGCCAGCGCGCTCATGCCTGACTTGCTGTCCGAAGTGGAGCGCCTTGCGGTTGCGGCCCTACCAGCCGCGGCCAGCGTCCGCGTCGTCCTCGATGACGGCAAGCCCGACGACGACCAGGCCCAGACCGACCGACCCGCGGCCGGGCTGATTGTGCCGTTGCGCTTACACGGCAACCGGCTGGGCGAGTTACGGATCACCGCCTGCGACAACTCGACCGACTCCTTCGATGACGCCACCCGGCAGGGCGCCGAGTTGTTTGCGCAGGCTGCTGCCGCTGTGATGGGCAACGCTCGGGCGCTGGCGGAGAGCCGGGACCTGGTACGAAACCTGTCGCAGGCGCTCGAGCATCGGTCGGTCATCGAGCAGGCCAAGGGCATGTTGATGGCGGTCCGCCGGTGCGACGAAGATGCCGCCTTCGACCACCTGAAACTGTCAGCCGGCACACCAACACCAAGCTGCATGAGATCGCCCGTCGCCTCGTCGCAACCATGTCAGAGCGCGCGTTTAGTGATCGGTTAGGCGCTCTCTGTAGCAATCGTGCCGGACCGGGAAGTGTCGGACTTGTCAGGCGGTCCGAGAGTGCGGTTAGGTGGGCTCCTTCATTGACCGCGACCAGCGGGCGCCCAGCCGTGCGCCGGGCGTTCCGTACCGGACGAAAGGACTTTCGCGTGCACACACAGGCCCGAAGGAAACTGGGTGCTGGCATCCTGACCGCAGGATGTCTCGTCATCGGGGTGGGGGCCTCGTCTGCGGGCACTTCCGGTGCCGGCGGCGTTCTCTCCGGCAATCAGTTCGCCGCACCCATAACCGCTCCGATCACCGCCTGCGGGAATGCAACTGCGGTCTTGGGCAAAGCCAAGGCTCATTGCAAGGGCAACGCCACCGCCAACTCCGCGGCCGGTTTCGGCACGACGAGCGGTGCCGGCGGCGTGCTGTCCGGTAACCAGTTCGCCGGGGGTGTCACCGCGCCGGTGACCGTCTGCGGCGATGCGACCGCGGTCTTGGGCAAAGCCAAGGCTCATTGCAAGGGCAACGCCACCGCCAACTCCGGGTCTGGCTTCGGTTCCGGCTCGGCCTTCAAGACCAGCGGCACCGGCGGCGTGCTGTCGGGCAATCAGGTCTCCCTGCCGATCACCGTCCCGGTGACCATCTGCGGCAACGGCACCGCGATCCTCGGTATCGCTACGGCGCACTGCAAGGGCAACGCCACCGCTAACTCCGGCTCCGGCTCCGGCTCGGGTGCAAGGACAAGCGGCGCCGGTGGAGTGCTCTCGGGCAACCAGCTGTTCGCGCCCATCACGATCCCCGTTGTGGTCTGCGGCAACGCGACCGCGGTGCTCGGCCTCGCCGCCGCGCATTGCAAGGGCAACGCCACGGCCAACTCCGGCTCCGGCTCCGGCTCGGGTGCAAAGACGAGCGGCGCCGGTGGAGTGCTCTCGGGCAACCAGCTATTCGCCCCGATCACCGCGCCGATCACAGCCTGCGGCAACGCCACCGCGATCCTGGGGTTGGCCAAGGCCTTGTGCTCCGGCAACGCCACCGCTGGCGCCGGCTCGAGATCGGGCTCGGGCTCGGGTGCGAAGACGAGCGGTGCCGGCGGTGATCTCTCCGGCAACCAGATCAGCGTCCCGGTAACGGTGCCGGTGACCGTCTGCGGTAACGGCACGGCCATCCTCGGCATTGCCAATGCCCACTGCGGTGGCAACGCGACGGCCGGCGGCGGTCCCACGGCCGGTCCGGGCACGACCGACGGCTCCGGCGGCGTGGGCTCGGGCAACCAGGTCAACCTGCCGATCACCATTCCGGTCACCGTGTGCGGCAACGCCACCGCGGTCTTGGGCACGGCGAAGGCCGCGTGCAAGGGCAACAGCAACGTGCCCGGAGGCGGCCCCAGCGCGGGTCCAGGTGGCGCGACGGACGGCTCCGGCGGCATCGGCTCGGGCAACCAGTTCGGCGACCCGGTGACCATTCCGATCGCGGTATGCGGCAACGCCACCGCGGTGCTGGGCAAGGCCAAGGCGCACTGCCAGGAGGGCGGCTCGCCCTCGGAGCCCCCGACTCCCACCCCCTCCCCCACTCCCTCAGGTGGGTCCACCGGATCCACCGACCTCGGGAGCGGAGCCAACACGCCGCACGCGGCAGTTCAGGGCAGCGGCCTATCGAGTGTGGGCAACACCCTCGCCATGACAGGCACCATCGTCGGCGGCCTCGCCGCCTTGGCGCTGGTCCTGCTCCTGGCCGGTACCACGATGCAGCTCAGCGCTCGGCGGTCACGCCGATCGATCTGAGCTTGAGTTGACAGAACCGGCCGGTCCCGTCAGGGGTCGGCCGGTTCTCTTTGCGTTCTTCAGGCCTCCACGCCACCGGCAGAGGCGCCGATCACGACGAGATCGCGAGTAGCCATATCCGTCACCGCATCGCTGCGGCGTATCCCGCTCCACTCGTTGCCGGCATTCGAAGCTGGGTTGCGGTGGCTGCCAGCACCTGCTCGACGGTGATCGCCAGCAGCGCTGGGTCGGGTCGCGCGCCCCACGGGTCGCCGCGATGGGGGCCGTGCCAGAGCACCCGGTGCCGGCGCTGATGCGACGGCGGTCCCCACAGCAGGGGCGAGATGGGCCCGAAGAGGAGCACGGACGGCGTGGAGTAGGCGGTCGCCAAGTGCCCAGCGCCGGTGTCGCCGCACACGACGAGGCGGGCACCCCCGATCAAGGCGGCGAGGCCCACGAGATCGAGTTCACCGGCCAAGGCCGCTGAGGGCGGCAGGCCCGCATGGCGTACCACATAGTCGACCAGCCGGCGCTCACCGGCCGAGCCCGTGACCACTACCTCGTGTCCGGCGGACGCCAACCGCCGGGCCAGCTCGGCGTAGCGACCAGGAGGCCAGCAGCGGCTCGGCGAGCCAGCTCCGGGGTGGATGACAACGGCCCCCGGAGCAGGGCCGGACAGGTTCGGCGTGGGAAGGCGGAGATGTGTCACGTCGGCGGCGATGCCGGCGGAATCCAGCAGCCGGCACCAGCGAGCCACCTCGTGCTCGTCCGAGCGCCATTCGGGCCCCGACCAGCCAGGGGACCGGAAGCCAATCCGCCGGCGCGGCGAGAGCTCGAGCAGCAACTGATGGCTGCGTGGGCCCTTGCCATGCAGGTTGACCACGACGTCGGGTGGCGGCCGGTCCCACGCGAGGGAGGCCAAGCCGCGGACGGGCAGCACCTCGTCGATGGCCCCCGTGAGCCGGGCCAGCTCGGTCAACTCAGGCGGCGCCGCGAGGATCAACCGGTGGTTGCTGAAATAACGGCGCAGACCGCGGTACGCGGGTATCCCGGTCAGGAAGTCACCGAGTCCCAGGGCCCGAAGGATCAGGACTTCCCTCATGACTCGGAACTCCCCACGATTGTGCACAATAGTCGGATCCTCACAGGGCAGCTGATACCGGGCCGGGTCATGCCACAGTGACCGATTCGGTCTCAGCATGGGGCATACCAATCACGTCGAGATAGACGCTCTCGATCGCGACCGCCACCCGGCCCCGCGAGAGTGCCGCGCGGGCGCGATCGGTGGCAGCGAAGCGGTAGGCCTGCAGTCGCACGGAATCGCCCAGCAGTCGACGCAACGCTAGTGCCAGCTCATCGGGAGAGTGTGCCGCCACCAGGTCACCGGTCATCCCGGGCAGCACGGTGTCGCGCAGGCCGCCAACGACGCTGGCAACAATCGGAACGCCGCAAGCCATCGCCTCCACCGCGACCATTCCGAAGCGCGGGTACCACGGTGCGCAGATCACCACGTCGGCCGAGCAGATCAGCTCGGGCACCTCGGAGTGCGGGACCTCGCCGACCAAGGTGACCCGGTCCTGAAGTCCCAGGCGGACGGCAAGCTCGCGCAGCCGGGCGACGTCGTCGTTAGCGAAGAGTTGGTCGGCCGGCGGTCCGCCGCCGACAAGTAGTTCCGCGCCCGGCACTCTCGGCAGCGCACAGATCACGTCGTCGACAGAGCTGCTCTCGCTCAGCGGGCCCAAGGTGAGGAGTCGGGTGGCCGCGCCCCGCCCGCGGTCGATCGATCGCGGGTGAAACTCGTCCAGGTCCACGCCGGGCGAGACGATACCGACCCGGCTGTAGCTGATGCCGAGCCGTCGCAATTGCGGGGCACCGAATTCAGCGAGATACGGGACAACCCGTTCGGCGGGCAGCCATTCCGGCGGCCCGGCCGGGACGTGCTCCACCGTCGCGCCGTCGCAGAGCGGCACCCGATCGGGCAATGCGGGATGGTCGCGCCGGGTGTAGACGACCACCTGGTGTCCGCGCCTGGCCGTCGCCTGCGCCAAGGACTTCACCTGGGTATGCAAGCCGCCTGCCGCCCGCTCGCCCGACCGCGGGAGCGGGCTGGCTGAGGCAGCCACCATCGCGATCTTCATGGCCGCAATTCGGCGCGGGCTGGCATTCACACTCCAAGGGCGGGCGATTGCCCAGTCGTGGGGGGGGTGCCTGACTGCTCAAGCACGAGGGGATTTTGGCTGCGCCTTGCGTCTCAACGCTGAGCCGTCGCTCCCCTCAGTGAGCGAAGCCTAACCGTTCCCGACCCTGGCGGGGGCTGGATTGAGTTATCGCAGGGCCATCAGGGGTATCCCGACACCCCCGAGAACTACTCAATGACTACCGCTCGAGACATGACCCCGGGCGTCGAGTGCGTACAGGCAAACGTAGACCCTGGTCGCCGCCCCCCACCCGCAACCGGCTGAATTTCGGCGCTCTGCCGATCTGTGGTGAAGACGAGCGACTCAAGGGCGTGGTCACTGACCGCGACATCGCCGTCAAAGTGGCGGCCGAGGGCTGTGACCCAGGCGAGACGACCGCCGAGGAGCGGCCATTTCACAGGGCGGCTAACGCTAGAAGCGCCGCGACTCGACGTTGTGACCGAGGGCCACCCAGACGTCGTTGACCGTGTCGAATTGCTGGTCCGACGGTAGCCCGCGAAGCTCCTCAAGGATCCGCGGCGCTGCGTTGTTCTCCTCCGCCGCCGAGATCAGTTGCTCGGTGTCGGCCGGGAAGACACCGCGGGTCAGCACGGTGGCCAGTTCGGCTCGGCCGGTGACGTCCTCGCCGGTCATCCCCTCGGGCACGCCTCCCACCAACGTGCCGTCGGGAACGAGGTCGATGTCCATGTCGTCGGCGGGCGGCTCGGACTCGCGCCATTCCTCGGCGCGGCCGCCGTGACCGGAGCGCAGCAGCCCCTCGACCTCATGCCCCATCGCCTCGTCCTGCCGGGGCCCGTGCTTGTCGCTGCCGCGTTGCATGTGCACCTCCGTGATCGCCTCACCTGACGGCGCTGGTACCCGAAAGGCGGCGGCCGAAACTGCTTGGAGGACAGCCGGGTCGGGTCGGTCGGCATGATCCGCCGTGGACGGGGTAGCCAGCGCGACATGACGAGCAGCCCGATGACTCGACTTCGCCAAGCCGCCCGCAAGGAGCAGCGCGCATCTGCCGATGGCGCCGACCGCCCGCTCGGCGGCTACCTCACGGTAGTGGGGGATGTACGCCGGGACCGGGACCGCTGCCGCAGGGCTGGTCTTCACCCCCGGCCAGCCCGGCTGGTTGCCGCGTCCTTCGCCTCGCCGGCGGTGGCGGACCTCCTGCAGTACGCCCGCGCCTACGCCGAGAAAGCGGCCTAGCCCTCCCCGCGCCCGGAACCGCGTCATGGGCAGCCGGCTTCTCGCCGGTGACAAGGTGGTCGTCCCGTTCAATGCAGCCGACTCAGCCGGCTCGGGCGACCCGCTCCACCGCATCGACGAGGGTTTCCGGCGACTCGACGGCGAGGAAGTGGCCGCCGTCGACCTCGACCGCCTCGGCGTCGGGGAGCCGACGGGCCAGGTCGCGCTGGCTCTCCGGCCGCACCAGACGGTCGGAGCTGCCGATGAGCACGACGGCCGGCGTGTCCACTCGGGGAAGCTGCGCCTGGATCACCGGCAACTCGTGAATGAGGGTCCGCTGTTCATGGGCGACAGTGCGCGCCGTGCCGGCCCTCGACCACGCGGCGGCGATGGCGGCCAACCGATGGTGCGGCAGGTCGTGCAGCTCCGGTGCCATCCGCCGCCTGATGCCCGATATCGACAGGCCGAGGGCTGCCATCCGCAGACCCACGGCGTAGGCGCCTGCCCCGAGCGCTGGCGCGGCCAGCGTCCGGTCGAACCAGGTGATCGAGCCGGTGCCCCCGACAGAGCCCTGCAGCACCAGGCCGCTTACCCGCTGCGGCTGCTGAAGTGCCATCGCGAGGGCGACCCCGCCGGCCCAGGAGTGCCCGACGACCGTGATGTCGGCGATGTCGAGGTAGTCGAGCAGTTCGAAGGCGCTCCGAGCATTCGACGCGAAACCGCTCGGCCGGCCGCCGGTCTGCCCGTAACCGGGCCGGTCCACGGCGATGCCGCGGTAGCCGGCGCCGGCCAGTAGCGGCCGCAACCGGAACCACGCGGTTGCCGCGCCCGCCTGACCGTGCAGGAGGAGGACGGCCCGCCCGGTCCCCTTGCTGATGAAGGCGAGCGGCGCCGTGGTGTCCGTACGCACGGCCAAGGTGGCACCTCCTCGCTACGCCATGGTCCTACCCAGACGTAGCGTCGCCGCACGCCTCGGTCATTCCGCCCAGCGGGGTGCGCCTTGGGTCGTCACCGCACAGGATGGACTCAGCCACCATGTCCTCGGTGACCAGCGATGAGGCTGGTCGAAGTGCCGGGGGCTCGCCAGCACCTGCGCAACTCGCCGGGCGCGCCGGAATTAGCCCAGAGCCGGTAGGCGGTCCGCCGGGCCGCCGCCTCGTCGGTGCTCCAGCAGACCTTGAAGTAACCGATCCGAGGCACGTCCTACTGCGTTCTCGATCTGGCGCCCGAGCGCAGCCGGTTGGGGTCGACCTCCCGCTCCGGGTGGCGTCGAAGGTACTCGTCCTCCAGCTCGGCCGTGCGCGAGGTGTGGGTCACGAGCGCGTCGGGTCCGCCGTGCAGGAAGGTGTCGTTGCGGGTCTGGTGCAGGTGCTTGAGTTCGCGCAGCAGGTCGTCTTCGTCGAGGTCGGGGCCGGGGATGCCGTTTGTCATCCACCCAACCTACTTCCGGGCGCTCTTGCTCAAGGATCTGGCGGACTCCCGCTTGTTTGCGCTGTCGATGGCCCGCACCAACTCGTCCTTGGTCATCCGGCTGCGGCCCGAGAGGTCCAGCCGCTTGGCGAGGTCGAGAAGGTGCTTCCTGCTGGCATTGGCGTCGACGCCTCCGGCGGTAGGGCCACCGCGACGGGCCGCCGCGCCCGTCCTGACAGCCTGCTCATCTGAGGGGCCCTTCTCGTCCTTGGCCTCCCAGTGGTCGCCCACCTTCTCGTAGCTGTGCTTGAGCGATGCGAAAGCCGTACGGTGCGCCCGCTCGCCCTCGCCGTAGCTGTCCACCGCCGAGTCGTGGGTCTTGATCCAGGTCTCCTGTGCCTTCTTCGACGACCGCTCGAGGGTCGAAGGAAGCTCTTTGCGGGTAGGCATGACGCTCGCCTCCTGATGTTGGCTGCCGCTTCGCTGCCCGTCGGCGGATCGGCGAAACATGCAGGAGGGGCGCCCCGTGGGACGCCCCTCCTGATGCTGCTGACGCGCCTAGAAGGCGCCCGTGCCGTTCGGCGTGCCGTTGCCGGTCGGGCCGTCGTAGCCCGTACCGCCGGTGCACAGGTAAGCCGCAGCGGTGTTCCTGCCGTGGACGCATCGACCGTTGCTGCCGCTGGTCACGTCGAACAGCGAGCCGGCCGGAGCGGAGTACGCGCGTGACGCTGGCGCCCCGGCAGTGTTGCCGGACAGCGCGTAGACCCCACCGATGATCGGTGCGGCCACGCTGGTCCCACCGAAGACGTACCAGTTGAGCCCGCCGGTGCTGCCGTAGCTGTCGTAGACGGCCACCCCGGTGTTCGGGTCGGCAACCGCGGCCACATCGGCCACGGTACGCCGCGAGCAGGCGGTATCCGTCTGCCAGGTCGGCTTGGTGATATAGGCGGAGCAACCGCTGCCGGCCCCGCTCCACACGGTCTCGCTCTTGCGGGTGCCGTTGGTGTTGAGCGTGAGGCTGGTGCCGCCGACGGCAGTGACCGTTTTGAAGGCCGCGGGGGCCTGGACGCCGTAGCCGCTGTCACCGGAGCTCACCGTGATGGCAACGCCGGAGTGGCTGTAGTGCGTCGCCAATGTGCCCTCGGTGGAGAACTCGGTGCCCCCGTAAGAGTTGGAAATGACCTTCGCGCCCTTCGTATTCGCCTCGTCCACCGCGGCCCCAAGATCGGCGAAGGAGTTGGAGTTGGCGCCGACGTAGAGCAGCGGGCAGGAGGGGCAAATCGCCGATGCCATCTCCAGGTCGAGCATCTCCTCTTGTCCCCAACCGGTGTTGCCAGCGACGGAGCCGATCGAGCCACCGGTTTGATTCACCTGCGTGAGGCTCGCGGTGCCGAGCCCGAACTGGGTTCGGTAGACCGCAAGATCCGCTGCCACGCTCGGGTGGGCGTACGCGTCGACAATCGCGATCAGCGGGCCGGTGGTGCCTGTGATGCCGTAGGCGGTCCGGATCTGAGCCGGCGCGTAGCCGCTCTGGTAGGAGCCGGTCGCCAGGGGACGAAGGCTGGCATCGGTGACGACGCGGGCGTGGCAAGCGGCGTAGCCGGCCGGCTTGGCCGCGCAGACGCGCTTGTTGCTGTGTGAACTGGCAGTCGTGGTGGCGCTCGCGGGCGTCGCGGCGGTGGCCGTGACGGTCGCGAGAGCGAGCAGCGTGGCGGCCGAGGTGACGGCCGCCAAGACGCGTCGATATCTCATGTGACCTCCGGGATGGTGCCTGACCGTTATCAGGCTGATATCAAAGTTTCTCACAACAGGAGCGATCGTGCAGGTCGCCCGCAACCTTGCCGGGCGGTCAGCCCGCGTCGACGGGCTCCTCGGGCAGGTGAAGGACCTCGTCAAGGGCTAGTCGGGCTGGCGGTCGCACCCCACGGGCTTGGACGGTCCTGGCCCGTCGGGCCCGCTTGGCGCGGTACATGTGCTCGTCGGCGGCCAGCCATGCCAGCGGCAGGCCGCCGGCCGGATCGCGGACCGCCCAGCCGACAGAGGCACGCACTCGCGCCGCGCGCAGCAGCGAGCGCACGCGGCGGACGTACGCGGCCAGCGCCTCGCGGTCTGTCTCGACCGCCAGGACGACGAACTCGTCACCGCCCGAGCGCGCCACGGTGTCACCGGCCCGGCTCCCCTGTCGCAACACCTGGGCGGTGCGCATCAGCAGATGGTCGCCGGCCTGGTGCCCGAGGCTGTCGTTGACCCGCTTGAGGTCGTCGACGTCCACCACGATCACCCCGCTGGACGATCCGTACCTGGCGCAGCGCTGATCCTCGGCGGCCAGGACCTGTTGCCAGCGCCGGCGATTGGCTACTCCGGTGAGGGCATCTGTCAGGGCCTGCGACTCGGCCTCCTGCGCTCGCCGCTCCGCCTCGTAGACGGTGCCGAGGAGGGAGGCCACTGTTTCGACCAGCGGGATTCGCTGTGCCAAGTCGTTCGGCGGCGCGGCACGGTCGAGGCCGTAGAGGCCGCCGAGCACGTGCTCGCGGACCCGTAGGGGAGCGGCGATGAAGGCCCGGGCGCTCAATGCGGTGACGACGCGGGCGTCTCGATAGGCCGGTACGCCGGCAACGAGCGGGGCCATCGGCGGAGCCGCACCAGCGAGCGGCGTGTTCATCGGAGACTCCGACCATGGCCAGCGCAGGCGTACGAGGACCTCCGGGTCGGCGCCGTAGTAGTACAGCGGGATCTCGTCGGCGCCGACGCGGGCGGTGACCAGCCAGGTGGTGAGGCCGACCTGATCGCACAGAGCCGGCAGCACCTCTTCGCAGGCCCGGGCGAAGCCCTCGCTCATGCCGCTATTGGCCATCTGTCGGCCCGGCCGACCCGAGGTCTCACGAGCATGGCATCCTCACGGTTATCCCGATTTGGCGTCATGAGCGTACCCGGATTGGTGACAGATTCAACCTCGACTGACCACGAAGCGCTACCGAATCGATTCCGCGATCGCGAGCGCCTGGTCGAGGCGTAGCACCGTTTCCATCCGGAGGGTCACTCCCCCGGACTCCCAGATCAGGCTGTTGTCGGCCAGCCGGGGCGGAAAGCCCACGCCGTTGCCGCTTGAGGTGAACGTGATCAGCTCCTGCGGACCCTCGATCCAGATCCCCTGATGGCCGTTGACGCTCACCTGCTGGGTCCGCGAGAGGGTGAACAGCACCTTCTTGAATACGTCGGCATCGATCGTGCCGGCGAACTGCGTCAGCAGCATGCCGGTGCCGGTCTCGGGTGCGAGCGGCAGGCCATGCTTCGGCCGGTACGTCAGGCTGACGACCGGGCCGGCGCCGGCCGACCGCAGGACGTATACGGCGCTGGCATCGCCGAAACCGGGGAGTTCCGGCTGCTGGATGTGAAACGACGCCTCCCGCTGGGCGGTCGCGAAGCTGACCTTTTCGCCGAGGAACAACTCCACGGCGGTGGATCGCGGAGCCGGCCGGGCTCCCGGCGCGGCGTGCTTGACGGAGATACCCCTGATGTTGAGCAGCCCGGCGATGCCCTCCCGAGCACTGGCCGATCCGGCCAGCACGCCGGTGGATACGGCCAGCAACACCAGCAGGGCCGACAGCGCGCGCGTCCACGGCCGCCGCCAGTCGATGGGCGGACGCCGCTGGCCTGGCTCCCGGGCGATGCGCTCGGCCACTCCGGGTAGCAGGTCCGGCGCCGGGTCACCGCGCAGGTCGTGGGTGAGGTCACGGAGCTCGCGGTCGAGCCGGCCCAGGTCGTCGCCGGGTGTGCGGCTCCTGCGCGTCATCGCGGGTCCCTCCGCTGCGCCGGTTCGTCCAGGCCGTCGCGGAGCCGGCCGAGGGCCCGCGACAGCCGCGACTTGACCGTCCCCTCCGGACAGCGCAGCGCCTGGGCGGTCTCCGCCGCGGTCAGCTCCATCAGATAGCGGCACGAGATCACCAGTTGATCGCGTTCGGGAAGGCGGCGGATCGCCGCCAACAGGACCTGACGGCGCTCGGCGCTCACCGCACGGTCGGCCGGATCCTCCGGCGTCTCGGTGGTCGCGAGGCCGCCCGCCCGCTGCACAGCAGCGCCGTACCGCCGGGTCGAGCGTCGTCGGTTGCGAGCCTCATTGGTGACGATGGCCAGTAGCCAGGGACGAAATGGCGCGTCGGCACGCAGCCGGGGCAGCGCCCGGTAGGCCTTGACCAGCGCCTCCTGCGCAACGTCAGCGGCATCGGCCGCCCCCGCGATCATGGTCGCGGTGCGGTAGGCCGCGGCCTGATGCCGCCGGACCAGTTCCTCGTACGCCGCCGCATGGCCGGTGCGTGCGTCATGCAGGAGGACCGCTTCGTCGGTGTCTCCGCCGTACCGCCGCCCGACAGACGCGAGGGCGGGGCGATCCGCCCAGCGGTCACCCCGTGTCGCGCGTGTCGCACCCCGCCTCGGCATCCCGATCTGATCCTCTCTCGAGCGTGCACCCGCCATGGTCACACCTCGCGCAGCGATTCGGTTCCCGATCAACCGCGGACGCCAGACCGGTCGATCGCAGGGGCATCGATGCCGCGATGGCTCGACTCCGGCTCGACCCCGGCTCGACCCCTCGCGGCGATGTCGGTCTGTGCGTACTTAAGAAACGATGCTCAGAACCGGGCAGCAGTTCCGGGATTGTGCTTGTACGAGGCTGTCGAGACGCGTAGCAAGGGATCGTGAACGCGCGCGTGGCGCGACCGTGACCCCGGTTGGATTCCGACTGATCGGGACCCTCCGCGTCTCGGTCGACGGCCTGTCACTCGACGACGCCGACGTCGGCAGCCGGAAGGGGCGCCGGCTGCTCCAGATGCTGGTCGTCGAGCGAGGTGGGTTCGTGACCACCGGCCGCATCATCGAGGCCCTCTGGGGTGATGATCCACCGGAGCGACCGGCCAGCAACGTCGCCACGCTGGTCAGTCGGCTCCGCCGGGCGCTCGGTGCGTCGATCATCCGCGGCGGCCCGGCTGGTTACGCCCTGGCCTACACCGCCGACGTGCGGGTCGACGTCGACGAGGCCGAGCGGCTCGCCGCACAGGCAGAGGCCTGCCTCGGGCCGGCTCCGGCGCTGGCCGTGACGGCCGCCCGCAAGGCGCTGGACCTGCTCGGTGAGGGCGCCCTCCTGCCGGACGAGCCCGATGCCGACTGGGCCGAGGCGGCCCGCGCGAGTGCTCATCGGCTACTCCGGCGGGTCCGGCTGCTGGCTGCCGAGGCCGCGCTGAGCGTTGGCGAGCCCGCCGATGCAGCCGAAATGGCCGGGCAGGCGCTGGCGGCCGACCCGCTCGACGAGGTGGCCGCCCGGGCGCTCATGCGGTCCCACCAGGCAGCAGGGCAGCCCGCGGCCGCTCTGGCCGCCTACGAACGACTCCGCGCTGTCCTGGTCGCCGATCTCGGCACCGACCCGGCACCGGAGACGCGCGACGTGCACCTCGCAGTACTCCGCGAGCAGGAGGTTGAACTCGTGACCCGCGAGGCGCTCCGCCCCCCAAGATCGTCAGCTGCCAAGGCCGTGCTCGCCGGCCGCGAGGCGGAGGTCGCGGCTCTGCGGCGCGCCTGGACCGCGGCCACCGAGGGACACCCGGCGCTGCTGCTGGTCACCGGTGAGGCTGGCATCGGCAAGACGAGGCTGACCGAGGAGGTGGCGCGGCTGGCCGAGGAGACCGGCGGGGAGGTGCTCACGGCTCGGTGTTATGAGGCCGAGCGATCACTGTTCTTGCAACCCGTTGTTGACGCACTAACCGCAGAGGCACAGCGCATCTCCCCGGCGGTGCTCCGCGACATTGCGGGAGAGCGGGCCGGTTTGCTGGCGGCCCTCGTCCCAGAGGTCGCCTCCGTCCTCGGCCCGTTCAATGCCGACCGGGGCACGGTCGAGGTCGAGCGACGTCGCACCTTCGACGCGGTGACGATCTTCCTCAAACGGCTCTCCGAACGCCGGCCCGCCCTGCTGCTGATCGACGATCTGCACAACGCAAGTCTGTCCGTGCTCGAACTGCTGCACTACCTCCGCCGGCAGGCGGCCGGCAGCCGGTTGCTGGTCGTAGCGACGGTTCGCACCGAGGAGGGCGCGGAGGCGCTGAGCAGGCTCACCGACGTCGCGACCAGGATCGACGTCGGTCCACTCCCGGCAGATGCCGTCGCCGGGCTCGCGCAGGCGGCTGGTCACGGGGGGCATGCCGAGGCGATTCTGCGCCGCACCGGCGGACACACGCTGTACGTGGTCGAGACGCTGCGCGGACTGACGTCCGGCGAGCTGCAGGTCGCCGGAACGCTGCAGGAAGTCGTACTGGCCCGGGTCCGCCGAGCCGGCGCGGAGATCGAGCGGATGCTTCGGGCCGCCGCCGTACTCGGATCACCGTTCGAGCCGACGATGGTGGCCCGGCTGCTGGACCTGCCGCCGGGCGAGGCTGTGCGCACCTGCGAGGACCTGCTGCGTCTGCGGCTCGTCGTAGTGGCCGGCCGGGCATATGAGTTCGCCCACGATCTGGTCCGCGAGGTGCTCTATGCCACGACGCCGGCGCCGACACGGCTGGCTTACCACGAGCGAGCGGCCGCCCTGCTTGCCGACCAGCCGGAGGCGATGGCGGCCCATGCCGCGGCCTTTGGCGACCTCGGCCGGGCCGCCCGTGGGTGGTTGCGGGCGGCCGAGGAAGCGATGCAGCGATTCGCTGCAGCCGACGCCGAGCTCCTGCTCGACCGGGCCATCGCTGCCGCCACGGAGGCCGGTGACCTCGAGGTGCGCGGCCGCGCTCATCTGGCCCGAGGCCGGGCCCGCGAGGCGCTGGCCAGCTATGAGGCCGCTGTTGCCGATCATGAGGTGGCCGTCGGGCTCGCGCGCGACAGCGGTGATGCCCGCCTCGAGATGCTCGCGCTACGCGAACTCGGTGGTGACACGGCCGCGGCGCTAGGGCTGCCGACGGAAGCCTGCATCGCTCCCATCGAGGCCGGGCTGCGCATCGCCGAGTCACTAGGCGACCGGGGGATCCAGGCCGACCTGCTGTCCCGGCTGGCGGTCCTGAACTGCAACCAGTTGCGCCTGCGGGACGGCGTGGAAATGGGGCGGCGCGCCATCACGGTGGCCAGGGCCACGAGCGATCCGGTCGCGCTGGCCATGGCGCTGGACGGCGCGAAGACCGGCTTCGCTTATCTGGGCGAGGTGGCCGAACTCGAGCCGATCTTGGCCGAGCTGGAGCCGTTGCTGCGCCGGGCGGGTGACCTTTTCCGGCTGCAGTGGACGGTGTTCGAGTCGTCTTTTCCCTTCATCGCCGCCGCCGACTGGCCGTCCGCTGCGCACTACATCGAGGCCGCCTTGGCCCTCAACCGGCGCAGCGGGTATCTCTCGTATGAGGGGTGGTTCACAGCCCACCTCGGCTGGGTGGCCAGGCAGCAGGGCCGGTACGACGACGCGGTCGGCCATGGCCGCCGGGCGGTTGCGGCGTCGAAGAACGTCGGGCACGCCTGGTGGGTGAGTACGGCAGCGGCGATGCTCGCCACCACCCTGCTCGAGCGGGGTGAGCATGCGGCGGCCGCTGACGTCCTGGCGGATACCCCTTCAGGCGGCCAGCACAGTGGCACCGAGGCCTACCGGCTGCGCCATCTGGCCGCGCTGGCCGAAGCGACGGGATCCTCGGCAGCGCTGGACGAGGCCGACCGCCTTCTGAATGGCATCGATGCACCCGCCGGTTGCGCCTGGCTGCTCGGAGCCGACGCCTACCTCGGCGTGGCCCGGGCCTGGCTCGTCGCGGGGCGCCAAGACCGGGCCGCCGCCGCACTGGCGCCGATGCTGTCGGCCGCCGGCCGCGTGCCATGGGTGAGCGCCCTGGCCGAGGGCTCGCTGGTGGCCGGCCGGTGCGCGCTGATGCGTGGTGACGCGGCCGGAGCGCGCAGAGAGTTCGAGCGCGCTCGGGACTTGGCCACGCGGCACGGGATGGCCGGCATCGAACAGGCGTCGCGCGACCTCCTCGCCGATGCCGCCGACTCCGGGGTCACACCAGATTCGCGATGAGTGCCGCTGCCCGCGCCGCGCCGTCGGTCTCCACCGGCCGGTAATCGACGGTCCGCCCGATCTCCGCGGCTATGGCCGCAGCCAGCGTCTCCGGATCGGTGCTGCCGTAATCCATGCAACGACCGGCGCCGTAACGATCGAGCCGGTGACGCACATGAAAGTTCTGCTCGAAGTGGTTGCGCAGGGGGAAGTACAGGAACGGTCTGCGGCTGGCGGCGAGCTCCATGCAGGTGGTCAGGCCACCCTGTACGACGGCCAGGTCGCAGGCGGCCAGGTGCCGGTAGAGCCCGTCGACGTACGCGCGCACCTCCAGACCCGGGTACGACGGCAGCGACGCGGGGTCGATCCGCGGCCCAGCGACGACCACCATGCGCAGACCGGGCACCGCCTCGTGCGCGAGCGGATACGCCGCGATGACCCGCCGCAGCAGAGCGGCGCCGACGCCGGAGCCGCCCACGGTCACCAGGCAGACATGCTCATCGGGGTGGTAGCCGAGTTCCGCACGCAGCGCCGCCCGGTCGGCCAGCGTGGCAGGATCGAAGCCCGTGACATAGCCGGAGAAGTCGTAGTGCTCGGCGACCCACTCGCGAATCGCGGGAAGTCCCGGGCCGAAGCGATCAGGGACGATGTCGTCGGTGCTCCCGACGAAGATCGCCCGGTCGCGCACCCGTGGATACCGCTCGACCTGCTCGATCATCTCGGCGTTGTAGTCGGCGGCCACCGACGCCTCACGGTCGCCTCCGGCCGGCATCGGCAGCCAGCCGACGAAGTCGGTGAGCCAGGCGAAAGCGGTCCGCTTGAGCTCCGGATTCTCGTGCCAGTAGTAGTCGGCGTCCCATGCCTCGTCGCCCACGACCAGGTCGTAGTGACCCTCTTCCAGCACGTCGTGCAGCACGTGGAAGTTGGCAACGAGGATCTCGTCCATCTTCCGCCACGCCTGGAAGCAGTGCAGGTCGTGCTCGGCCGCTTCGCCCTCGATGTGCGCCGACTCGCTCGCCAGCCATTCCGACGCGGGGTGCACCCGCTCGCCGCGGGCCGCGAGCACGTCGGTCACCGGGTGCTGCGCCAGCCAGTCGATCTCGAGGTCGGGGTGCTGCTTGCGCAGCTCGCCTGCGATGGCGACGTCGCGCAGCGCGTGACCCAGCCCGATGGGCGAGGACAGGTACAGCGCCCGCGGCGCTCGGGACCGGGCGCGGGTCCACGTACGAACGCTGTCGTCAGCAGGGCGTACCCGGTCGACGAAGTCGCGCAGCAGCAGGTTGAAGCGGACCGGATCGCGGGCCAAGGGCAGGTGCCCGGAACCTTCGAACAGCACCAACTCGCAGCCGAGGGCTGCGGCCAGCCGCTCGCCGTTGCTCACGTCAACGATCTTGTCCTCGGTGCCGTGTACGACGAGGCAGGGACACTGCACCCGGGCCGCCAGGTCCCCGGCGCCCTCGTTCAGATAGCGCGCGGGCTGGGTGGCCGCGATGGCCTCGGGGGTGGTGTCCAGGCCCCAGCCGACTGCGTCCTCGATCTGCTTGGTCGAGTGCGGCTCGCTCATGACCTGTGCGTGGAAGAACTCCAGGAAGCCGGGCCAGTCGCGCAACCAGTAATGCCGGTTGAACTTCGCCCAGCCCTCGTCGGTGTCCAGTTGGTCGTCGAAGCTGTAGCTCGGCCGGTCGGTCGGGGGGTCGCCGAGGCTGACCGCGGAGGCGACGAAGACCGCACCCAGCACCCGCTCGGGATGGTGCGCAGCTAGGCCCAGCAGGTGTCCTGCCCCCAACGAGACGCCGACCGCCACCGCGGTCTCGGTGGCTGTCGCATCGAGCACTGCCACACCGTCCTCGTAGATCTCGCGGGAGGCGTATGCGGCGGGGTCGGTCGGGCGGTCACTGCGCCCGTTGCCGCGGGGATCGTAGGTGATCATCCGGAAGTGCCTGGCCAAGTACGCGACCTGGGCCTTCCACACGCGGGAGTGCACGATCGACCAGGTCGGCAGCAGCAGGATCGTCGGGTCGCCGCTGCCGAAGACCTCGTAGCCGATCTTGACCCCGTCGCGCTCGACGTATCCCTCGGTGTCGGGCTGGATTGCGCGCATGCGGACCTCCCTCTCAAGTGGACGGCCCAGTCTTGCAAGTGCATATTGCACCGCCGTTGCAACATGGCTGCAAGGGTCGGGAGGCACCTTGTGCTGGTCGATACCGGCCCTACCAAGGAGGAAAAATGGCCGTGGACCAGGACAAGTTGATGGCATTTCTGGGGCAGTTCGTCGCAGATCTGGGCGCCACCGTCGCCGCGGGCAGCGTCGTGATCGGTGACCGGCTCGGGCTGTACCGCGCGTTGGCCACCGGGCCGGCGACGGCGCACGACCTCGCCCAGCGCACCGAGACCGACACGCGCTACGTGACCGAATGGCTGCGCGGGCAGGCGGCCGGCGGCTACGTCGTCTACGACGCCGACAGCGACACGTACTCGCTGACCGAGGAGCAGGTCTTCGCCCTCACCGACCCGGATGGCCCCCTCTACCTACCGGGTGCCTTCCAGTTCGCGCTCGGCGTGCTGCGGGCCGAGCCCCGGATCTCCGAGGCGTTCCGGACCGGCGAGGGCCTCGGCTGGCACGAGCACGACCCGGAGGTCTTCGTCGGGTGCGAGCGCTTCTTCCGGCCCAACTACATCGGCAACCTCGTCGCGAGCTGGATTCCGGCCCTCGATGGCGTCGAGGACAAGCTGGGCGCGGGAGCACGGGTGGCTGACGTCGGCTGCGGGCTGGGTGCTTCCACGATCCTCATGGCCAAGGCGTACCCGCAGTCGAGCTTCGTCGCCTCCGACTACCACCAGGAGTCGATCGACTCGGCGCGCAAACGGGGCGCCGACGCAGGCGTCACCGAGCGGGTCAGCTTCGAGGTCGCCTCGGCCCAGACATTCAGCGGCACCGGCTACGACCTGGTGGCGACGTTCGACTGCCTGCATGACATGGGCGACCCGCTGGGTGCCGCCCGGCACATCCGCGAGTCGCTGGCCGCCGACGGGACCTGGCTGGTCGTCGAACCCTTCGCCCAGAATGCGGTCGCCGACAACCTCAACCCGGTCGGGCGGATCTACTACTCGTTCTCGACCCTGCTGTGTGTCCCGAACGCACTCTCCCAGCCGGGCGGCTATTCCCTCGGCGCCCAGGCCGGCGAGGCCGGCATCCGGCAGATCATGACCGACGCCGGGTTCACGCGGTTCCGTCAGGCGGCCGAGACCCCGTTCAACATCGTCTACGAGGTGCGCCCCTAGCTCGGCGGCACGATAAGAGATCTGGGGAAGAACTGGTGCGTCACATGGCATCGAGCGGGCGCACCAGGACTTCGCGGTCGATCAACAGCAGCGCCGCCGCCACCGGAAGGGCCAGCAACGCACCCACCAGCCCAAGCGCTGCACCACCAAGGAAGACCGACCCGGCCACCAGCTACGCATGCTCGACTACGACCTCGCAGGTCGCGCCCCGCTGAGCTGAGCCAGTCAGGAATTAGGAGCGGGTCGCGCGTGACGCGGGTGGCGGCGGTTTCCGCCACCTGAGTTCGGGCGGCCAGACCATGAACCGGCGGGCCGACCCGGTCGGCGCGAAGCCTCCGGTGCGGCAGCCGGCGGCCGGGCGACGATGACGACCGGCGTGCCGGAGGAAGCCAACTGGCGTACCTCGTCGTGCCCGGGTCGCACCCGCACCGCGGCTGACGGCCGCACGCCGGCGAGACCGTGCATCCGGTCGGCGTCGCGTACCTGCTCGGGCAGCAGCAACGAGAGCACCAGGCCACTGGCGCCGGCCCGGGCGGTGCGCCCCGAGCGGTGCAGGTAGTCCTTGTGGTCGGCCGGCGGGTCGAAGTGCACGACGAGGTCGATGTCGTCGACATGGATGCCGCGAGCCGCGACGTCGGTAGCGACGAGCACCGGCGAGGTGCCCGCGGCAAACGCGTTGAGGGCGCGCTGCCTGGCGTTCTGCGCGAGGTTGCCGTGCAGCGCTCCGGCGTCGAGTCCGGCGGTGCGCAGCTGCTTGGCGAGGCGCTCGGCCCCGTGCTTGGTACGTACGAAAAACAGCGATCGACCATCGCGGGCCGCGATCTCGGTGGCGACGCTCACCTTGTCGCCGGGCTGCACGGTGAAGCTGCGGTGATCCATCGTGGATATCACGGCAAAGACCGGAGCCACCGCGTGCGTCGCCGGGTCGGTGAGGAAGCGGCGGACCAGTCGATCGACACCGTTGTCGAGCGTCGCCGAGAACAGCATCCGCTGGGAGCCCGGCGTCGTCTGGTCGAGCAACTCGGTGACGACGGGCAGGAAGCCGAGGTCGGCCATGTAGTCGGCCTCGTCCACGACCGTGATCGAGACCTGGCGCAGCGAGCACTCCCCCTGGCCGATCAGGTCGAGCAGCCGACCGGGCGTGGCGATGACGACGTCGACGCCGCGGCGCAGTGCGCTGATCTGCCGGCCCATCGAGGCTCCGCCGTACACGGTGGCGACCCGCAGGTCGACCGCCTGGCCGAGCGGGGCCAAGGCCTCGGCCACCTGGTTGGCCAGCTCTCGGGTCGGTACGAGCACGAGGCCGCGCGGGGCACCGGGCGTGCGAAGTGAGCCGATCAGGCGAGCCAGCAAGGGCAGACCGAACGCGAGCGTCTTGCCGGACCCGGTCTGGGCCCGGCCAAGGACGTCACGGCCGGTCAGCGCGTCGGGCATGGTGCGGGCCTGGATGGCGAACGGCGCGCGAATGTCGCGGCGCTCGAGCGCGGTCACCAGGCGCTGAGGCAGACCCATCTCGGCGAAGGTCTGTGCCGCGGGCGGCGCAGCGGCCTCGGCCGCCACGAAGGCGAGCTCGAGCTCCGAAGGCCCGGCCGGTCGGCGGGGCTGGGAGAAGCCGCCGGTACGGGGGCGGGTGGACGTGCGGGTATGACGGCTTTGTGGACGTGCCACGGTTTGGAGACTCCTGTCACCGGTAGGGCCGCATCGGCGAACAGGGACTGTCACGCTAACGACCTTGCGGGCGGCTCGCCCGCGGAAAGCGACGGCTGATTCGCCGTCATCGATGATCAACCTACCGTACGGCGGCGATGTTCCCGCTATCCGGCTGGTCATGTCGGGTAGGCGACGCAGTCAACCGTTTGCCGATGCTGCGCGTCATATTCAGCATCCGGCGGCAACGACGCCACCTGACACAGAAGGAGGACGCTGCGATGACAGCGTGGAAGAAGGTACCGCACCGGCCGAGGACCGCGCTGATCGCGATCGTCCTGGCCTTGCCGCTCGCCGCCGCACTGGTGGTCCCTGCTGTTGCGGGCGCGAGTACGCGCACCGCGCCGGCCAGTGCGACCGCCTGCGGCATCACGTGGGGCAGCCTGCCGAAGTCCGGCGGGAGCCTCAGCACTGCGCCATTGATCACCAGTCGCACCGGGCAGCAGGTCTGTTACGACCGCCTGGTGTTCGAGTTCAACGGGCCGGCCAACGGCTATCGGGTGAGCTACGCGAGCGAGGTCTACACCGAGGGCGCCGGTGCTCCGATGTCGTCGCACACCGCAGGTGGCGCCCTCATCGGCGTGACACTGCTCGATCCGACGAACGACCAGACCGGTCACATCACCTATGCGCACCCGGTCTTCGCTCATGTCGCCAACGTCTCCGGCTACCAGACGCTGCGCGACGTCGTGTACGGCGGCAGCTTCGAGGGCTACACCACGTTCGCCGTCGGGACGCGAGCCCGGTTGCCGTTCCGCGTCTTCGTGCTGGCCGGTCCCGGCACGCACAGCCGGATCGTCATCGACGTGGCTCATCACTGGTAACCAGTCCACCCCTGACGAACGCGGCGGCCCGGGGTCACCCCCGGGTCGCTGCCGTTTCGCCCGCCTGCCTTCCGCTGAGCTGGCCCGCGCTTAGGGCTTGGCCTCGAAGTTCCGCGTAGTCCAGTTGGCCGACGTTGTGTCAGTCGAACTGAACGTGAGCATCGAGGTACCCCAGACAATGCCGGCGGTGCCGGTCGACGGGGCGGACGGATCCGGCGTGGCCGCGGCATAGTCCCCCCAGCGGCACTTTCCGCCCAGCCGCACACAGTCGAAACCGATGTCGGGGCCGGAGGAGGTGGCGATCAGCACCGGAGCAGACTGCGCCGCGGTGCCGACCTTGGACACCATTTTCAGCGTCGACTTGGTCGAGGACGAGGAGGTGTTGACGTCGAGCACCATGTTGGACCCGAACCGCTTCGTGGTCCCGTTGACCACCCGGTCGGGAGAGATCGCGCCGTTGAAGGTGAAGACACTGGTACTTATCACCACGCCGCTCTGGAACAGCGTGTGGGTCACCGGGTTGATCTCGTACGAGCGAACCTGGGCTCCGGCGCCCCCGAAGACCGTGTGCTGTGTCCACAGGCCGACCGATGTGCCGTGGGCCGGATCGACCGCCGACACCGCCTGGGTGTTGCGGGTATCGGACGTATCGAGCTTGTTGGTCGTACCCAGCTGCGGCGCTGCGGCCGGCACCTTATAGGCCGCCACGGGCACCGATGCGCCCGTCGCCGGGATGACCGCGGCGCCGGTGGTGGCGTTCTTGGTGACCTTGAACACCGTGAGGAAGGTAGCTCCGGTCGCCGGCAGAGCCGCTGGACGTGCGACCGCCCCTCCGGTCGGGGAGGTGTCCGTCTGGTTCGCCGGTACGGGGGGGAACGCCGCGGTGCCGTTGGAGTTCTTCAACCCGGCGACGGTGCTGGCCTTGAGTGACGACGCCAACGCGCAGGTGGTGCCTGCGGGCGGCTTGGAGATCCAGGAGATGTCAGAGCCGGTGAAAGCGTTGCTGGTGTTGAAGATGTTCGTGCCGATAAGCGTGAAGTCCGCGGTGTCGCCGAGCTTCGGGTAGTCCGGGAACGACGCGCCGAATGACAGGTTGTACCTGCACCAACTGGTAGCGGTCGGCGTCGCGGATGTGGACCAACCAAGCACGAGATAGTTGTGGGTGGCGTCGACGATGTCGTCGGCCGCGTAGAAGAAGCGTCGTGTCCCGGGATCCCAGATGATCTGCGGGTCAAACACCGATTCGGTGCAGAAGCTGGTGACGCACCCGGTGATGTCGGTCAGCGCTCCGGTAGCCAAGGCACGGTGCTCGTCTTGTTGTAGAGCGCGTAGTCAGCGTTGATGAACTCGATGAATCGCGTCGTGCCGACCGCGCTCGTCGTATCCGATGGTGCATTGGTCGTGTCGTTGATTCCCTGCCAGCTCTTTACCTTGACCGGCGCCAACGGCGCCGTCCGAGCGGGCCGCGCCAGCCGGGCCGTGGCAGCGTTCGCGGCCGCCTTATCGCGCGCGTACGCGGCCTGATCCGGCACCAGGAACTGCGGGCTGACCGGCCGAGGCCGCACACCCGCTGGCGCGGCGTGGTTCGCCGACACCGTGCTGCCGGTGCAGCCGCTTGAGCCAGTCGCGGTGGCAGTGCGAGCGTTCGCACCGCCAGGCCCGGCGAGCACCGTCAAGGCGACGGTCGAGAAAGCCGTCGCGGCAACCGCAACGAGCCGAACAGATCGTGAGATAGCCATGCCCCTGATCCCCTCCCGAACGAACCCCGTACCTGATCGGACACCGGTCGCCCCCCTCGCGCGATGGCAGGCTATCCAACACTGTGTGGCCTTGAGTGGCGTTTGCGATACTTCGACGATCACCGTGCCTATGCGCCCGCGAGTGCCGGGGTCTACAACGGGCAGCTCGCCGCTGCTGACGAGGTCCTTGACGATGTCGTGCACCTTGCGGTTGGTGCGCTGGCTTGCCCGTACGAGCACCTGGAAGGCCTCACTCCAGCCAGCCATGCACCGTTTGCCGCCGGTGGCCCAGCGCGACTATCAGGGAAACTTGACATACTGACAAGGTTCCTTTACAGCTGTGCATGCGAAACGCAGACTCGGAGCGCAGGAGTGCAAGCGATGTGGCACGTGACCGTGCGGCGTTGCGTGACGTGTGGCCAGGCGTCCTGGCTCTTCTGGTGCTGCAAGGCACCCTCGTCGTGGTCAACCCCGACGGTCGGGCGGGCGCCGGGTACCTGCTGTGGTCGCTGTCTCCGATCATCCCGGCTGGGTGGCTGGTGTGGGCTCAACTGCGCAGGCTCGCGCGCGCCGATGAATATCAGCGGGTCGTGGCGCTCGAGGCCATGGCGATCGGCTTGGGCGTGGTGATCGTCTTGTCGCTGATGGGCGGGCTTCTCGACGCCGCAAAGGTGGGCAGCGCTCGGCAGTCACTGCAGGTCATCTCCGCCGCCGGCATCCTGACCTGGATCGCGGCGCTGGCGATCCGGAGTCGGAATCGGCGGTGAGGAACCGGCTCCGCGAGCTGCGAGCCGGCCGCCGGTGGAGCCAGGCGGATCTGGCTGACCGCCTCGACGTGTCCCGGCAGACCGTCAATGCGATTGAGACAGGACGCTACGACCCGAGCCTGCCCCTGGCGTTCAAGATCGCCGAAGTGTTCGGCGACCCGATCGAGTCACTGTTCTTCCCGACCCCAGACACCAAGGGCCACGCCTGAGGGAGCTCCCGTCGGGAGGCGACAACGGAGGAAGCCCCCATGCTCACGAACAAGCTGCTGACCGAACGCGTGAGAAGTTCAACCGGCAAGTTCGACGCAGGCTTTTGAAATGGACTCTCGCCAGCCACGCCGCCGATGGCTGGCGGCCGGTGGACAGCGTCGTTGCGGGGGAAGGACATGAAGAGCGCGAAGATCAGCGTTGGGCTTAGAGTCGCTCGATCCGGCGGACGCCGGTGGACGAGTCGACCCGGCGAAGCCGGGCCGGCCGGCCCACGGCGGCATGCCGTGCGTGGGCGTCGCGCCAGGGGGCGACGTCCTCCGGGCGCAGGGGTCGACTCAACAGGAAGCCCTGCATCGTGTCGCAGCCCATGCTCACGAGCGCGTGCCGGGAGCGCTCATCCTCGACACCCTCCGCGACCACGGTCAGGTTCATGGTATGAGCGAGATCGACGATCGCCCGCACGATGGCGGCGGCGTTGGGTGAGACGCTCATCGGGATGATAAAGGACTTGTCGATCTTCACTTCGTCGACCGGTAGTCGCTGCAGGTAGGCCAGCGAGCTGTAGCCGGTGCCGAAGTCGTCGACCGACAGCCGCACCCCCAGGGCATGTAGGTGTTCAAGGGCGGCCAACGCCGCCTCGAAGTCCCCCATGACGCTGCTCTCGGTGATCTCCAAGGTGAGCATCTCGGCGGGCAAGCCGGCCTGAGCCAGCACTTCACTGACGTAGGTCGGAAGGCCCTGTTCGAGCAGCCCCCGAGCGGACAGGTTGACCGCCATCCTGATGTCGGGATCATCGGTGACCCACACCTGGCACTGGTGCAGCGCCTGGCGCAGCACCTCACGGGTGAGCGCTCCAATGAGCCCCGTCTGCTCCGCGACGTCGATGAACTCGTCCGGCGGGAGCAAGCCGCGGCGAGGATGATTCCAGCGGACCAGCGCCTCGTAGCCGATGATCCGGTCGTCGGTGAGGTCCATCTGTGGCTGATAATGGATGATCAACTCGCCGGCTTCGATGGCATAACGCAGTTCACCCGCGAGGGCCAACCGGCTCAGGCTGCTCTGGTCGTCGCCGCGTTGATAACGAGCCACCCCGGTCGATGCCCGCTTGGCCGCGTACATCGCGACATCGGCATGTTGCAGTACGAAGGCCGACCGCCGCCCATCGGTTGGAATGAGAGCGATTCCCACCGAAGCCCCGACCTCCAGAGCCGTTCCGGCGACCGCGAACGCCCCCGCGAACGCCTGCCGGACGGTGACGGCCGCGTCGTATGCGTCCCCTGCCGAGTGGCACTGGCCGAGCAGTACGGCGAACTCGTCGCCCCCAAGACGGGAGACCAAGGCGCCGGCCGGGAGGGTGGCCTCCAGCCGCGCGGCGACCTGGCAGAGCAACAGATCCCCGACGTGATGCCCGAGCGTGTCGTTGACCTCCTTGAACCGGTCGAGGTCGAGCAGCAGGACGGCGGCTTCGACGTTCGCCGGGTCGGTCGCGGCCGACAGCTGCTCGTCGTCGAGGCCCGGCGCCGCGCAGGTCGCCAGTTGCTCGTCGAGCCGGGTGAGGAACAGGCTCCGGTTGGCCAGGCCGGTCAGGGCGTCGTGCTGCGCGTCGTACCGAAGTTGACCGAGCAGCGCTCCGTTGTGCCGAATCACCTCGGCGTGCGCGGAGAGGGTCTGCAGCAGCTGGAGATCCCGGGCGCTGAAGGTGCCCACTCCGCTGCGGTTAGCCACCTGGAGAACGCCAATCACCCCTCCGTCGTCGAACAGCGGAACGAGCAGGGCGTCGCGCAGGCCGGTCTGGGTGAGCCACGCGCGCAGCAGTGGGTCGCGCGTGCCGCTCGGTATGACCACGGGTTCGAGGGGCAGGGCCGGCTCGACCGAGGTGATCGTCGCCGAATTCGCGACCTCCGCCGGCGGCAGTCGCAGCACGGAGATCTCGGCCTGCAGCAGCTCACCGGCCTGCTTCAGTAGCTCCGCGACCATATCGTCACGGGTTTCGGCTGCGCCCACCGTCTGGGTGAAGGCGAACAGCTGCCCGAGGTCTGCGTGTTGACGGAGCAGCCGGCGGTACGCACGGTAGGCGGTCGCCACCACCACGCCGAGGATCGCAATCAGATACAGGGCTGCCTTGTCCAAGCGGAGAGCTTCAAGCGTCAGAAGCGCCATGGTCACGTTGAGGGCGCCGGTGAGGGCTCCGGTGAGGGCGACCGCCGGAAGTCTGCGCAGCAGTTCGGATCTGGTGAGGCGACTGTCGAGTAGACGCATCGCGATGATCACCGCAGCCGGCCCCATCACGTCGACCACCAGGACGGCCACGCAGGTGATCAGCCAGTCTCGCGGAGGCAGGCCGTTGCCTGGGCGCAAGGATAAGAACACCAGCTCGGCGGCGCAGATTTCGGCGGCGAACAGGCCGAGATTGAAGATGACCTTGATTTGGGCAGTTCGGCGCAGCAGAAACACCCCGGCGCCGGCCAGGACCCTGGCGCTGATGAGCCATATCGGTGGCAGCAGGAATAGCCCCAGCGCCAAGGGAAATTCGCTGAGGGAGATGGTGAACGTCTGCTGCCGTACGTCGACGTGGATCAGGCTGCTGTCGGCTGCTGCGAACAGCAGCGCGAGCGCCAGCGCGATCCAGATCGTGCGGCCGGACTGGACCGGCCCAGACGCCGGCAGCAGGAACAGCAGCACGGCCAGGCCGGCCAGCAGGAGGGCGAAGCCGGCCACCCGAAGTTCACCGGGTGACCGATTGAGGCGCCTGAACGTACTCCCGAGCCCCAGATCGTTCAACGCGCGGGCGATCCGTGTGCCATGGCTGGTAGGGCCATGAAGAGTCAGCTGAGAGACGTCCCGTTAGGGGGAGCCCCGCCGGGCGAGGCCCCACCGTTCCAGGCGCCGCTGGACCAAGTGCCACTCACCGACGACATGCTCCAGGAGGTGCCGTTCGGCTTGGCCGTGCCCAGGGCCGTGGATTGGCTTACCGCGAATGCCGAGAGCGGCAGTACAGCGACGGCGGCAGCCAAGACCCCGCCGGCAAGCAGCCTTGAGATCGCGCGCGTGTTCATCATCTTGAGTCTCCCCGATGCGGTCAATTATTTCGACCAACCAATCATCGGCACACCGCCACCCTCACTGGAGAGCCTACGTGCACGCGGCGACCTCCCGCATACCGCTGCCCAGACGCAGCTCGGCGTCCACCCGCGGCGCGCCGTCACACCCCACGCGGGGCCTGATGAACCTGGCGGATCGTCTCGGCCAACTTCGTGTCGGCAATAGTCGCGGCCCGACACCGGCCAGGTGCCGCCAGTGGTAGTAACCCGAGTCGGCAACATCGTGAAGCCGGCGAAGTGCGGTGACGCAGCGTCGGACGGCGGGCGAGCCCTTTTGCGACGGGGTGACACCGTCGCCAGCTCAGTTGGGGGCGCCGATGACAGCCGTCGCCAACTCATCGAGGGTCCGCGCGATCATGTCGGGTTCGGTGAAGTGGCCCGGGTAAGGCGTTGCTCGCCGGTCTAGCCAGGCTGCCTGCATCCCGGCCCGCTTCGCTCCGTCTATGTCCCACGGGTGGACGGCGACCAGCAGCATCGCTTCGAGTGACGTGCCGCACTGCTCGGCTGCGTACGCATAGGCTTCGCGAGCGGGCTTCCACGCTCCCGCGTCCTCGACGCTGAGGAGCCGCTCGAAATCGTCGGCGACTCCGGCGGTGGCGAACAGGTTCGCAGCCACTGCGGTAGAGCCGTTGGTGAGGGTGACCAGGCGAATACCGTGATCAGCAAGCAGCCGCAGCCCATCGACCACATCCGGGTGCAGCGCGAGACCGCCGAACCCGCTCATCACATTCTCCACCGCATCATCGACGTCCCGGTCCAGGTCATCGACCGAGGAGAGGAGACTGCGCAGCACTCCACGGCCCACCTCGGCGAACGCCGGATTCTGACCGACCGCCGTCAGCGCGAAACCGTCGCGCAGCAACCCCGCGAACCAAGTCTGCATCAGCGCACCCGGCGCGCCCATCTCGGTGAACCGGTCAGCCAACGGTGCCATGTCCGACAGCGTCTCGTTGACGTCGAACACGATCACATCCATGCGAACACCCATGACCGCCGTCTACCCCGGAGCCGTCACAGCATGCGTCGCGCCGTCTCCGACATGGGAGCACAGCCACGGTCGACCAGCTCTTCCCGCGGGGGGCCGATCGCGCCACAAGCTCACCGCCGCGGGACTCCCAGCAGGTGGGCACGTCTTCATGCGGCGGCTGCCGGCCACACCTGCACGGTCGTCGAGCACAACCTCCACCTCGTCGCCCAAGCCGACACCTCACCGAAGACGTCGAGCTGGTCCTGCTACCACGCCTCGCTGCCCACCCTGACCGGGGAGCTTGACCGGTAGCCCGCAAGGTGTTCCTACACGTGATGGGTGAGGTCGCGTTCGCCGTCGACGCCGTACATGATCTGGACGAGTTCAATGCGCACGGGCACGCCGCGATCCACAATGAGCGGATGACCAGACCGAGGTCGCGTAGCCACGCATTCCGGTAGTCGAAGTTGAGGTCGCCGCCCATCTGCTCCAGCAGCGACGTGGTAGCAGCGGCTATGACCGCCCCCGACGGCGAGTACGTCAGACCCTGCGCGGCAACGCACGTTCGCGGGTGAGTTCGTCTTCAAGGGGCTGCGATCTGCCCCTTTGCCCGCCACGTCTCCACTAGGCGGCGGGCCCGGGCGGGGCCGTCCGAGCCGGTCCCTCATGCAGCTCTGCCGGTTGCTGCAGCAGGTCGACGTGACTCCCGTCGTCGAGGTGTAACCGGACGAAGAGGGGATGCTGCCTTGGGAAACTCACGCGCTCAATGTGTCGGCCAACGACCGCTTCGAGATCGAAGCCCACACTCGTCGCGCGGAGCGAATCGAGACGTGCGAGCGCGTAGCGCAGCTGCGCTCGTGCGGCTGCGCTAACACAGGCGACGCGGACGATGTCGAGGCGGTCGAGCGTCGCGCGGTACGTGAGGTCGACGGCGGACGCTGGGACGAGGCCGTCCGGCGAGGCCGGCACCGGGAGGTAGCCGACGACGCGTCCGGCCATGAGGTTACCTTGGTCAACGGACAGTTCAGTTGGTAGGACGAGTGGACTGGCCGTGAAGGTGCGGTCGAGCGTCTTATCCGCGTCGGCTCGCCGGTTTGCGCTAGCTTCGTCGAGGCCCTCCTCGATCAGCGCGGTGCGAGCACGGTTCCATTGCTTGTCGAAGTGACAGTCGTGCGAGGTGACCATTACGAGCGCCATACCGGCCATCAAGCGGAGCGGCCGGTCGCGGTCCGGCAGGTCGAGAGTGATGTCCGCGGCGTCCAGCGACTCCCACGCGCGCGGCGAGAAGCGATCCTCGGCGACGAGGCGCGCCACGCCCGCGAGAAGAATGTCGCCCTGTTTCGGCGCCCCAGCATTGGCAACGAAAAAGTCGTCTGCCGGAATCATCGGTAACCCCGCCGCCGGGGGTGAGGCTCGGGTTCATGGAATGCTCCTGCCTCGTCCACGTCCATTTCATAGGCGGTGTCGGGCCGCATGGTTCGCTCCCAAGTTGGCGGCGTGAGTCGGCCTTCCGCGAGAGCTGCTTCAGCCGGTGCCCAGATTGGCTCACGAAACTGCCCTGGTGCGGCGCGCAGAGCGACGGTCGCGTCTGGCCGAGCTGTAGCGCGCCAGGTCCGCAGAAGCGTTGCTCCATTCACCACGACGCGATCGATCAACGCCGTCCCGCTTCGCCGAACGAGGAGAACGTCGCGAACGTGATCTGGGCGCTCTGTGGCGATGTCGGCGACGAGGCGCCCCAAAAGGCGAAGCACATGAAGCCGATCGGCTGACGGTCGGATCTCTCCACTAACCCATCCAGAGAGCGACCGCCGGTCGACGCCAACGGCGCGCGCAACTTCCTGCCGTGTGAGCCCGTACGTGCAGATCTCGTCGCGGAGTTCTCGCACCTCATTGGCGATGCTAAGGAATGCTCTCGTCCGATCGTTCACCGGCGTTGTCGTCACGAGCGGCGCATCATCAACCCAGCGAATGACGCCCGGGACTCCCGCGTTAGTCCCGAACACGGCGGCAAGGAGCAAACCCGTCTGGAGCGCCACTGCGCGGCCACGGCTCGTCTCGAGGACGGTCGATGACGTCGGCCGGAAGTCCGCAACGGAGGTGCTCACGGATGCCCGCCGTGCGCAACTAGAAAGTCCTCGCTCACCGCCCACCGGAAGAAGCGGTAAATCCGCTTGCAGAGGCCTTCCGCGCGCGTGGTCAGCGCGGTCGCGTCAAAGCTCTCCTGCGTGCGCGTGTAGGCATCTAGATCCAGAACCCAACTCCGGACGTCTGCCGCCGCGATGGCTGGATCGAGGGTTGCGTGTGCAGGTAGGACGCCCCACCGCGCATGCAGCTCAGTATTGTCTGGCAAGCAGTAGGTCGTGTCCGAGAACGAATGAATCTGTTCGGCCCCCGCCTCGCCGAGCGGGGCGCCAACCACTCCCCTGACTTCATCCGCGATGAGATCGGCCAGGCGATCGAGGAGGTCGTCACCGGTTACGCGATCGACGTAGCGAACGCCGAGCCGGTCACAGAACCGCAGCCCGAGATGTCGCTGCGCGGCAGCGAGAACCGCAGCCAAGCGGGCGATGAAGTCGCTCCTGCTCGTGTAACTGGTAGTGGAGAGGGCGACCGAGTCCGGCGAGAGCGCGACTTGCCAGCGTTCCGGGTGCTCGTCGAAGCGCCACACCGTCCCGGCGTCTGTTGTCAGGAGACGTCCGTCCGGGCCAATCAACACCGACGACTGCTGCTCACGCCGCATCTTCGGATAGCTGCCCCGGATGGCCTCTTGGAATCCGCCGATGAACTCCTCGGAGAGGATCGACGCGACTCGCTCGAAGCGCGCCTGCGCGACAACAAAGACCAGCGGCGCGCGCGGGAGGGGAACCTCACGAACGCTCGCACCGAACGGCTCAACGGTCACGCTTCCCATACTACTTCCCGGTGATGCCTTTGGGAAGCGGTCTGGGAAGTATCTCGCATGCTAGCTCGCCGGAGTGCGCGTTTCACGTACACGCGTTGACTCACCAAAAATGCGCGCGAAAGGCGGGGCGGATTCATCCGGTCGTTGACTCACCCACGGATGCGCGCGTCGGGCGCGCCTACCGGGCCGGTGACCAGCTTCTCGGTAGGTCCAGATCATGGGACTGACGATGAGCCAGCGGCGGGCAGTGACGAAGGTGAACGCGACCCGTTACAAGTGGGCGGGCAAGGCCGACAAGGGCACGATTTTGGACGAGCTGTGCGCGACGACGGGCTGGCATCGCAGCCACGCCCGTAAGGCCCTCGCGGCGGCTCTGCGGCCGAAGGTGGCGCGGCCGCGCCGGCCCCGGCCGCCGACGTACGGGGCGGATGTCGTTGCCGCGCTGAGGTTCTGATGGGCGGTGCTGGGCGCGCCGACGGGCAAGCGGCTCAAGCCGGTGATGGCCGACCTGGTGCCGCGGTTGCGGCGGTTCGGGGAGTTGGAGGTGACTGACGAGGTCGCGGCTGCGTTGCTCGCGATGGGGGCCTCGACGATGGACCGGAGGTTGGCTTCAGCGCGGGCTGCGATGAGCCTGCGGGGCCACACCAAGCCGGGGTCTCTGCTGAAGAGCCAGATCCCGATCCGGACGTGGGCGCAGTGGGACGACGCGGTGCCGGGGTTCGTGGAGATCGACCTGGTCGGGCATGAGGGCGGCAACGCCATGGGTGAGCACGCCTACACCCTTACGGTGACGGACATCGCGACCGGTTGGACGGAGAACCGCTCGGTGCGCAACAAGGCCCGCCGTTGGGTCATCGCCGCGCTGGCCGACATCGCCACGGTCATGCCGTTCCCCATCATCGGGGTGGACTCGGACAACGGCAGCGAGTTCATCAACCATCACCTGCTCGACTGGTGCGAGAAACGGAAGATCACCTTCACCCGGTCCCGTCCGGGGAACTCCAACGACGGCGCGCACGTGGAGCAGAAGAACTGGGCCATCGTGCCGACCGTGGTCGGCTACCACCGCTACGACACAGCGGCAGAACTGTTGCTGCTGAACAAGATCTGGGTGCTGCAGTCGAAGATCACGAACTACTTCCTGCCCCAGCAGAAGCTGATCTCCAAGGTCCGCGACGGGGCGAAGATCACCAAGAAGTACGAAGCCCTGCGGTCGGCGGGCAGCGTCACTGGCACATATGGACGATCCAGGTGTCGGGCCGACCACGCCGCACCGGCGGGCCGAGCAGCACAAGAAAGTCACCGCCCAGGATAAGACGATCATGAACGACACCCTCGCCGGTGTGAACCCGGCCGCCACCCAGCGTCAGATCCAGGCCCTCACGGGCGAGCTGCTGACCCTGACCACGAGCAAGGCCGCTGCCATCCGCAGACCGGGACTTCAGGCCTCAGCTACGCGCGCATCCGCTCGTGAGTCAACGAAGCCGGCTACGCGCGCATCTTGACGTGAGTCAACAGGGTACACACGGGTCGGACTGCGCGGGGTGCAGAGACGACCCCGCCATCGCTGTGCGTGGAAGGGGCATCCCCAAGCGCCGGAGATGATGTTTTAGTGCGGCTGGAACTCATTTGCATGCCCATCGCCGACCAGCAGCTTGAGGAGCTCAGGCAGAGTGCGAGCGACGAGCTGTGGGACGCAGCCCCCAATGGTGGAACGGCCCTGCTTACGGAGAGGGTTGACCTCGAGCCCTGGGCTTGAGTCACCGGGGCCCCCACGCACCAGTCGGGAAGCAAGCCACGGCCGCCTGTTGGCGGCGTCATCCCCGAACCGATCGCAACTAGGTCCGCGGCGATGTTCCTCCCCGAGGCCCTTGTCCGGCGCCAGCGACGTACGGTCGCAGATCGCCTGCACCGCGGCCATCAATGACAGGGTCAGCAGGCTCACCCACAGCATCCCGTAGCCGCCGGCAGCTCCGGCCTGGCTGTAGGTCGCGATCCCTGACGGGTCGTAAGCACTGGCCAGGGGGTCACTAGCCCCGGACCGATCGCACGCAGGTGGTACCGCCAGCCCGTCGGCTGACTCGGCGCATTCAAGTCCACCCCGGCGCGTCAGCGGGGCCATCCGATCGCTCGTCCGCGCGATGGGTAGATTCCGACGATGCCGTCGACCGAGAGCGGAACCGGGGTGGCCGAGTCGGCCGAGCGCGCGTCGGCACCGGCCCGGACGCGCGGAGGGACACCTCCGTGGCGGTTGGTGGTGGCGAGCGGGTTGGTCCTGTTCGTCGAGTTGGCCCTGATCCGGTGGACCGGGGCCAACGTCCTGCACCTGAGCTATTTCTCGAACTTCATCCTGCTCGGCTCGTTCCTCGGCGTCGGGCTGGGCTTCCTGCGCGCGCATCGCAAGCGCGACATGTCGAGGTGGTGGCCGGTTTTCCTCGCGCCCTTCGTAGCCCTGATCCTGGCCTTTCCGGTCCAGGTCAACCAGAACAGCGACCAGATTCTGTATTTCACGGGCATCAAGCCTACCGGCGCACCGGCCTGGGTCACGCTGCCGTTGATCTTCCTGGCCGTGGCGGCGGTGATGACCTGCCTGGGCGAGGGCGTCGGTCGGATGTTCGGCGACTTTCCCGCGCTCACTGCCTATCGTCTCGATCTGATCGGCAGCCTGCTGGGGATCACTCTCTTCACCGCACTGTCGTTCCTCGGCGCGCCGCCGATCGGCTGGGGGCTGATCGCCTCGGCCGGATTCGTCGCCCTGCACGGCCGCCGGACTCCGCGGGTGCCGGCCGTCGCCCTGATCCTGCTCGTGCTGCTGCTGGGCGCCGAGTCGGCCAGCGCGGGCGTCAGCTGGTCGCCGTACTACGAGATTCGGGTCCGCGATTTCCCGGGCCGCGCCGACATCGCGGTCAACGGCGTACCGCACCAGAGCATCATCGACATCACCAAATCCCCCGTCGGGCTTCGAGCGGCGCCGTACCAGCGCATCGTCAGCAACCGGCTACGGCACGTGCTCATCGTCGGGGCGGGCAACGGCACCGACGTGGCGGTAGCTCTGGCCCGGGGCGCCGGGTCGGTGGACGCCGTCGAGATCGATCCGCGGCTGGCCGAAATCGGCCGTCAGCGGCATCCCAACCATCCGTATCAGGACCCGCGCGTGCACCTGGTCATTGACGACGGTCGCGCCTTCCTGCAGCGTACGACCACGAAATACGACCTGGTCATCTTCGCGTTGCCGGACTCCTTGACGCTGGTCTCAGGCAACAGCTCGCTGCGCCTGGAGAGCTACCTTTTCACTCGTGAGGCCATCGAGGTGGCGCGGTCGCACCTGGCCATCGGCGGCTCCTTTGCGATGTACAACAGCTATCGCAAGACCTGGCTCATCGACCGGTACGGGCAAACCCTGGCCGACGTCTTCGGTCATGCCCCCTGCATCGACTCGGTGGGTGGTGGCAACCATCGGGCCGCCCTGGTGGTGGGGCGGGCTCCGACGGACCAGAGTTGCGATCACACTTGGAAGTCGAGCCAGGCCAGCACACCGATGCCGGCCACTGACGACCACCCGTTTCCCTACCTCTTCAAGCCCGGAATCCCGAGCTACTACCTCTGGGTGCTGCTCGGCGTGCTGCTCGCGGCGCTGATCGCGGTACGCGCCGTCGCCGGTCCGCTTCGGCAGATGCGACCGTACTCCGACCTGTTCTTCATGGGAGCGGCGTTTCTGCTACTGGAGACCCGCTACGTCACCGGCTTCGCGCTGCTCTTCGGCTCGACCTGGCTGGTGAACGCCATCGTGTTCGCCGGGGTGCTGCTCGCCGTCCTGTCCGCGGTGGAGACGAGCCGGCGGGTGCGGCTGCCGAGCCTGCCCTGGCTGTACGGCTTCCTCGCCGGAACCCTCGCCATCGCCTTCGCCGTTCCCCTCTCCTCCCTGCTGACACTGTCGACGCCGGTGCGGCTCGGAGCGGCGGTGGCATTGGCCTTCGCGCCCGTGTTCTGCGCGAACCTCATTTTCGCGTCGCGGTTCGCCGACTCGAGCGGCGCGACGGCGGCCTTCGGCGCCAACCTGATCGGTGCCCTGTTGGGCGGCACCCTGGAGTACGCCTCGCTTGTGGTCGGCTACCGCGCTCTGCTGGTGGTTGCCGCAGGTCTGTACCTCGTCGCCTTCCTGCTGAAACCCCGAATCGGCCCGACCATGTCGGCGCGGCGCGCGGGGTAGCGCCGTGCTTCGGCACCAGATGCGCGTCGCGCGGCAGCCGGTCGTTGCCGCCGCGGTCGTCGCGGTCGCCCTGGCGACGACGTATCTGCTGTCACCCGTGGCCGGCACCGACCTGTCGGCACAGGTGGCGCGCGCGGAGTTCGTTCGCTTGTACGGCCTTCGACCAGTGGACTTCGGCTGGTACGGCGGGGTGTTCCCGTACGGCTACAGCCTGCTCACGGGTCCTTTGGATGCGGTTGTCGGGGCTCGTCTCGTCGGCGCCATGGCAGCGGTGGTCGGCGCGGTGGCCTTCGCCTACCTGCTGACGCGCGCCCGGGTCCCTCGGCCGGTGCTCGGTGGTCTGCTCGGCGCGGCCAGCATGGTCTTCAACGTGGTGAGTGGGCGTACCACCTTCGCGGTCGGGCTTGCGCTGGGACTCCTGGCGACGTGCCTGCTCACCGGCGGTCATGCCATCAGCATGCGCCGAGCCGCGGCCGCGGTCTGTGTCGCTGCCCTCAGCGCTGCGGCCAGCCCTGTTGCCGGCGTGTTCCTCGCTATCGCGGGGGTCGCGCTGATCATGGCCGGGCGCCGGCGCGGCGGTGGGTCCCTCATCGCCGGTGCGGCCGGTCCGCTGCTGCTGGCGGCGGTCGTCTTCAGCGACGGTGGGGTCAGCCCGTTCTCTGCGGAGCAGGCGACGATCTTCGTCCTGCTCGCCATCTTCGTCGCGGTCCTGGTGCCCGCCCAGTATCGCGTGGTGCGTATCGGCGCCGCGTTGACGGCGGTCGCAGTGCTAGCGGGCCACGTCGTGAACACCCCGCTGGGCGGGAACACCGCGCGGTTGCCGCTTCTGTTCGCTGTCCCGGTAGTGGCTGCGACGGCCGCGCTGCCGCCGCTGCGGCTCGCCGTCGCCGTCGCGGCGATGCTGTGGTGGCAGCCGCCGCTGATCACCTCCGACGTGACGGGAGCCGGGGAACGCAGCACATCCGCCGGATACTTCGCACCGCTGGTGGAGCAGTTGGAGCGACGCCAGCCGGTTGGCCGCGTCGAGGTAGTCCCGTTGCGCGACCACTGGGAGGCGACATATATCGCTGAGACGATTCCCCTGGCTCGCGGGTGGGAGCGCCAGGCCGACGTGGGACGCAATCGATTGTTCTATTACGGCGCGCTCACCGCGGGGACCTACCAGCACTGGCTGGCCGAAAACGCGGTCGCCGTGGTGGCGGTGCCGCGGGCGCAGGCAGTCGACCCAGCCGGAATCCGGGAACTGGCCCTCATCGGAACCGGGCTGCCCTATCTTCGGCAGGTCTGGTCCAGCCGCGATTGGCAGTTGTATCTAGTGCAGGATGCCGAGCCGGTAGTGAGCAGGCCCGGCCGGCTGGTGTCGTCGGACCCGGCTGGCGTGAGCTTCGAAACCGATCGGCCCGGCCGAGTGGTCGTGCGCCTGCGCTTTTCACGGTGGACGACCTTGGCCGGCCCCGGCGGTGGCTGCATGGCGCCGACGCGGGGCTGGACCGCGGTGACCGTTGCCCGGGCGGGTCGCTACCGCATCTCGAGTGACTGGCATGTGGTGCAGAGGCGGCGATGTTGAGCTTGCGGCGGAGGGTCGACCCGCCGCCCACGGAAGCCGGCCCGCCCTCGACGATGCGGCGAGACCTGGCGATCGTCTTCCTCGTGGCCGCCGGCCTCCGGTTGGTGGCCGGAGCCGTCCTGTCCGGCACGTACGACTACGACGAGTTCGTCGTGCTGGCCCTGAGCCGACAGTTCGCCCACGGCTTTCATCCGTACCGCGACTTCGTCTTCTTCCACCCCCCGGGGTCTTTGCTGGTGGGTCGGGCCCTCGACCCACTGACCTCGATGTGGTGGCCGGCCGCCCGGGCCTTCACCGGTCTTGTCGACTCCGGCACCGCGGCGCTGACCTACGCCATCGGCTGCAGCTTCATGCGCCGTCGGGCGGCATTGGCAGCCGGATTCGCCTACGCCGCCAGCCCGCTCGCTCTTATTGCCGGTGTGCGGATCGGACCTGATCCACTGATCGCCTTTCTCGGCGTGGCGGGCCTCTGCGTACTCGTGCGCACAACGTCTGCGCGTGGGGCGGTCTTGGCCGGCGGTGTGCTTGGCCTGGCGATCAGCACCAAGTACGCGGCCGTGCTGCTGCTGCCGGTGTATGTCCTGGCCGCGCCCCGAAGGTCCTGGGCGACTCTGGTCGGCAGCGGGGCCGCACTGCTGCTGGTGCTCGCCCCGTACCTTCCGAACGCGCATGAGCTGCACCAGCAGACGATCGTCTTCCAGGACGGTCGCGGCTCCATGCCGCTGGACGAGCGGCTCGCCACTGCCGGTCTCTACTGGCTGGTCGTCACTCCGTTGGCCGTGCTCGGACTGGCCCGGCGAGCACCGCTGTGGGTGAAGGCGGGGTTCCTCATCGGTGGCGCCATGCTGCTGGCGCCGCAGGACTACTACCACTACTTCCTGTTCTGTGCGCCCTTCGCGGCGCTGCTCTCGGCCCCTCTCCTGGCCCGCATGCGCTGGCCGATCTACCGCACAGTCACGCTGCTGGCCTGCTGCGGGCTGATCTGGGTTGCGGTGGTCACCGCCCTCGGCAGCGATCGACCGCTCTACGTGACAGCTGCACGCCTGTCCGACATCGCGCCGACCGTGGACCTGCTGCGGAGCGAAACCCCGCCAGGTGGCCTTGTCCTGGCCGACCGCTACGAATTTCCGTTCCTGGCTCGCCGGCCGCCGTTAACGCCGTACTTCTGGAACGTCAGGCCGCTGATCAAGGGCTCGACCCTGGAGCGTCAACTGCCCTGCGCCGCCGCCGTTGTCATGGCAACTGGGGCTAGCAGCGGCTATCCGATCGGGCTCACCGCCTACCTCAATCTCCACTACCGAGCGCGCCGTGCGGGAAAGGCCACCGTCTGGTTGCTCCCCGGCAATGGGACGCCTGGCCACGCTGCCACCGGCTTCCGGTTCCACCCGTCCTGCCAGGGGTTCGTATTGGCGCCGAGGGGGCCATGCCCGAGGAAGTTGTGCGTGCCGGGAACCGGAATGGATGAGATCATCGTCACTGAGGGTCGGGGCAGCGGGGCGTCAGGGGTGCGGGCAGCCAGTCCAGCGCTGGTCCCTCGAGGGTCCGCTGGGTGATGCGGCGACGACCTCATCGATGACCGGCTGGTTTGGGCGGCGATAGCGGCTTGCGTGAGCCGAGCCAAGCGCTGTCAACAAAGACAGCGGGCCGAGTGTGGGAACGCGTAGTTGAAGGCGCGCAGCCAGGCTTGGGAACTCGTCTTGAACGCGGCTTCGCGACCTTGGAACCAGGGGCCATCAGTTTCGTGCATTGCGCAGGGGCCTCTCGAGGCCGTTAAGGATCAGATCTAGCCCGAACTCGAACTCTTCCGCGTAGTCGTAGCCGGGCTTCATTGCATGCTCGATGATCATCTCGGCGAGATGCGGATACTCGTCGGCGGGGAGCTGCCGGAGGATGTTCTCCGCTACAACAGCAGCCTCCTCCGAGGTGGTGAACGTCAAGTTCTGCTGCTGCTGGGCAAAGCCATAGATGTAGCTGTCCATGACCGAGAACGCGTGGGCGGCCATGCCGACCGTGAAGCCTGCCTCCCGAAGGCTTCCGATCACCGAGTCGTGGTGTCGAAGGGTCGCGGGACCGGGTTTGGTCCGCGACTGCATCAGGCTGCTCGCCCAGGGGTGGCGCAGGAGAACTTCGCGGGCCGAGATCGCTCGAAGACGCATGGCCGTCTTCCAGTCAGCTCGGCCGGACGGCATAGCGATCTCGCTGAAAACGAGATCGACGATGCCATCGAGGATGTCGTCCTTGTCAGCGACGTGGTTGTAGAGCGACATCGCCTCGACCCGGAGGTCGTGTCCGAGCCGGCGCATGGTGAGTGACTCGATCCCGCCCCTGTCGGCAAGAACGATGGCGGCGCACAGCACGCGCTCCCTGCTCAACGGGGTTCGGGGCTTGGCGCTCAGGTCGGTCTGGGTGGCCATCTGCATCCTCCGTGGGTGACTCTAACGTACAAGGTAAGTGTGATTCGGGCTCCTCTTGACACGCTTACGACGTAAGTGTGTGACTTACAGCGTAATCTTACAACGTATGTTGCGAGGGATCGTCCCGAGGCTCGCTCGGGGCGCGGCCGCACCGAAGGAGAGACCACCATGAACTCACCGAAGCGCCTCGCGAGAATCGCCGGCGTCCTCTACCTGCTCAACGGCATCGCCGCCGGCTTTGCCATCGCCATTGTGGACGCCAAGGTGTACGTCCCCGGCGACGCGGCGGCCAGACGAGCGCATCCTCGTCGCGGCTTGAACGCTCCGCACACCGGCGGCGGCCCCTCTTCCCGGCCGCCGCGGGGTGCGGAGTGCCGACTTGGTATGCCAGCTCGGACCTCCATGACCAATCCATCCCCGATCCGCGGCACGGGCGCAGCTATCCCATGAGCGGGGTGGCCGGACATCCTCCGATCTGGTCCAACGGATACATTCTGTCGATTACCGGCTTGAACTCCCCGGACTCGATCAGTTCCTTGAGATACCCCACCATCTCCTGGTCATGCTTCGGAATGGGAAACATGACCTTGCCGCCAAGAAGCGGGGCGATGAGCGCCAAGATCGGATTCTGGGCCAGCGGACCCAGCTCCGACGAGATGTAGATTCCGCCCGGTTTCAGGAGTCGCTTGCATCGGCTGAACGAGCTCTTGCCGACCGCATCGAGGACCACGTCGTATGTCTGTTCGTCCTTGGTGAAATCCTCGGCCGCGTAGTCGATGACCCTGGTCGGCGCCCAAGCCCCTGACCAGCTCCACGCTGTCTTTGTCGCAGACCGCGGTCACGTTGGCACCGAGACTCTTCAACAGCTGGATCGCCGCTGAGCCAACAGCTCCGGTTGCGCCATTGACGAGGATGTCTTGCCCGCTTTGGACCTTTGTCGCCCTGATGTGCGAGAGGGCATAGTGCGAACCCTCGGTACTGGGAGCGGCCTCCTCGTAGGTCAAGTTCGCCGGCATGGTCGCGAGCGATCCGTCCTCGGGAATCGACATGTACTCGGCATGAGCACCGAACGGGCCCTCGTTGTATCCGAACACTCTGTCGCCGACCTCGAAAGACGTGACGCCACTGCCGACCGCCACGACTACTCCCGCAAACTCATTCCCCAAGACCGTCGCCCGTGGCCCGATAAGCCCGGTGAAGAATCTCATGAAGAAGGGCTTGGCAGCCCGGCAGGCACAGTCCGTCCGATTCACCGTCGTCGCGTGAACCTTGACGAGCACCTCGTTGTCTCTGGTGGTCGGCTCCTCCGCTTCTGAGACCCGGACCACTGCCGGCGGGCCGTATCTGGTGCGGATTGCTGCTTTCATACCTGGACGGTAGCGAACCGCCCCCGCACTGTGACCCGGAAGATCGCTGATCCGTTCAGGGCGCAACGGGGAACGAAGGGGCCCGCGTGGCAAGCACGCCCGGGCGGCTGGAGCATCCCGACCGTTTCGGCTGACCTACATAGCGTCTAGTGCCGCGTCAGGCAACGTTCGCCTTCTTGATGATCTCGCGGAGCTTGCATCGCGATCGTGGGCGTGCCGGTTCCGCCAGGAAATGTGGCTCTACGCAGCCAAGCGTGGTAGCCGGCCTCTGATCGGGGTCGTTTGGTGAGTCTGCCAGGTGACTCCGCAGGCGAGCAGGAGGCGGAGCCGGTAGTTGCGGAAGGAGCGGAATCCGAAGCCGGTTCGCTTGGTCCTTT
>JBBPZR010000076.1:0-10853 GCA_038276285.1 Mycobacteriales bacterium | reverse complement strand
GATGGCGCACGCCGCCATGAGCCAGGACGACGTCGGGGCGTCATTCATCACCATCTCCGCTCTCACCTTCGCTCTCGCCTACGGCTGGACCGGTGATGCCTCGCGGTTCGTCCGGGTCGCCCGCCCGATCGCCGGCCTGGCGGGGCTGATCGCCCTCCGCAACGTGCTCGTCGCCGGTCTGAGCCACCTCGACGTGACCGCCGTGGGGCATACCACCTCGATGCTGGTCGGTGCCGTTCTTGGCGGCCTGCTGCTGTGGAGGGCGCGGCGGCGCGCCGACGGGGTCAGCCGTCGGCCGGATGGTCATGCGGGCGCTGAGGAGCGCCCACCGAGCCCTCCCGGCCCGGCCACGGCACCCGGTAGCGACAGACGTCGCAGTTCATCCGCAGGTCACCAGTGACCGCCTCGGCGTAGCGGTCGAGCACCAGGCGAGCCACCTCGTCGGTGTCGCCGAGCACACCGGCGACCGCGACGCCCGGCAGCAGCGCCGCCGAGGGCAACCAGCCCGGCGCCAGGAAGTACGGCGCGACGGCGATGTCGTCATGACCGAGCCGCCGGAGCCGGTCGACAGCGACCGTGACGTCCGGTGCCGTGGCCGACGCGTACGCCGCCTCGACCGGCGCCCCGCCGCCGCGCCACTCCCAGAGCAGCCGCGCGGTCCTCGCCACTTCGGCGTTGGCGTCCGGGTCGGCGGAGCCGGCCGCGAGCAGCACGATGGCCGTCACCGGCGTCGCGCCGGCCTCGGCCAGCCTGCGGTCGAGCGCGGCCAGCAGCAGCGGGTGCGGTCCCAACGGCCGACCGTAGGTGACCGGCCAGCCCGGATGCTCGGCGCGCGCCCCCTGGATCGCGGCCGCCACGTCGCCCTTGCTGTGGGAGGCGGCCGTGAGCAGCAGTGGCACAACCGCGGTGGGCCGGCCGGTAGCCGCTAGCTCGCCCAATGCCCGGGTCACGGAGGGTGCGACGTGGTCGACGTACGCGAGTTCGACCCGCAACGCCGGCTCAAGGGCGCGTAGCCGGGCCAGCAGCGCATCCAGCGTGGCGACACCGGCCGGATCCCGGGTGCCGTGCGCGACGGCCAGGAGCACCGGTCGGCCGGTCACGGCTGAAGGCTCGCACGCAACCGGACGACCTCGCCGATGACGACGACCGCTGGTGGCCGGATACCAGCGGCCTGGGCATCGTCGGCCACGTGTTCCAACGTGGACACCACGACCGCTTGGGTCGGCAGCGTCGCGTTCTGGATCACCGCGACCGGAGTGTCGCCAGCACGCCCACCCTGGATCAGCTGGCAGCCGACCTCGGCCAGCTTGCCCACGGCCATCAGCAGGACGAGCGTGGCCGGCCCGGTGGCCAGCGCCGCCCAGTCGATCATCGAGCCCGGCCGCGAAGGGTCGATGTGCGCCGACACGACGGCGAAGTCGGCCGCCACGCCGCGGTGCGTCAGCGGGATGCCGGCGTAGGACGGACCGGCGATCGCCGACGTGACGCCCGGGACGACCTCGACCGCGACCCCCGCGCTCACGCACGCCAGCACCTCCTCGCCGCCACGGCCGAACACGAACGGATCGCCGCCCTTGAGCCGCACCACCCGCAGCCCGGCCCGAGCCCGCTCGACCAGCAGCGTGTTGATCTCGTCCTGGGTCAGGGTCTGCCGGCCGGGCGACTTGCCGGCCTCGACCACCTCCACGTCGGTGTCGAGAGTCGCCAGCAGCGAACGCGGCGCCAGGTTGTCGACGATGACCACGTCGGCCTCACCGAGGCGGCGGCGGCCGCGCACGGTGATCAGGCCCTCGTCACCCGGGCCGCCCCCGACCAGCGCGACCCGGCCCGCCCCGCCGCGCCGCCGCGGCCGCACCGGCAGGTCACCGACGTCGAGCAGCAGCCGGATCCCGTCGCGTACCGCAACAGCAAGCCGGGGGTCGCCCCCCGCGTTGACCGCGACAGTGAGCCCGCCGGAGCGCGCCACCGCCGGCACCTGGGCCGTACCACCGCTCGCATCGTCGGCCCGTACGCACCAGATCCGCTCGCGGGCCGCATCGGCCGCTACGGCGGCGTTGACGTCGCGGTCATCGGTGCATGCCAGTACGAACCACGCGCCGGCCAGATCAGCCGTCCGATAGGCGCGGCGATGCACCGCGACACCGAGACCGGCCAACTCCTCGCCGACATGCAGAGCTACCAGCTTCACGTCGGCACCGGCCGCCAAGAGCGCGGCCACCCGCCGAGCGGCCACCACGCCGCCGCCCACGATGACCACCCGCCGGCCGGCCAGGTCGAGGAGCAGCGGGTACCCGCTCACGGCGAAGCCGTCTCGATATGTGAGACGGTGTCCGAGAACATGGGCCGGCTCTCCAGATCGCGGGCGATTCCTGTCCTGTCAGGACAGCGGCGGTTCTGCCAGAAGTGTGGCACCCTAGTGCCGTGACCCGCGGTGGCGCTGAGCTCGTCGCCCGACTGCATGTAGATCTGCAGCGGGTCAACAGCGCTGTGTGTCACACCTCCAGCTGACGACGTTCCCTGTCCAGCACGGCAGTCCGCCGATGGAGGCACTCCCCGCATGGCCACTCTTGGCCAGGGCCAATGGGCCCTCGGATACCGCGAGCCGCTGAACCCGGCTGAGCGCGCAAAGCGCGACTCCGACGGGCTTGCGGTGCGGCAGCGCATCGTGGATGTCTACTCGCGACGCGGCTTTTCCAGCATCGACCCGGCCGACCTGCGGTCACGCTTCCGGTGGTACGGCCTCTACACCCAGCGCGCGCAGGGCATCCCCGGCGGTCGCACCGCGCTCCTCGAACCCGAGGAGCTGGAAGATCCGTACTTCATGCTGCGGGTACGCATCGACGGTGGCCGGCTAGACAGCAGCCAGCTGCGGGCTCTCGCGCACGTTGCCTCGACGTACGGTCGCGATGTCGTCGACGTCACCGACCGGCAGAACATCCAGCTGCACTGGATCCGGGTCGAGGACGTTCCCAGCATCTGGGAGATCCTCGAAGGCGTCGGGCTGTCCACGACGGAGGCGTGCGGTGACACGCCGCGGGTGATGCTCGGCTGCCCGCTGGCCGGCGTGGCGGCGGACGAGATCATCGACGCCTCGCCGTACCTCCGGGAGACCGCCGCACGCTTCGTCGGCGATCCGGCCTTCTCCAACCTGCCCCGCAAGTTCAAGACCTCGATCTCCGGCTGCGCCGACCACTGCACGCACCACGAGATCAACGACGTCGCCTTCGTCGGCGTGATCGGGCCGGGGGGGCGGGCCGGCTTCGACCTCTGGGTGGGCGGCGGCCTGTCGACCAATCCCAAGCTCGGTCAGCGGCTCGGCGTCTTTGTGGAGCCGAGCCTCGTTGCGGAGGTGTGGGCCGGCGTGGCCAGCCTGTTCCGTGACTACGGCTACCGGCGCTCGCGCAACCACGCCCGGCTGAAGTTCCTGGTGGCCGATTGGGGTGTCGATCACTTCCGGAAGGTGCTCGAGAAGGAGTACCTCGGCGAGCCACTCCCCGATGGGCCGCCGCCCGCGGACCCGGCGCACGACCAGCGCGACCACATCGGGGTGACCCCGCAGCGCGACGGTCGCCATGCGGTCGGCTTCGCGCCGCGGGCCGGCCGGCTCTCCGGCACGCTGCTGGGTGCCATCGCGGACGCGGCGGACACCTACGGCGGTGGCCGGATCCGTACCACCGCCCAGCAGAAGCTCGTCATCCTCGACGTGACCAAGCCGCGGGTGGACGGCCTGATCGGCGCGCTCGCCGCACTCGACCTGCAGGTGCGGCCGTCGGTCTTCCGCCGCGGGACCATGGCCTGCACCGGCCTGGAGTTCTGCAAGCTGGCCATCGTCGAGACCAAGGTGCGGGCGCGGGACCTCTACGCCGAGCTTGAGCGGCGGCTGCCCGACTTCGACCAGCCGCTGTCGATCAACGTCAACGGCTGCCCCAACTCGTGCGCGCGCTTCCAGACCGCCGACATCGGGCTCAAGGGCTCCATCGTCCGGGGTTCCGACGGCGAGCAGGTGGAGGGATTCCAGGTGCACCTGGGCGGCCACCTCGGCATCGAGTCGTCCTTCGGCCGCAAGTTCCGCGGCCTCAAGGTGACCGCCGACGAGGCGGCCGACTACGTGGAGCGGGTGCTGCGCGGTTACCTCGCCCGGCGGCAGCCCGCCGAGAGCTTCGCCGCGTACGTCCGTCGCGCCGATGAGGGCTGGCTGCAATGAGCGAGCAGACGACCCGGCATGCCCCGCCGTTCTTCTGCCCGTACTGCGGCGAGGAAGACATCGCTCCGCACGGGGAAACGGCGGGTCAGTGGCGCTGTGCTGCCTGCCTGCGCACGTTCGTGGTACGGCTGGTCGAGACGGGAGTAGCGCGGTGAACCTGGAACTGTTGGCGCGGCAGGCCGGTGCCGACCTGGAGGGCGCGCATCCCCTCGATGTGCTCGGCTGGGCCGTGGACACGTTCGGCGACCGGTTCGCCATCGCCTCGTCGATGGGCGACGGCGTCCTGGCCCACCTCGCGGCGCGCGCCCGTCCGGGGGTGGACGTGATCTTCCTCGACACCGGCTACCACTTCTTCCCCACGATCGCGACCCGGGACAAGGTGGCCGAGACGCTCGACGTCAACGTCGTGACGGTCCGTCCGGCGCGGTCGGTGACCCAGCAGAACGAGCGGCACGGCATCGGCCTCTACGCCCGCGACCCGGACCTGTGCTGCGCGCTGCGCAAGGTCGCACCGCTGGATCGGGCGCTGGCCGGCTACGACGCGTGGGCATCCGGCCTGCGCCGCGACGAGTCCGTGACCCGTCGCGATACCCGGGTGGTCGACTGGGATCTCATCCGCGGCAAGGTGAAGGTCAACCCGTTGGCCTGCTGGACCGAGGCTGACGTGGATGCCTACATCGCGGCGTACGACGTCATCGTCAACCCGCTGGTGGCGCAGGGCTTCCCGTCGATCGGGTGTGCCCCCTGCACGCGCTGGGTAGCGCCCGGCGAAGACGCCCGCTCAGGCCGATGGGCCGGGCGCGAGAAGACAGAGTGCGGCATCCACCAGTAGACCCCCGGTCTCGTCTCGCGCCCGACCCTCCCCCCACTCGCCTCGCGCCCGACGCTCAGCCGTCCCTCGCTCTCAAGATCCAGGGAAGATTGGTCCGGCCAGAGGCGGCCCAGCTCTCCCTGGATCACCGCGCGGGTACGGCGGACATGAGGGCGCGGCCAGGGCCGGCCCAAGATCCAGGGAAGATTGGTCCGGCCAGAGGCGGCCCAGCTCTCCCTGGATCACCGCGTGGGTACGCCGGCAGTTGACACTCGGCAGCGCCGGCCGAGCCACACCGGTCTGACGAGGCATGGATCGGCCCGGCGCCGTTCACTGCCGTCTCACCAACCGGGGGCTGCTGGTGTGGCTCGGCCAGGCCAGCCGCCAGCCACCGGTTCTGGACTTCTTCGACTGGCGCGGCGGGGCCAGCGCCACGTTACGCAAGTTCGACTACGAGGACAGTGAGGTGTCCGACGGTGACGACCTGGCCACCCTCGTCCGGCTCGTGACAAGCGGACACCTGCATCCCGAGATCGGCCTGCTCAGGACTGGCTCACTACGCCCGATGTGCTGCGCGCCCTGCTCGCGCGCAAGATCCGTGGCAATGCCGTCCTCCACATCACTCGCCCGCCGCTGGCCGAGCCGCACTAGGCGGGTCCGGTGGCAGGGTGGCACCGTGACCTCGCGATCGGGTGCCGATCCGCCGACCTACGGCTACGTCGCCGGTCGGCTGGCCACCTCCCTGGCAGACGTCACCAGCGACCCGGCGGCCCTCGACGGCGCCGGCTTCTGGATCGTGGTGCAGACCTTCGAGGGCGGCCTGCGGTGCCTGCGCTTCGCCGAGGTACGCGAGGCCACGCTGCCGCCGAGCCGACCGTGGCAGCCGATCCGCGGCGATTGGGCGTCGTCGCTCGACCACCAGAAATACACCGCCGCCGTGCGCGACATCCGCGCGGAGATCGCGGCCGGGGAGGTCTACCAGGTCAACCTGTGCCGGCGGCTGTCCACGCCGCTCCCCGACCCGCCCGACCTGACCGCGCTGGCCGGCCGCATCCAGGCCGGCAACCCGGCGCCGTACTTCGCCGTCGTACAAGCACCGGCAGCGGGCCTCGCCATCGTCAGCGCCTCGCCCGAACGATTCCTCGCCAGGCACGGCTCAACGATGACAACGCAACCGATCAAGGGCACCGCCGTCACGGCCGCAGACATGCTCGAGAAGGACATCGCCGAGAACGTCATGATCGTCGACATGGCCCGCAACGACCTGGCCCGGATCGCGCGGGTCGGCTCGGTCGACGTACCGGAGCTGTGCCGGTTGGAGGAGCACCCCGGCCTGGTGCACCTCGTCTCCACCGTACGGGCCGAGTTGCGCGCCGGTGTGCGGTGGCCGGAGATCCTGACCGCGCTGACGCCGGCGGCGTCGATCTCGGGCACCCCCAAGGAGGCGGCCCTCACCCAGATAAGGCGACTGGAGCCGGTGCCGCGAGAGATCTACTGCGGGCTCGTCGGCTGGGTGGACGCCGACACCCGCCGGGCCGACCTGGCGGTGGGGATCCGTACCTTTTGGCACGCCGAGGAGGAGTTGCGTTTCGGCACCGGCGCCGGCATCACCTGGGGCAGCGACCCTGACGGTGAGTGGGAGGAATCGGCGCTCAAGGCGCGGCGGCTGATCGGCCTGCTCGGCGCCGCCCCGTGACCTAGCGGGCCCGCCGTGGACAATCGAGGCCATGCGGTTCGTTTTCGTACCTCCGGCGGACGGTGCGGTGGGCCTGCTCGACCTGTCGTGGGAACGCCCGCTCGAAGAGTGGGAGGACGACCGGCTCGTCGACGTACGCCAGCGCGGCATCCACCGGCACGTCGTCCGCTTCATCAGCGATGCCGGCGAATTGTTCGCGCTGAAGGAGCTGGACGAGCGGCTGGCCCGGCGGGAGTACCGCATCCTGCGCCAGCTGGCCGAACTCGACGTGCCGGCGGTTGAGGTGCTCGGCGTGGTGGTCGATCGCGGCAGCGAGTCCGACGCTATCCTGGTGACCCGGTTCCTCGACTACTCGCTGACCTACCGCACGGTCTTCTCCAACCCCCACCGGATGGAGCCCGCGGGCCGGCTGCTCGACGCCCTGGTCGAGTTGCTGGTCCGGCTGCATCTGACCGGCTGCTTCTGGGGCGACTGCTCGCTGTCCAACACGCTGTTCCGGCCCGATGCCGGCACCCTCGCCGCGTATCTCGTCGATGCCGAGACGGCCGAGATGCACGCCAACCTCTCTGACGGCCAGCGCACCTACGACGTCGACCTGGCGCGGGAACGCGTCGGAGGTGAGCTGCTGGACCTGCAAGCCGGCGACCTGCTCCCCCCCGACGTCGACCCGATCGCCCTGTGCGACGAGATCCCGACCCGCTACCGCGCCCTTTGGGACGAGCTGACGCGGGAGGAGGTGCTACATCCTGACGAGCAGCGCTACCGGATCGCGGCCCGGCTCCGCCGACTCAACGAACTCGGCTTCGACGTCGATGAGGTGGAGTTGATCAGCACGGGTGACGGCAACAAGGTGCGGCTGCGTACCCGGATCGCCGAGCCCGGGCACCATCGTCGTCGGCTGCTCATGCGGACCGGGTTGTCCGTGCAAGAGAAACAGGCCCGCCGGCTGCTCAACGACATCGCCAGCTTCCGCGGCTACCTCGAGCAGCGCGACGGTCACCCGATGTCGGAGGCAATGGCCGCCAGCCGCTGGTTGGCGGAGGTCTACGACCCGGTGGTCGCCTCGATCCCCGCCGAGCTGCGCCCCCGGCTGGAACCCGCGGAAGTCTTCCACGAGATCCTGGAGCACCGGTGGTTCCGGTCCGAAGCCTCAGGCCGGGACGTGGGTACGACCGAAGCGGCGCGCTCGTATCTCGCGACGGTGCTGCCCGGCATCCCGGAACCCGCGGCCGGCGGCGGCCTGGATTGAGCGACGGGACGGATTGATCAGCGCGTCGAACGCAGATGGTCGCGGATCGCCCGGCTGATCTCGCCCAGTTGCTCGACCTGCTCCGGGGTGAGCTGGTCGAACAGATCCCGGCGGACCCCCTCGACATGGAAGGGAGCGGCCGCCTTGAGAGCCGCGAAGCCCTCATCGGTGAGCACGGCCTCCCAGCCGCGGGCGTCACTCGGGCAGGCCTGCCGGCGCACCCAGCCCGCCTCCTCGAGGCGGTTTACGGCATGCGACAGCCGGCTGCGGGAGGACAGCGAGCGGCTCGCTAGCTCCGACATCCGCAGCCGGTGCCCCTGGGCCTCGGACAGCCGTACCAGCACCTCGTAGTAGGTGTGCGGTATCCCGGAGTCGCGCTGGAGGTCCCGGTCGATCTGGTCGAAGAGCAACTGGTTGGCCTCGAGGAAGGCGCGCCACACCGCCTGCTCGCGCGGAGCCAGCCACTTGGTCATGGCCCCATCATACCGGAGTTGTTGAACGTTCAACGTTATGCTACTGTTGTGTCGCCCGGTTGAGAGTTCAACTATCTGCCGAAGGAGCCACCAACATGACCGCACCCAGCACCATCACCCAGCTTCCCGGTTACGTGACCGGCACCTGGACCATCGACCCCGTGCACTCGGACGTGTCATTCACCGTCCGGCACCTGATGGTCAGCAAGGTCCGCGGCAAATTCGGCACGGTGGAGGGCAAGATCGTCACCGCATCGGACCCGCTCGCGTCGTCGGCCACCGCGACCATCGACGTCAGCTCGTTCGACACGGGCGCCCAGCGCGACAACCACATCCGCTCGGCGGACTTCCTGGAGGTCGAGAAGCACCCGACGATGACCTACCGCTCCACCGGCATCCGGGCCGACGGCGACGGCTTCGTCGTCGACGGCGACTTGACGCTGCACGGCGTCACCCGCCCCGTGCCGCTGACCGTCGAGCTCAACGGCTTCGGCCCTGACCCGTACGGCGGCACCCGGGCCGGCTTCAGCGCCACCGGTCAGATCAATCGCCGCGACTTCGGCGTCGACATAGACATGCCGATGGACGGCGGCGGTGTGGTCGTTGGCGACAAGGTGCAGCTCGTGCTCGAGATCGAGGCCGTGCTCGACAGCCCAGAGGTCTAATCGCGACCCGGTGTGCCATGGTTCGGCATGCGGATACTGCTGATCGGCGCACCGGGCGCAGGCAAGGGCACGCAAGCGGTGCGGGTCGCCAAGCACTTCGGCATCACCCACATCTCCAGCGGCGACCTGCTCCGCAAGCACGTCAAGCAGGGGACCAGCATCGGCCGGTCGGTCAATCAGTACGTCGACCGCGGCGATCTGGTCCCCGACGCGCATGTCATGGACATGCTCCGCAAGCCGGTGCTGGCCGCGAACGAGTCGGGCGGCTACGTCCTCGACGGTTTCCCGCGCACCGTCGAGCAGGCCGAGAAGGCCTACGAGACCGCTCGAGAGCTGGGCGTGGCCGTGCAGGCCGCGGTCTTCCTGGATGTGCCGACGGAGGATCTGGTACGCCGGCTGCTGGCGCGCGGCCGCGGCGCCGACGACACCGCGGACGTCATCTCCCACCGGCTCGAGGTGTTCCACGAGCACACGATGCCGATGCTCGACTACTACGCGAATCGAGAAGAGCTCGTCACCGTCGACGGTGCCCGACCGCCGGCGGAGGTCACCTTGTCGCTGCTGGGAGAGCTGGAAGCCGTCCGGCAGTCGCTGCCCGAGTGATCGAGGGGGACTTGGTGCGGTTCCAGCCGCACCAACTCCCCCTCGATCATGGACAGGCTGACCGCGAGCGGCTGGACACCGGCGACCGGCGGGGCCCATCATTCGCCGGTGACGTCGCGTGATGAGCACGACCGGCGGGTGCGCCGGCTCGCGCAGGAATACTCCGCCCTGCCGGCCGACCGCCCGGTCCGGCTGGCCAAGCACACGTCCAACCTGTTCCGCAGCCGGGAGGCCACGCGGCCGTCGCTGGACGCGAGCGGGCTCGATGCGGTGCTCTCGGTCGACCCGGTCGCCCGCACGGCCGACGTGCAGGGCATGACGACCTACGAGGCTCTCGTCGATGCGACGCTGCCGTACGGCCTGATGCCCCTGGTCGTGCCGCAGCTCAAGACCATCACGCTGGGTGGCGCCGTCACCGGGCTGGGCATCGAGTCCTCGTCGTTCCGCAACGGCTGCCCGCACGAGTCGGTGACCGAGCTCGAGGTGCTCACCGGCGGCGGCGACATCGTCACCGCCACCCGCACCAACGAGCACCGCGGCCTGTTCTTCGGCTTTCCCAACTCCTACGGCTCGCTGGGCTACGCCACCCGGCTGCGGATCGAGTTGGAGCCGGTGCAGCCCTTCGTCCACCTGCGACACGAGCGTTACGACGGCTACGAGGCGTTCTGTACCGCCATCGAGGAGGCGTGTTCGAGCGGGCAGCACGACTTCATCGACGGCACGGTGTTCGGGCCGCACGAGATGTTCCTGACCCTCGGCAGCTTCGAAGCCGAGGCGCCCTACACCAACGACTACACCGGCATGCGGATCTACTACCGGTCGCTCGAGCACCGCCGCGAGGACCACCTGTCGATCCGCGCCTACCTGTGGCGCTGGGACACCGACTGGTTCTGGTGTTCGCGGGCGTTCGGGGTGCAGCGGCCGGCGATCCGGCGGCTGTGGCCCAAGCGATTGCTGCGATCGGACACCTACTGGAAGCTCGTCGCCTTCGAGAAGCGACACGGCCCCATCCGCCGGCTCGATGCACTGCGCGGCCGGCCGGCCCGCGAGGACGTCGTGCAGGATGTCGAGATCCCAGTGCAGCGCGCCCCGGAGTTCCTGCGCTTTTTCGCCGACGTGGTCGGCATCTCACCGGTCTGGATCTGCCCGCTG
>JBBPZR010000075.1:0-15325 GCA_038276285.1 Mycobacteriales bacterium | reverse complement strand
CACCCGGGTCACCGCGAACTCCGCGCCGTCGAGCCGCGCGGCCACACCGCGGGCGCCGGCCTCGTCGAGGTGGACCACCCCGGAGCGGGCCTGGCCGGTCACCGGGTCGAAGTCGCGGCCGGTGGCCACCCGGTCGCCGTCAAGCCCGACGAGGTTGGCGTTGAACCGCGTAGGCGCGGTCGGATCGCCCGGCTCGGGTCGATCGGTGTCGAAGACCCCGGCGATGTCCCAGTAGTCGGCGGTCCGGAACTTCATCCGGGCCCGCTCCCGCTCGACCACGATCCGGGTGGCCACGGACTGCACCCGGCCGGCCGACAGCTTCGGCAGCACCTTCTTCCACAGCACCGGGCTGACCTCGTAGCCGTACAGCCGGTCGAGGATCCGCCTGGTCTCCTGTGCGTCCACCAGCGCGGCGTCGATCTCGCGCGGGTTGGCCACAGCGGCCGCGATGGCTGCCGGGGTGATCTCGTGGAAGACCATGCGGCGCACCGGGACGGTGGGCTTGAGCGTCTCCACCAGGTGCCAGGCGATGGCCTCACCCTCGCGGTCCTCGTCCGTCGCGAGATACAACTCGCTGGCGCCGGCCAGCAGCTTCTTCAGCTTGCTGACCTGCTGCTTGCGGTCGGGGCTGATGACGTACAACGGGGCGAAGCCATGGTCGACGTCGACGCCGAGCCGAGCCCAACTCTCACCCTTGTGGGCCGCCGGAACGTCGGCGGCGTTGCGGGGCAGGTCCCGGATGTGCCCGATGCTCGATTCCACCAGATAGCCCGCGCCGAGATAGCCGGCGATCGTCTTGGCCTTGGCGGGCGACTCGACGATGACGAGCCTGACTCCATCCTTGGCGGAGGACTTGCTCCGGGTCGGGGGCACGGTTCTCCAGGGTCTCGGGTCGGTTCACTGAGGTCGTGCGATACGGCGCCAGGAGTGTGCACTCTGCTCCGGGTGCCCTGTCAAACGTAACGGCTGCGCGCCGCCAAGCGTGCCAGCGGCGCTCGTGGGCTAGGTCGGCCAGTCGGTGGCGGTCGCATCCGGCGGTGGTTCACCGAGCAGCTCGCGCAGCCGGACGAGGTGGCGCGAGCCCGTGATCCGGTAGGCCGGGCCGCCCGCCCGGGGACCGATCAGGGTGCCCGGTACACCGGCATCATGCAGAGCGGACCCGATCGCCTTCCAGACCGCGTCGTCGGTGCCACCGACCGCCAGCAGGTAGCCGTAGGCGTCCCAGCGGCCGGCCGCGATGGCCCACAGTCGCAACCGGGGCCCGTCGAGGACGAAGCCGTCCGGCGGCAGTACGCGGGCGCCTCGGGTCCACCGGCCGGCGATCGGCACAAGTGCGGCGGAGAAGCCGGTACGTACCGCGAGCTGATCGTCGAACGTGGTGTCCCGCTCGCCGGTCAGACCTCGCTCGGCGAACGCTGACAGGAGCGCGGCGACCCGCCATACTTCGCTCACCACGGCACTGATGCTGGCCTTGTCACCGCGCCGGACCAGCTGCCCCGGCCCGGCCAGCAGCCCCTCGAGGTCATCGACGGCAGGGGGCAACGCTCCAGCGGTGAAGAAGGACAGTTGCCGGAACATGACAGCAGGGTAGTGAAAAGCCCAGCCACTATCGTCCGGTGCGACCACCGGCAGCGGCCGTCGTGCGCGCAGGCCCCGCTAGACGCCCACGGCCTTGCAGGACTTCTCCTTGTCGAAGGCCTTCTTGAGTTCGGTCGACTTCAGGGCGTCAACCTTCTTGCCGGCGCCCTGTACGTCGGTGCCCATCGCGGTGGCCACCCTGGACAGGTCGGTGAGGAACTTCGACTTGTCGCTGGTGCTGATCGCCTCAATGCCCTTCTTGGCCTTCGCGAACGCGTCGCGCGCCGCCTTGAGGGCTGCCTTGAAATCCTTGACGATCTTGGCGCCGTCCTTGACGTCGGGGGTGCCGGCGTCGCCGACGCCCTTGAGCGCCTTGTCGGTGGCGGTGACCGCATCGCCGAGTGACTTGGTCAGCTTGGTCTTGACCGTGGCGGGATCCGCGCTGGGGTCGACCGCCGACTGGAAGGAGCCCATCGATGTCTTGATGTCGTCGGTCCAGGGCTTGATCGTGCCGCAGACGTCCTTGGACCACTTGGCGGCACTGACCTTGCCACCGCCGCCGATGCCGCCGCAGGACGCGAGGACGAGCACCATCGCGAGAGCCGCGAGAACACGGAACAGGTAACGGCCGTCGGAGCGCGACACACGTCCGGCTCCGACACGACTTCCAGACACCGACATCGACCCTCATCACCTTTACGCTGCTGTTTGCTGGCCAGCGACTGGAACCAACGGCAGTCGACTCGCCACCAATCGCCAATGACGGGCGCACCCTAGCGCACCGCGAATCACCGCAAGTCGGGTGGGTTCGCCCTAGGCCGGGGTCCGCTCGACGGCGACCGGCTCCTCGGCGGACTCCGCTCCCACGGCGACACCGCGCCGCTTGGAGAAGACGACGGCGCCGACCACGATGGCGGCGGCCACCAGCGCGATGGTCAACCGTACGGCGACATTCTCGTCGCGGCCGACGCCGTACCGCACCACAGCCGGGGCGACGAGCAGGGCGACGAGGTTCATCACCTTGAGCAGTGGGTTCAGCGCGGGACCGGCGGTGTCCTTGAACGGGTCGCCGACGGTATCGCCGATGACGGTGGCCGCGTGCGCCTCGGAGCCCTTGCCGCCGTACTTGCCCTCCTCGACCAGCTTCTTGGCGTTGTCCCACGCGCCGCCGGAGTTGGCCAGGAACACCGCCATGAGCACTCCGGAGCCGATCGCTCCGGCCAGGTAGGCGCCGAGCGGGGCGTAGCCCAGTCCGAACCCGACGGCGATGGGCGCGAGCACGGCGAGCAGGCCCGGGGTGGCCAACTCGCGCAGGGAGTCCTTGGTGCAGATGTCGACGACCCGGCCGTAGTCGGGCCGCTCGGTGAAGTCCATGATCCCCGGGTGGGTGCGGAACTGCTCTCGTACCTCGTAGACGACGCGGCCGGCGGCGCGGGACACGGCGTTGATCGCGAGGCCGGAGAACAGGAACACCACGGCCGCACCGATGATGAGCCCGACGAGCACGTTGGGCTTGTCGACCGACAGGCTGAACGAGCCCGCGGCAACCCCCGCCTTGGCCAGGGCGTCCTCGACGGCGGTACGGAACGAGCCGAACAGCGCCGTCGCCGCGAGAACCGCCGTCGCGATCGCGATGCCCTTGGTGATCGCCTTGGTGGTGTTGCCGACGGCGTCGAGATCGGTCAGCACCAGGGCACCGGCCTCGTCGATATCCCCGGACATCTCGGCGATGCCCTGCGCGTTGTCGCTGACCGGGCCGAAGGTGTCCATCGAGACGATGACCCCGACCGTGGTGAGCAGCCCCGTGCCGGCCAGCGCGACCGCGAAGAGCGACGCCACGACCGACCCGCCGCCGAGCAGGAAGGCGCCGTAGACCGCCGCGCCGATGAGCAGCGCGCTGTAGACGGCTGACTCCAGGCCGATCGCCACCCCGGTGAGGATCACCGTTGCCGCTCCGGTGAGCGACGACCGGCCGATGTCCTGCACCGGCTTGCGGCTGGTCTCGGTGAAGTAGCCGGTCAGCAACTGGATGGCGGCCGCGAGCACGAGCCCGATCAGCACGGCGCCGATCGCGATGAATCGCGGGCTGTGGGTCGAATGAACGTTGACGTGGAGCTCCGCGAACGACGCCGGGAGGTACACGTAGGCCGCGACGGCGACCAGGACCGCCGAGACGCCGGCCGAGATGAAGAAGCCGCGGTTGATCGCCGAGATGCTGGTGCGGTCGCCGGCCCGCGGCGCCACGGCCAGAATGCCGATGACAGCGGTGAGCACGCCGATCGCCGGCACGATGAGCGGGAAGACCAGCCCGGCGGCCCCGAATGCCGCCTTGCCGAGGATCAGCGCCGCGACGAGGGTGACCGCGTAGGACTCGAACAGGTCAGCCGCCATGCCGGCGCAGTCGCCGACGTTGTCGCCCACGTTGTCGGCGATGGTGGCGGCGTTGCGGGGGTCGTCCTCGGGGATGCCGGCCTCGACCTTGCCGACCAGGTCGGCGCCGACGTCGGCGGCCTTGGTGAAGATACCGCCGCCGACACGCATGAACATCGCCAGCAGCGCGCCGCCGAAGCCGAAGCCCTCCAGCACCGAGGCGGCCTTGTCGTTGTAGATCAGCAGCACGCCGGATGCGCCCAGCAGGCCCAGCCCGACGGTGAACATGCCACAGACGCCGCCCGCCCGGAAGGCGATCCGCATGGCGAGATTTCGGCCGGATTCCTGCGCCGCCGCCGCGACCCGGACGTTGGCCCGAGTGGCCAGCGTCATGCCGACGAAGCCCACGAGTGCCGAGAAAACCGCCCCGACTACGAAGAAGATCGAGCGCCCCCAGCGCACCGAGGCGTTCTCGGCCGGAAGGAGCAGGAGCAGGCCGAAGACGAGGACGATGAAGACGGCCAGTGTGCGGAACTGCCGGGACAGGTACGCCGCGGCGCCCTCCTGCACCGCCCGCGAGATCTCCTGCATCTTGGCCGTGCCCTGGCTCGCACCCAGCACTTCACGTACCAGGTAATAGGCGAAGGCCAAGGCCAGCACGGCAAGGACCGCGATGCCGATGACGAGGGTGTAGTCGCCACCCTCGACGGTGGTGCCACCCTTAGCGGCGGCGAGGCTCAGCCCCGGCATGCGTCCTCCTGAGACGACTCGGAGCGGACGACCCCAAATCCCCGGTCGGGCGGTGGCGTCCGTCGGCAGGTGCGGACGCTGGGCAAACGCGCGTCCACGCAGGTCGTGGAGTCTACGTGAGGCCCATCGGCGGCGCGCGCCAGCCTCGACCGGCCAGCCGTCCGGCTATCGGCGGGAAGTGTGGTCGGCGCCGGACAACGGCCACGTCATCCGTACGAGCGTGCCCGGGCCGTCGGTGGCGTCGGTGATCTCCAGGTCCTCGACCAGGCCGCCGATCACCGCCAGCCCGAAACCGGCCGGCATTTGGTCGCTGACCCGCTGCATCGGTGAGTTGAGCCGGTCGAGGAGCTCCAACGGATCTCCCTCGGTGGTCTCCGAACCAGATGGAGCGGCGTCGCAGACGGTCACGACGTACGTGCCTTCGTCGGTGAGCAGCAGAGTCACCAACTCGTGCGGTGCGAACTGCTGGTGCAGGCTGACCGCGCGCGAGCAGGCTTCGCCGACGGCGAACCGGATCTCGTCAAGCGCCGCGTCGGCCACGCCGGCCCGTCGTGCCACGGCGGTCGCAACCAACCGGGCGGTCCGGACATGAGCCGGGGTTGGCGAGATCTGCAATCGGACGGTCGGCATGGAGGGCTCTCGAGCAGTCAGTCGGTTGCGGTGATGGCCTCGTCGACGGAGGCGTGGATCGGGAACACCTTCGTCAGCCCGGTGATCCGGAAAATCTTGAGTATCCGCTCCTGCGTACACACCAGTTGCAACGAACCATCGTGCGCGCGGACACGCTTCAGGCCCCCGACGAGCACGCCGAGGCCGGTCGAGTCGAGGAATTCGACCGATTCCATGTCGACGATGATGTGGTAGTTGCCGTTGCTCACCAGGTCGATGAGCTGCTCGCGCAGCTTCGGTGCGGTGTAGACGTCTATCTCACCGCCGACAGCGACGACGGTCCGGTCACCCTCGGTACGGGTGGACAAGGACAGATCCACAGGCTATCCCTCCATGATCGAACACGCATTATCCAAGATAGGGCGTCCAGGGAGTCTAACCACTCGGTGCTCCTCGACGCTCACCACGGTGACAGTCGTGCGACAGTCGCGGCATGGCCCGGCCCCTGCTGGAGCGACTTGCCGCGGGACGGGCGGAGTCGCCGATCACCCACGTGGAGTCGCTGCCCGCCCGACCCGGGCGGCTCGCTGCCTGGCCCGACTGGGTACCTCCCCTGCTCGAGGACCGGCTGCGATTGGCCGGCGTGGAGCGGCCCTGGGAGCACCAGGTAACGGCGGCCTCGCTCGCGGTGGCCGGCACGTCGGTGGTCGTGGCGACGGGCACGGCGTCTGGCAAGTCCGTGGCGTACCTGCTTCCGGTGCTGTCGAGCCTGCTCACCGAATCGAAGTCCACCACGCTGTACCTGTCGCCCACGAAGGCTCTCGCGGCCGACCAGTTGCGGGCCGTGCGCGCCCTGCGGCTCACCGAGGTACGGGCGGCCACCTATGACGGCGACACGCCTCAGGCAGAGCGCGACTGGGTGCGCGCGCACGCGCGACTGGTGCTGACCAACCCCGACATGCTGCACCGGGCGATGCTGCCCGGGCATGCCAGGTGGGCGCCGTTCCTCCGGCGGCTGCGCTACGTCGTGATCGACGAGTGTCACGGCTATCGGGGCGTATTCGGCTCGCATGTCGCGCATGTGCTGCGGCGGTTGCGGCGGGTGTGCGCCCGCTATGGCGCTTCGCCGGTGTTCGTGCTCGCCTCGGCCACTGTCGCCGCCCCCGCCGAGTCGGCCGCCCGGCTGGTCGGCCTGCCCGTCACCGCGGTCACCGACGACGCCTCACCGCGGGGCGCGCTTGACTTCGTCCTGTGGGAGCCGCCGCTGATGCCCGGCCGGTCGGGCGAGCACGGAGCGCCGGTACGCCGTACGGCGACCGCCGAGACCGCGGCGCTGCTAGCTGATCTCGTCGTCGAGGGGGTACGGACACTGGCCTTCGTCCGGTCACGGCGTGGCGCCGAGGTGGTGGCGCTGGGCGCCCGGCGGTCGCTGCTCGAGGCCGCGCCGGAGTTGGCCGACCGGGTGGCCGCCTATCGGGCCGGTTATCTGCCAGGCGAGCGGCGCGAACTCGAGGCGGCCCTGCAGTCGGGCCGGCTGCTCGGCCTGGCCTCGACCAACGCCCTCGAACTCGGCCTCGACGTCGCCGGGCTCGACGCGGTTGTGCTGGCTGGGTATCCGGGCACCCTCGCCTCGCTGTGGCAGCAGGCCGGGCGAGCCGGGCGCACCGGTCAGCGGGCGCTGGCGATCTTCGTGGCCCGCGATGACCCGCTGGACACCTATCTCGTGCACCATCCGGCGGCCGTCTTCGGCCGGCCCGTGGAGGCGACCGTGCTCGACCCCAGCAACCCGTACGTGCTGGGCCCGCAACTGTGCTGTGCCGCGGCGGAGCTGCCCCTGACCGACGACGACCTGCCGTTGTTCGGCGGGGAGGTCGCGGCTGCGTTGATGCCCGATCTGGTCCGCCGCGGGCTGCTGCGGCACCGGCCCTCCGGGTGGTACTGGACCACGCGGGAACGCCCGTCGGTGGACATCCGCGGTGTGGGCGGCGAACAGGTCCGGGTGGTGGAGGCCGACACCGGCCGGCTGCTCGGCACGGTGGACCCCGGCTCGGCGCACAGTCAAGTGCATTCCGGTGCCGTGCACCTGCACCAGGGGGCCAGCTACATCGTGGACTCCCTCGATTCCGACGCCGCGGTGGCCATGGTGCATGCCGAGGAGCCGGACTGGACGACGTCGGCACGCGATATCACCGACATCCGGATCGTCAAGGTGCTGCGCAGCCGGGACCTCGGCCCGGTGACCCTGCACCTCGGCAGCGTCGACGTGACCAACCAGGTGATCGGTTACCTGCGCAAGATGGTGGCCACGGGTGAGGTGCTCGACGAGCATCCGCTCGACCTGCCGCCGCGGCAGTTGCGGACCCGGGCCGTCTGGTACACGGTCACCGCCGAGGCACTCGCCCGGGCCGGCCTGGCTCCGGCCGACGTACCCGGTGCCGCGCACGCCGCCGAGCACGCCGCGATCGGGCTCCTGCCGTTGTACGCGACCTGCGACCGATGGGACATCGGCGGGGTGTCGACGGCCCTGCATGAGGACACCGGCCGCGCGACGGTCTTCGTCTACGACGGGTATCCCGGGGGTGCGGGGTTCGCCGCCCGCGGCTTCGACGCCGTGGCCGAGTGGCTGGGCGCGACACGGGCGGCGATCGCGTCCTGCGAATGCACCAGTGGGTGCCCGTCGTGCGTGCAGTCGCCCAAGTGCGGCAACGGCAACGAGCCGCTCGACAAGGACGGGGCGGTGCGGCTGCTCGGCATCGTGATCGGCGCGCTGCTCGAAGCGGGGTCTGACGCCGGGATGACCGCGGAGGTCCGTGCGATTGCGTTCTCGCCGGGCGAGGCGTGAGCGCGTCGGGGCCCGGGTACGTCGTTTCTGAGTAGGGTGCGAGCGTCACGTCCACCACGGCAAGAAGGCGAGTTCCGCTCATGTTGTTGATCCTGGGGCTGTTGCTACTCATCGCGGCTGGGGCCCTCATCGCCGGCGTCGTGACGGGAAACACCACGCCAGCCAAATTGGATGTGTTCGGACAACACCCGAACCTCTCGCCAGGGGAGCTGTTCGCCGTCGGCGCCATCACCGGTGTCGTTGTCCTGCTCGGGCTCCTCTTGCTAGTCTCCGGACTGCGCCGCTCCGGCCGCAAGCGCCGCCAGGTTCGCGAGGAGCGCAAGATCAAGCGCGAGCGGGAAAACGAGTTGCAGGCGGAGAACGCCCGGCTGGCCCGAGAGCTCGACCAGCAGCGCCGCGCCACGGCGTCTGGTCCCAGCGGTCCCAGCGGTCCCAGCGGTGCAGCGGCGCCGGCCGGCTCGACCGGTCGCACCGCCGCCGACGAGCGCAGCAATCCGCCGACCGTCGTCAGCCGTCCGATCAACCCGGACGACCGACCCAGCGCGCCGACCGGCACTGCCCCGACCGGCGGCACGCCCGACGCACCCTCATCGGGCGCGCACTCGCCGCGCACCTGACCCGACGCCGGTGTGCTTGGCGGGCCCGGCCCGTGCGGTGACTCGTGCCACGCCCCACCCGCGGCCGAACGCGTCATCGCCGACCGCCGCGGTGACCAGCGCATCGGCGCCGACCAGCCGGCAACCGGTCAACTTCGCGCCGTTGGCTCGGACCACCTCACCGGCCTGCGCACACGCGCCGGGCTGGCCCCGCAGGGCCGCCGAGGCCGCGGCGATCGCGCCCAGATCAGCCGCCGCTTCGGCCCGGTGCCGTGTCACCGCGGCCGTTCCCACGGCCACGGCCGTCAGGCCCACCATCAGGGTCACCGCCGAGACCGCCAGCACTCCTGCAGCCTGCTCGCCATCAGACACCCGGCGTCGAACAGCACCCGCTTCACGGTCCCTTCGGCCGGGCGACTAGCTCAGCCACCTGCGCCACTGGCAGGTCGGCGCAATAGGGCGGCAGTACCGGCACCCGCAGCCGCTCGTGCAGCGAGCACGAGATCGCGAGCGGTGCGGCGCAGCGCGACGTCGGTGCCCGCGTCCGGCAGGGGCGTTTCCCTTGTGGATGCATGAACTTGGGAGCACTCTGCTCAGGAGCAGGGCCAATCAGGGCGGAGGTCGGAATGCTGTCGCAAGCCGTCATCACCACGATTCTGCAGGTTCGGGATGCGTCGGGCGCGGTGGAGTCTTACCGTGACCGTCTCGGACTGGTCTACAACGGCCAAAACACCGAGGGGCAAGAGATGTTTTCACTCCGGGGCGGGTCCGGACTGGCGTTGATGCCGGGACCGGACGCGACAGCGACGGGCCGCACCGAGCTGTCGTTCGAGGTCCCCGACATCGTCGCCGAGATTCGAGACCTCGAGCAGCGCGGCGTCACATTCGCCGACTACGACGTGCCGGGTCTGAAGACCGTAGACCACGTGTGCGTGCTCGGCTCGGAGAAGGCGGCGTGGTTCGAGGACCCGGATGGCAACGTTCTCTGCCTGCACGAAGTCGTGCCGCAGGGATACCCCAATGGCCGCTGAGGGCGCGGAATTGAGCTGGTTGACACTGGGATCCTCCGTTCTCCCGGGGGCAAGCGGCGACCGGCACGGGCTGTCGAGCTCCGGCGAGCAAGTACTGGTGCCAAACCGGGCCGCCGCCGCGGGCCGGATCGCCTCCCGCTCCTAGTCGCGGTGCGTGGCGGCTGGATCGCACCCTCATTGCGCATGGATCGCCCGGCGCCCGGCGAAGGGCAACGAGCGGTCCGTCACGGCCGACAGAGTCCACAGGGCGACCCGGCAGCGCCCCTCACCCCGTCGCTACGGGCGCCGAATCGGTGGCTCCATCCCGGCATCGCGAGCCGCCGGAGCAGACTGGAGCGGATGTGCTGTTCAGGGGACGTCGAACCTTGTGGTCAAACTGAAAGCAGAGCCCCAGTGGGCACGAGAATCGAAGCAGATCTGCCGGCGAGACCTGTTGCGTACGTACGTCGAACTCGTAGAGCAGCAGCGAATGCCAGGCCGGTTCATCTACAAGGTCTTGCATGACTCCGAGTCTGGCGCCGCAGCATGGATGTGGCGCTTCGCCGACACCATAGCCGTCGATCGGTGCGCCCGTCTCCGGGGCGGCCAGCGGATCAAGGGCGAAATCAGCTCTTCCTATCGCTTGCACAGAGTAGTATCTTGATTACATTAAGTATCGCCCCGCGACCTTCCCTGCAGGCCGGCGGCTGCGATTCACGGGACCTGGGGAGGGACACCCATGGCGACCGACTACGACGCCCCACGGGCCACGGCCACTTCCGAGATGGTCGAAGACAGCCTGGAAGACCTCAAGGACCGCAGGGCCAACAAATCGCAATCCGGCAGCGTCGACATCGACGAGGCCGACTTGGCCGAAGCGCTGGAGTTCCCCGGGGCCGACCTCTCCGGCGAGGAGCTGACCGTACGGGTGCTGCCTATGCAGGACAACGAGTTCCGCTGCGACTCCTGCTTCCTCGTCCATCACCGGAGCCTGCTCACCGGCGCGCACACGGGCCGGCTGCTCTGCAGGGACTGCGCCGTCTGATCGGAGCGCCCACCCCACGCTCAGACGTGGAGGACGAGGTCCACCAGCGCGCCGCCGGTCGGCTGGTTGGCCACCTCCGCATGCCCGCCGTGCGCCTCGGCCACCGTACGGACAATCGACAGGCCGAGCCGAGAAACTCCACCCGCTGTAGGTCGTGTTGCCCTTCGTCATTTCCGCTCGCCCACGTCAGGGCCGCGGCGTGATCGGCGAACTTGGCGGGGCTCCACGCGTCGCGAGAACCCTCACCGCTCCGCCACCTCAAGGCCCGAAACCCCTTTAGGCGCCGTCACCGGGCTCCGAGTCGTCGGTTCCCGGAAGACCCGTCCGGTGAAGGTTCCCGTCGGGTGGGCGGAATCTAACGGTCGTCGCAACGCAGCGCGTTGGTCTGGGTGATTTCCCAGTCTGGCTTGAGGGTGATGGGGTGCCGGAGCCGACCGGTTAGGCAGCCTGCGGTGGGGTGCGCCAGCGGCTCAGTTCCTCGGGTCGATACTCACGTACGCGACCGAGGAGGTCTCGTGCCAGCTGGGGATGTCCGGCCGAAGCGAGTCGCCAGCTCGCCGATCCTGGCGCCGGACCATGCGAGCAGGTGGGCGAGAGCGTACCGGGCCGCCATGGCTTCTGCGAGTGCCTCGATCTCCCGATGCAGGCGGCTCGGCAGCTTTGTCGGACGGCGCCGACCCCGTGTTTGCTCCTCGGGCGATCCGGCGGTCGAGCGCGAGCGGCGCTCGATAGCACCGCTGGGCCGACCAAAGGTTAGCTGCTCGGCCCCAATCCGCCAACGGACGAGCCGTGTGGAGCGTCCTTGAGCTCCACAAAGATGACGTGGGTTGGAGTCTCGCCGATGTTGTGACCAGCATGCTCCTGCGCAGGCAGCCAGTTGGTGGTGCCAGCAGAGATCTCTACGTCACGCTGCACATCGCCCGAGTACAGGCGCCTCCGAAACGTGCTCAGCGTGTGCATGACGCTGTCAGGGTGCTCGTGCGGGGTTGTCCTATCTCCAGGCTGATCGGTGTACTCGAGGACACGCACCCGATCGTTTTCGAATACGACCTTGTAGTGATTGGGGTTCGTCAGTACCGGATCCAGATCCATGCCGTCATCCTCTACCGCGGGTCAACCCGTTGCTTTCGATCTGCCGCCAACGACCAGTAGCGTGTCCTTGGGCCATTTTGGCAGTCCAGCGCCAGCAGACGCGCCCGATTTCGCGTAGTTGCAATGGAATGCCCGGTTCTGGCGGTGCTGAGCGGTGGCGCACACCTTCAAGGGGCGCGTGACCGACAGGAGCCGGCTCGGTCGCGCTCGCCGGCAGTACCTCTGATCCCATAGCGGGCCGGCGATTCCGGCTCGTCGCTGCGTCTTGTGCCGCCCTTGGGAGGGACCAATGCGTCTGTCGGATGCAGTATCACAAGGGGAGATGGACTTGACCTATGGCATCGGCGCATGCGATGCGCCTGTTGCTACACCGCCAACGGGTGTATGCTCTGCGGTATGACGAAGCGTTTGAGCCTCATCCTCGGCGAGGGCGACCAGCTGACGCTGGAGCCGTTCATTCGGCCCGGCACCGGCCAACACCAGGTGCTTCAACGCTGGGCGACCGAGCACGGCGTGGGCTCAGTGAACTCCGAAGCCGCCGCCATCCGGGCGCTTCTGCAGGCCGGAGCCGATGCCCTGCGCGACGACGTGCTCGACGCCGGTTACGCCGAGCTCGCTCAGGTATATGAGGGCACTGAGGGGCGCGACGAGCGCCGCGCGGCCCGCGATCGCTACGTTGCCCGCACCGAAGCCACTGCGTAAGCGTGACGGCGCTGCGTGGCCAGGTGTTCCGGGTCGATCTCGGTCACGGCGCGAAGCCGTGGCTCATCGTGAGCAATAACTCCCGCAACCGCAACCTCGAGACCGTTGTCGCCGTGCGGGTCACCACCACTGGCAAGCACGCCAACGTGCCCACCGTCGTGCCACTGTCCTCGGCAGACCCGCTGGTCGGCTACGTCGTGGTCGACGACCTCATCCAGCTCTACCGAGGCGAACTCACGGTGGCGCTTGGCGCTGTGTCGGCCCCGACCATGCGCGCAGTGAGCGCCGCGATTCGCATCGCCTTGCCGTAATGCTGGCAATGCGCCCGAACGCAACCTGATCCGCAAGCGCGCCAGGGACGTACCCGCGGATTGTCTGCCGGCATCGTGGCAGGACAGCCAGCTGCTTCGCGCCACGCTCGGCGTACCGGGCATCGAGTGCCGGTGCCGGTTCGGCGCCGTCCACGTCAGGGCGCCGACCCCGCATACCCGGCGGCCTGGGCCACCGGCAGCAGCCGCTTGGCTGAGATCTTGCCCTGGGTCTTCTCGACGCGCTCGGCCACCACGAAAGTGACGCTGTCGTAGTTGTGCTCCCGTGGCCCCCACCGGCGCACCGCCGTCGGACTCGCACCGGGCGATCACCCGCCGCACCGTCTTCGGTGTGGTCCGCCGACCACACCGGCCCCAGGTTGAGTGCCCACCTCACGGTAACCGGAAATGATGTCCGTCCGTGCCCTCGCAGACTCAGACGAAACTGCGCGCACACGCCGCGCACTTGACCCGATGCCGATGCCAGTGCCGGCGTCCGTGGCCGGCCCGGCCCGTGCGGTTACCCGTGCCCCGCCCCACCCGCGGCCGAACGCGTCATCGCCGACCGCCGCGGTGACCGCGCATCGGCGCCGACCAGCCGGCAACCGGTCAACTTCGCGCCATTGGCTCGGACCACCTCACCGGCCTGCGCACACGCGCCGGGCTGGCCCCGCAGGGCCGCCGAGGCCGCGGCGATCGCGCCCAGATCAGCCGCCGCTTCGGCCCGGTGCCGTGTCACCACGGCCGTTCCCACGGCCACGGCCGCCAGGCCCACCATCAGGGTCACCGCCGAGACCGCCAGCACGTAGACCGAAGCCGACCCCCGGTCCCTCGTCATGGCGGGGCACCCGGCTCGACGCGGGCGACCGCGCTGGCATGCACCGGGAACGCCGCGAGCAGTCGCCCGACGATCGGCGCCCGGCCGGTGACGCTCACGGCAACCAGGCCCGAGCCGGTGGCGGCCACCTCGATCCGTGCTCCGGCGGGTGCGACCTGCCGAGCCAGGGCGGTGACCCGAGCGCTCGACTCCCCGCGAGCCGCCGCCCTGGCACCCTCGCGCGCCGCGTCGACGCACCGCAGCTGCGCGGTGACCGCACCCACGGCGCCGAGAGAGACCGCCAAGAGCAGCACCAGGACAGGCAGCGCGACCGCCATCTCGGCAGTGACGGCGCCGCGATCCTCCCGCCGCATCTAGAACGGCGCCTTGAGAGCCCGAGCCACCAGTGAGGTCAGGGCGCTTCGCACCGCCGGACTGCTCACCACCTTGAAGAGCACCCCCGCGAATGCCACTACCCGTTAACCTACAAGCAGCTACGCACGCTCAGTATTCACCGTCGCGGTCGACGGCGAGCGTCGTCAGGGCAACGATCACATCGGCCCGCACCGGCGCCGCAGGTAGCGCTGTGAGCAATACCGGGCCTGCGAAGCGCGGCCGGCAGCGCCCGGATCCCGCAGGATCGATCCCAGCCCCGGCAAGACGACATCCAACGCTCCGCCTAACTGTCGACTTCGGAGCCGAGCCTCGATCCCGGAAAATCCATCCGATCATGCCGATGACAGCGCGTCACTTCGGCTGAAGGCGGAGAGTTGAGGCGGCTGGAACGGACCATCCCTGAACACGTCGAACGGCTTGCCCTGGCCTGCTCGTTGAGGCGACGGGCCTGGTTGAGGCCGTCGATGTCGGGGACGCGGATCATCCACCATTTGCCTTCGCGGGCGACTCAGACCGGGGCGTGCCGGGAGTGGACACTTCTCGACGATCTCCACCGAGGACGCTTCAGATTCTCACGTCAGGTATCGCCCGGCAGAACAGCGCAATAGTGGCCGGCGTTCAGTACCCGCCTCCACCACCGCCACCGCCACCGCCACCGCTCAGAGCGACCACCAAGATGACGACCACCACGATCGCGGCGACGCCGACGAGTAACCATAACTTCGAGCCTCGAGCGCTGAGCCAATTTGCCATGCCCGTCACCTCCCTTGAGCGGAACTGCGCGTCCTTCGCGCGAGCAGATCCGGTCACGCGATGGATCGCTTGCTGTTAAGCGTTGTGTCTGGCTTCACTTAGTCAAACGTCGAGGCGAGGTGTCTGGTTCACCCAGGCGGGGCGCTTCACGGGGAGAGTTCCGCCGGGTGATGCAAGTCGGGTTCCTCGTCGTGACGGGGCGGTGTGTCGGTCCCGGATGGTGAAGGGCCATCGCGTGAGCCGCAACTGGGCGCCGTCGCACCGGGACATCACAGCGGTCGTCCCCCTCGCCGCGACGGCGTCCGCGCACATGACAGGATACCGGCCATTGGGATCGCTGATGTTGTCGCGCCCGAGTCGACGATCTATAGCTCCAGCCGGAGGGTGGCGAGCCGCCGCAGCGGGTGGCAACTGACGGGCTCTTGAGGCGACATCGACGTTCTCGCCAACTGAAGAT
>JBBPZR010000074.1:0-20588 GCA_038276285.1 Mycobacteriales bacterium | reverse complement strand
TCCCGTTGCCGAGGTACAGCCGCAGGTCACCGTTGGAGGAGGCACGGCCGATCACGTCGGGATGGCCGTCACCGTTGAAGTCACCCGGGGAGAACACGGCGCTGAACCCGCCCCAGCCGGTCCCGATCACCCGGAACCCCGACAGGCCCGTCCCGGTGCCGAAATACAGCCGCAGGTCACCGTTGGACATCCGCCCGATCACGTCGGGATGGCCGTCACCGTTGAAATCACCCGGGGAGAAGATGGCGGTCAGGCTGCTCCACCCCGTGCCGATCACCCTCGCAAAAGACAGGCCGAGCCCATTGCCGGAGTACAACCGCAGGTCACCCGATGACGCGCTCCGGCCGATGACATCGGCGTAGCCGTCACCATTGAAATCGTGCGACCGCGACGGCACCGGCGCAGCCACCTGCGTCGTCACCGAAGGCGAGTGGTTGACTCCGCCCGTGACGACCGTGGCAACGGCTCCGCCGGTACGCGCAACCTGCATGATCTGAATAGCAGGGGAGCTACAGTCAGTCGACTGGGTGAAGTAGACCCGCTGCCCGTCGCTGGACCAGGTCGGCGTCGTGTTGCAGTGGTCGGTCGGCACGATCTCGATGGCCGTCCCACCCGCCGCAGGCAAAGTATCGATGCTCTGATTATTTTGTCGCGGGAAGAGGTGGAGATCGCCGAAGACGACCTGCGTACCGTCCGGTGACCAAGCGTGGTCACCAGCGCCTTCGCTGCCGGGAATCAGGACGGCGTCGCTCGGCGTCGCCCCGGTGACATACAACGCGGTGGAACCGCCGTTGATTACCGCGGAGAACCGGGCCACCGTCAACTTTCCATCCGGCCGCCAGGCGGCGGCAACAGCCGAGTCGTCGACGAGTCTGCTGGGGCCGCCCAAAGCCGGCACGGCCCGCACCGTGTTCGTGACGATCGGGGTGGAGTTCTGTTGGGTGTCGACGTAGGCGATGGTGTCGCCGCTCGGCGACCACGTCGGTTCGCTGAGCTCAAAGAAGAGCTCCCTTGTCAGATCGCCGGTCTCGCTGGCCAGCACGGTCGTGCTACCCGTCGCCAGATCGCGGACCTCAAGCGCCGTCTTCGGGAAGACATTCCTGATATAGGCAAGTTTGGTGCCGTCCGGCGAAACCTCCGGGCCGGTAAAGGAGACAGACGACGAGCCGGCCAACACGGTGGCAACCAACGTGGGGGCGGCGGCTGAGGCCTTCACAATCGAATAGCCGGAGGGAAGAGGCCGGCCCGGTAGCGGCGCGGGGGTGACACGCGACCAAAACAGTACGTCACCGGCAGCGACCGTCGACCGCGCAACGGCGGCCGTCGTCCCGCCGGCACTCGCGGGGCCTGACGCGCCCAGCACCAGGGCGGACGTCGCCGCAACTGTCGCCGCTACAAGCAGCGGAGCCGTGCGAATACGCGATGAGTAGACGGTCCGTGGCGTGATCAACGCTGTCATCGCAGATCCTGTCTTCCAGGGCAAACGGGGCCAGCTGACGAGCGGGCAGACGCGCGATTCGGACGGACCAGATCGAGATTCCGGCCCCGATATGGGACAGTGAGCGCAGCCTACGCCTAGCAGTGATCACCACGCTGTGAGAACCATCTCCGCAGATCCGCGTTCGCGATCAACCTTCCCAAGCTGACAGCGCGGGCCAACAGAAGTCCCCGTCTACCCGGGGTCCGGCGCGCAACTCCGCACTCGCCGATCACGAGCCCACACCGCAGCCGATCAAGATCAACCGGGCGCTCAGTCATGGATACCGCCCCTTTCAGTACAAGTCGGCCGAGTTTTCAGCGTGGCGGCATATCGCGACGACGCCGGCCCCGTGACCGTGACACGAACCACAAGAGGCTGCACGGGGCCGCCCCCGGTCAGCCGGACGTACCACCGGCGGCGAGCAGATCCGCCGACGCGAAGCCGGGCGACGCACCGGGCATGATGGGCCAGTGACCCGTACCCAAGAACGACGCACGACCGCCCGAACGACGCTGCCGGCCGGCTCAACCACTGAGCCGCCGCTGCACCGTGGCGCTGACGTTGCGGGCCACCAGCCGGGACGGCGCACCGAGCGTGGGCAGTGGGCGGGCCGCATGTCAGCCGCGGCCAGGCAATACCCTCGGGGAGCCAAGTTCGAGCGGACGGAGTGAAGCAGCTATGACGACGACGCACGACCGCCCGAACAACCCGCCCCGACCTCGAAGAGTTCGTCGTGGGCCAGCGCTACAGGAACAGCGAGACGGGCGAGCTGGTCGAGTTGGTTGGCACAATGCAGGTGGAGGCCTCATTCCTCGGCTCATCGGAGAATCCCGCACACGTCGTCGAGGAGTGGGGGATCTTCCGACGCCTGCCTCCCGGTAGCGGATGCATGGCCACCACGAAGAGGACCTACGACCGCGGCGAGAGGCTCCTGCCCGCGCGGGTGAGACCAGAGCGGATGGCGACCGCCGGGGGCAGGAGCCAAGCGCAATGACGGACACGCGCACCATCAGATTCGAAGGCAGTCCACCGTTCGTATCCGCGCTCGCTCAGATGCTGCGAGTAGAGGGCATCGACGTCACCTACGACGCCCCACAAGAGCAGCGCAGCCTCAGCGGAGACGTGGAGCAGGTCATGGTGATATTGACTGCCATGGGTTCCTACGACGCTATGACGGTCGTCGTCAGACGATTCCGTGAGCGTTGGACGAAGGCGAGAGTCGAGATCGAGGGCGATGACGATGAAGGTGAGCCCTCACCCTCCCCGGCGCCGGACTGACTCCCCGGTGGGAAGTTGCGGGGCGGGGGCAGGCCTGGCAATGCGGATGGAATGCTGCTCGGCGGGATCGCCCTCATCGGCGTCCTCACCGCCTCGATCGCTGCATGGTTTGTGAACCTCACGAGACCTTCGCTCGAAGCGGCAGAGCGGGAGTCCGCCGCCAACGTCGAGGCGCTGCGCGGCGACGTCATCCGGCTTTGCGCCACGGTGCAGCGGCTCAGCGAACAGCTCGACCAGGCCTAGCGGGAGAGCGCGGTCGAGGTCAGCCGGCCTCACCCTGTAGACGATGGGCGGCCCCGTGCCCTGGGGGGACACGTATAGCACCTCGGCATGCGTGCAGCCTCTCCCCCGCTCTTTTCGGGTCAGACCATCGACCCGTCCGGCCGGCGGTAGCCCAGCACCGTTGGGAACTCCGAGCCCGGGGTGTCGACGCACACCGGCTCCACCAGGGCGACGCTGCCATCCGGCTCGACCACGAACGGGCCAGACATCGGTGGCAGCATGTCGATCTCATAGCCGTGCTGGACGATGACCGGCAGGCCCGCCTCGATCGCCTCAGCCCGGCGCAGGAGCTGCCTGTCCAACGCGGGGCTGCGCAACGGCCGCCCGTAGCGCACCCACAACTCCCGATCCTCAGCCGCCAGCCGCACCCGCACGTCCGACCGGTGAGCCCGGCGCCTCACAGGACCGCCCTCACGCCGTAGGCGCCACGCGGGGCGCCGCGGCGCTGAGGCCGCACCAGCCCGGCGTCCGTCTCACCGGTAGGCATCCGCAGAGCAGCGAGCAATCTGGCCAGAGTGATCGCCTGCTGGCGGCTCTCAGTCAACGCGGGATGGGCAACCGCGTCGCCCTTGTGGTTCGTCACGGTGACCGTGCCGGCGTCGGCCTCCGCGGCCAGCCGGTCCAGGTGATCGGCGCACCGGCACGCCTGCAAGAGCAGCAGCTCCTCGTGCGCGTCGAGGTCGTAGGCGTCGAGCACGGCACGCCACAGCCCGCGTCCGGCCGCATGCAGCCCGGCAGGCGTCTTACGCACAGTCATGGCCGTTCCCTCCAATAGGAGCGTTTCAGCGCTCACCGGGTGGCAGGCGCTAATCGTGCCGGTGTCCGGGCTGTGGGGGGTTGGGGTGGTCCCCCCAGGGGGTCCCTCCGTGATCATGGCGCGCTGGGCCTCGGGTTGGTCGTGGTGTGCCGGCCCCCGGCGCAGACGGGTCGACGCGCTCTCCAGATGCGTTCACCGTCTTGCTTCCCGGTATATCCGGCGGCAGCCACCGGGCCGGGTGAGGTTGACGCCGGGGCCGGCACGGGGTTCATGACATGACGCGGCGGCCGGACCGGCGCTGGTCGGCGGCCGTCGTGGTGGGGTCGGCGGCCTTCTCGGCGACCTCGACGGTCAACTCACGCCACGGGCGGTCGGCGAGCCCGCCGCTGTGGCTGTGGCTGTGGGCGAGCAGCAGCGCGTGGTAGGTCCCGATGCGGGTGAGGGCCTCACCGGGGCCGGCCATCGACAGTCCGATCCGGCTGACCCGCGCCCAGCCGTCCACATCGGTCGGTGCTTGGCCGGCGAGATCGCGGAGGGCGGCTGTGACCTCCAGGATGGAGACTTCGCAGTCGGCGGGCGGGCGGACGATCAGCCAGGGCAGGCCGCTGCTACCGAGGTCGACGGACTCGCCGCTGAGCAACGCCAACTGGCCACGGTCGAGGGCGGCCGTGGTCAAGTCGGAGGCTGACCGGAGCAGCTCGGCGTGCTCGGCCAGCTGGGCGGCCGACTCGTGGCCGCTGATGGTGCGGGGTGCGGTGCCGGCGAGCCCGGCGAATTTGACGGCGAGCCTGTCGAAGTCTGCGATGAGCCGGTGCAAGTAGTCGCCGGCGGCCTCGCGGACGGCCAGGATCATCGCGACCCTGGTGTGGCCGGCGACCTCGCGGGCGACCACAGAGGCCGCCTGCACGGCTGCCCGTTCGGCGGCGACGGTACGGCAGAACTCGGCGACTGTCGCCGGGTCCGTGGGCCAGGCGACCGGAGGAGCCGGGGCGGGCATCGTCAGGGCCTCGGCGGCGGCCAGGACGGCGGCCGCGGCGGTGTAGCCAGCGGGGACGGGCCAGCCACGGCGCTGCCCCATGGCGATCACCCGCGAGGCGTGTTGCAGTTCGTTGGCGATCTCGTTGCTGAAAATCGCCGGGTTGTTGATGTTGGTCATGGCGTGTTCTCCCTCAGAATCGACTGGATAGCGGATCGTGCAGTTCGTGCCACATGTTGTGCTGGAGGCCGAGGTTTCTCAGCGCCTCGACGAACAGGGCACCCTCGGACATCGGCTGGCCACCGTGGGCGCCGGACGCCTGGCTCATGTCGGGCCTGGGTGCCCGGCGTGCCCCGTCCTCCCACGCCGGCGGCGTGGCAGCGGGCTCGGCATCTGCCGGGTTGGGCAGGACGATCCCCGTTGTGAGATGGCCGGCCATGATCTCGGCGAACTCTTGGTGCGGGGTCTGTTCGTCGGTCATGCGGTTGTCCTCCTTGGGCTGGTGGTGTGAGTGGTTGCCGGTTCGGCGCTGTGCTCGCGCAGACCGATGACGAGTCCGACGGCGAGCAGGTGCGAGCAGCGGCCGCGAGCCGGGCAGGTGCATGACCAGCCGCGGGTGCTGTCATGGCGTACCTGGTGGACTACTCCGTCACCGCGTACCGAGGCGGCGACGGTCGAGCGAGCGACCGACGTCACGATGACATGCCCCTCGACCAGATAGCGGCGCCCCTTGTCCTCCGCGTTCTCCCTCATGGCGGCGCCGTCACGAGATCACCACTCGATCCCGGCCGATGCCGCCAGCTCGCCGAAGGCGATCGGCATCGGCTGCGGGCATCGCGCCGAACAACTCGTCCACCGTCGGCCAGGTGCGGCAGCCGGCGACCCGCGAGATCGGGAAGGGATCGAGGGCGGCCCAGATGATGCGATGGGTCTCCTCCACGGCGTCCCAATAGGTGGCATCCCCGTCACCACCGCCCTGGGGGCCTGTGCCGGCGAGCATCGCCGGGACGCCGGACAGCTCGACGGTGACGTACTCGGCGGCGCCCATGACATCGAGGTACCTCGGTGCGAGCGCCAGCAGGCGAGCGGCGTGGGCTTCCATCTCGTCGGCCTCGTCCAGGGCCTGGGCGCGGAGCCGGTCAGTGCCGGCGTGGGCGCAGGTGTGGCAGGCGAACGACTCCGAGCCGTCGTCGGGGTCGGGGAAGGTGTAGAGAACATCTTCCTTGTCCGTGGTGCCGCTACACAGGCCGCACGGGCGGCGGGTGTGCATCCCGGCCCACGTAGCGGTGATCGGGATGGTCGTCGTGCCGGTGGTCTCGGTGGTGGTGGTCATCGCGGGTCGTCTCCTTTGTCGCAGGTGTGTGGCGCGGACTCGTCGTAGGGGTGGTTGAACGGCTCGATCCGGGGGAAGCCACCGAATCCCAGCCGGTCGTACTCGACGCGCTGCTCGGCCTCGGACTGGTCCCTCCAGGAAGAGAACAGGTTGGCGCCGATGAACCATTTGACGCGGTGCTCGGCGCAGTAGAACCAGTGGCCCTTGCCGATGTTGATGTAGCCGGCGTGGCTCTTGCACTCGGGGCACACGCCCCAGTAGTCGTCGCCGTCGGGCAGGCAGGCGACACACCTAGTTGCCGTGGTCATGCGTTGTTCCTCCTTTGGTTGGTGCGGGTGGGGGTGGGGGGTGGTCAGGGGCCATCACGGCGCGAGCCCGGTCAGGTGTGCGAGGGCGGCGGTCTCCTGGTCGAGCGCGGCGCGGGTCCGGGCAAGGTAGTTTTCCAAGTCAGCCCAGGACACCTCGGCGATGGCCTTGCCGGTGTAGGCGGCCAGGGCGGCGAGGAATGTCCGCACCTCGTCGTGAGACATGCCATCGAATGGGTTGGTGGTCACGCCGCGCCGCCGGGACGTGCTCGAACCGGAGGCCAGGAAGCCGGTGGTTCCTCACCTTCCGTAGGTGAGAGTTTGTAACCCGTCCCGTCCCGTCCCGTCCCGTCCCGGGTCACGCGTTCTGTAACGGGGTCTGTAACGCCGTTACCATCCTGTGTGGACAGTCCCGCCCTTGTGCGGCGGTGCTTGCGTACCCGCTCGGCGCTGGCATCTCGGCGCTTCGCGATGACGTCGCTCTCGGGCTGGTGCTCCATGTGGTGGACGATGCGCCAGTGCTCGTCATGGACCGTCCAAAACCCAGCCGCCACCAGCTCGGCGATGGCCGCATCGGGGTGGCGTGTCTCGGCGAACCGGCGAACGTCCAGCCGGTCGATCACACCATCGGTCTCCCGGCGCATCGTCCACACAAGGGCCTCGACGTGCACGCGAAACGCCGCGTCGCCGAGGTTGACCCGGGCACAGTCGTCGCCGAAGCAATCAGACAGCTTGAGCCACGTCATCGGTCTACCTCAATGACGATGGTGGGCCGCTTGTCCGCGTGCTCGGCCAGGGCGATCAGGTCACCGGCCCGGTCGATCGGGCACATCCACCGGCGAAGCAGGTGGTCCCACTGGCGGGGCGAGCCGATCCTGTCGAGCAGGTCCACGACGCCGGTGCCCAGGAGCCATGCCGTGCGCCGGCCGACCTCGACCGTGACGGTCCGCCGAGTCGTCCAGGCCAGTGGGTCACGGTCCACCAGCGAATCGCCGGATGGCCGGTCGAGGTAGGGATCGAGCCGCCGGGCCGCGTCGGCCCGGCGGCCGTAGCCGTTCGCCTGCCGGCGCCAGCCCGGATCGGTGCTCACGTCCACGAAGGACCGCTGCCGGGCGCTCATCGGGTGCCCCGCCACAGCCGCACCGCTGACATCGCGGTGGACGGGCGCTTCGAGGAGGTGTAGCCGACCGGTTCGATGACCCCGGCGCGAGCAGCGGCCAGAAGACGCGGCCCCCATCGGTTCGGATGGTCGGGCTCAGTCAGTCCGAGGTCGAGCAGATCGGCGGCCTGGAAGATGCACCCTCGCCGGGCCATCTCAGAGATGGCCTCGTCACAACAGTTTCTCCACCAGGAGTCAGTGCCTTCCTCGGCGCGGGCGATGCCTTCCTCGCGGACGACCTCCCCGAGGGTCAGCTGCCGGTGCGCCTGCCCGTTTTTATCGGTGGTCGCGGATATGATCGCGGGAGAGGGCTTGGCTTGCCTGGCGAGGGCGGCGACGTTCTCGAAGCGGCTTTCCCCTTCCTCCGGGGGTGAGCCGCTTCGCTCGTCCCCGCTCACGCGGTAACACCGCCACCGAGGGAGGACAGCTCGGCCTCGGCGAGCTGCGCATCTTCGAGCAGACCGGCGGCCTTGCGGCGGGACCGTGCGGACTGCAGCGCCAGCCGCGCGAAGTAAGCCTTCCGCAGGTGCTCAGCTCGTACCGGGTCGCCGTCGGCTTCGCGCAGGAACCGAGCGTCTAGCCCAGCGCGGGCGGGCGCCGTGCGGGCGCTGCGGTCCGTCGTCCTCGCCCACGACTCGTGAGCGGCGATGCGTGCGATGAGGTTACGTTCAGACAGAGACTCCGCGGGCATTAGACGCGCACCCCTTCGAGTGCTCGTCGCCACAACGAGGAGTTCCGCGGGAGTCCCGCAGGCTGGCGCACGCTTTCCGGGCGCCGTGGTGCTATGAGGCTAGTGCACAGCGTCAGTTGCGGCGCACAGCGACACGCGGAGGGGTATCGGGCAGAGTTATCGAGATCCCGCCGGCTTCGGCGTCGGCCTTGACCTCGGGAAGCGACACGACAACCTCCACGTGCTGACAGCCAGCCATCACCACCGAGTCGACCTGCACCGACGAATCTCCGAGGGTCATCGCACCGACGAACTCCAACTGCTCCTCGAGGGGAAAGGCCCGGCGTGGAGTCGATCGCCGCAAAATGCCGAGATCGACGGCGCGTCCTTTCGCAACCGTGTAGCCGCCCAGCTCGACCCAGAGCAGTCCGGGAGGGAGACGCCAGACGCGGAAGAGAATGTCGCGATGGTTCCGGTCCTCAGAGGGACAGCGGTAAGTAGCCAGCGGCTTGACGCGCCGCTTTTGCTTCCGCAAGGAGTCGAAATGGGCCAGCGCTTCGGCGTTCCTGCGCTCCTGGTCCTGGATGGCCTGGCGTAGCCAGTCCTCGCCGGGTTCGCTCATACCCGGTCACCCCTGGCCAGCCGGCGTGAGGCGTCACGCGCCCGCTCGTCGGCGGCTGAGTTGCCGTACCGGCGGACCATTAGCGGCGATGACCATCCCGCCAGCCGCTCCACATCGGACTCGTTGGCGCCGTTGGCCATGAGGTCGTGCGCCCACGTGTGGCGGAAGGCGTGAGGATTCACCTTGGCCAGACCGGCGGCGCGGCACCGGCGCTCGAGCATGTCCCCCACGCCCTTGCCGGTGAGCCGCCACGTCTGACCCTGCCCGGTGCCCGGCCGGGCTGGCAGGAACAGGGCCGCCGTCATGGCCGCTGCCTGGTGCTTGGCACGGGTGCGGAGGTACCGGGTCAGGGCTAGCGCCGTTCGGGCGCTGAAGGGCACTACACGGGCCTTCCCGCCCTTGCCCCGGCGGATCACGGCCTCCTGGTGACGCAGGTCTAGGTCGTCGAGGTCGAGGTCGCACAGCTCGCCCCGCCGCATGCCGCAGTCGAGCAGGAGCCGGATGATCGCGGTGTCGCGCCGGTCGATGAAGTCGGCACCGGCCGCGCTGGCGAGCAGGGCGGCGAGTACGTCGTCACCGATGATGGGCACCGGCTTGAGGTTCTCTGCGGCCAGGGGCACCGACGCGGCCGGATTGTCGATCAGACCGCTGTCGGGCTCGCGGGCGAGGTAGCCGAGCCACAGTCGCAACGACTTGAGCCGGATACGGCGGGTGGCCTGGGCCTTGCCCCCGTCGACCAGCGCCCGCATCCACGACTCGACATGCCGCCGGGTGATGGCGCCGGGCTCGGTAACGTCGGGATGATGTGCGGCGAGATGAGCAAGAAACTGACGGACGCCGCGCACGTAGGTGATCCGGCTCTGCTCGGCCACCGTGCCGGTCCGAAGGGACAGCTCCCACTCGTCCAGCCACGCCGAAAGAGCTTCCATGAGCGATGAGGTTACCGGAGCAAGGAGCGCTATGCATAACCGGCGCGCCGAAGGTTCCGCCGGCGACACGCGCGAGAGTGCAGGTCAGAGGCCTATTCTCCAACTTACTGGCGAACGGACCCTCCCGGGTGTAACCTCCGAGAACTACTGGTTCCGCCGCCACGAGGCGGGCTATCTGGCGCTGGCGCCCTTCTGCCGCGGCGCTGTGCTACTGGAGGTCGGGGCCGGCGAGGGCTACGGCACGGCCGCCCTGGCCGCGACCGCCCGAAGAGTCGTCGCCCTGGAGTACGACGAAACCGCCGCCCGGCACGCGCGTGCAACGTATCCGCAACTCGGCGTGATCCGGGGCAATGCGGTGCACCTGCCGGTGGCGACCGGCACGGTCGACGTCGTGGCGAGCTTCCAGGTGCTGGAACATCTGTGGGATCAGCCGGGTTTCCTCGCCGAGTGCGCTCGCGTGCTCGCCCCGGCCGGGACGCTGCTGCTGACCACCCCGAACCGGCTCACCTTTCCACCGGGCAACCCCTTCCACACGACCGAACTGTCCGCCGCCGAGCTACGCGCCCTGCTCGAACCGCGCTTCGAGGTGACCCGGATGTACGGGCTGACTTCCGGCTGGCGGCTGCGCCGGATGGACCGCCGGCACCCCGGCTGCCTCACCCACGCGCAGTTGGCGACACCGCCCGCCGTCTGGCATCCGCAACTCCGGCTGGATGTGAAGCGCGTCCGAGCGGGCGACTTCGCAATCGTCACCACGGGCCTCGACGCGGCCCTGGACCTGCTCGCGGTGGCGGTACGCGCGAGCGGGCCGCGACACCTGCCGACCGGCTGCGCAAGCTAGCCGGGCTCCTGGGAGATCTCGACGCCCGCCTGCTCTAGGTTCGGGACCATGGATCCCCGCTTGCGCGCCTTGGCCGACCTGTCGATGGCCGAGTTCCGCGAGTACGGGGGCCTGCACGAGTACGACGGCGAGGTGCAGGACCTCTCCCCCTCTGGCGTGACCCGCGGCCTAGCGGCCCTGGGGCAGGGGGAGCGGCGCGAGGACCCGCATGACGAGGCCGCACTGGCCACCTTCGAGGCGCAAGCCCGCGTCGTCCACGGCGAGATGGAGTTCCACCGCTGGAACCCGCTTGCGCACGTCGGCAACCTCGACGTTTCCGGGTACGACCGCGAATACGCGCCCGCCGAGGACCGCGTGGCCGCACGGCGCCGCCACCTGGGGTCCTGGCCGGCGGCGGTCGACGCGTCGCTGTACTCACTCGACAGGGTCACCAGGCCGGTCGCCGAGGCGACCCTGGTCGCGGTGCGCGGCCTCGCCGCCGGGCTGGACGACGGCGATGAAGTCGAGGGCGCCGCGCTCACGGCGCTCGGCCGGCTGGTCCGGCACGTCGAACAGGCCGCCGAAGCCGGGCCGATTGACGCCGCGCTCGGTGCTGACGTCCTGGCCCGATACCTCGGCACCGGCGAGGCGATCGCGGTCGACATCGGGGAGTTGGCTCGCAGCGCCGATCAGGAGCGCGACCGGATGCGGGCGATGCTCGATGAGGCCTGCGACCACATCGCGCCCGGTACGCCGACGGCGTCAACGATCAGTGCCCTGCTCCACGACCATCCCGATGCCGACGGCGTTCTCGACGAGGCTCGCGAGTTGACGGCCGAGGTCATCGCCTGGACCCTTCGACACGACCTGGCTCCCCATCACGACGGGGAATGCCTGGTCGGCCCGGCGCCACCCGCTCGACGGTGGGCGATGGCGATGATGTCGTGGGCGGCGCCCGGCGAGCCCGAGGGCCCGTCGTGGTACCACGTCACGCCGCCCGACATCGCGTGGCCGGCCCACCAGCAGGAGGAGTGGCTCGAGGTCTTCTCCCGCACAACGTTGCCGGCCATCACCGTGCACGAGGTAGCGCCCGGCCACTTCTCCCACGGCCGGGCGCTGCGACATGCGGCCACGGATGTCCGGCGGCTGCTCGTCTCGAGCTCGTTCGCGGAGGGGTGGGCGCACTACGTCGAGGAAGTCGCCGTGGAGGAGGGCTTCCGGGCGAGAGACCCGCGCTTCGCCGCGGGTGTCGCCCTCGAGGCGCTGACCCGGGTCACCAGGTTGGCGTGCTCGATCGGCCTGCACACCGGGGCGATGACGGTCGAGGACGCCGCGGCCCGCTTCGCCGAGGACGCGTTCCACTCGGCGCCCGCCGCGCTGTCGGAGGCCCGGCGCGGCACCTTCGATCCCGGCTACGGGCGCTACACGTGGGGCAAGCTCGCGATCCTCCGGCTGCGGGAGCGGGCCCGCGCCGCGTGGGGCCCGGACTTCTCCCTACCGCGGTTCCACAAGGCGATGCTGGATCTGGGCTCGCCGCCACTTGGCCTGCTCGGCAGGGCCGTCGAGCGCGGCTGATCCGTCAAGCGACGTCACCGGATGCGAGAACATCGGATAGTCCTTGCTGATCGTGTTTCTCGCGCTCCTCAGGTGATGTCGCGGCCACGCAGTCGGTCAGAGTGCGGCATCTGGTCAGACCAACAGAGCAATTGTCAATACCTGTGGATCGGGTTGTTTTATGCGGCGGTTTCGGCCGGGGTCTCGACCGCTTGTTGATCTTCTGATCGTTCGACGAGCCTCCCGTTGACGAACCTCGCGCCGGCTCGCACCAGGGCGACGAAGGTGGGGTGCGTTGACCGCCCGCCATCGGTCTTGCACGGCTTCGATGAGTTTGAACGCCATCGCCAGTCCGGCGGCACGCGATCCCGACCCACGGGTGATTTTGGTCCAGTGCCGTGCGGTCGCAAACGTCGGTCAAGGGCGCGCACACGGTCGGGCGCGCCACCCGCGGTTCCGACGCCGGGAAGAACGTCAATGGGCGCAAGCGTCATATCGTCGTCGACACCCTCGGGCTGCTACTGGTGGATGATCACCGCGGCCAGCGTGCAGGACCGAGACGGCGGCGCCCGAATCCTGGAGCGGCTGCGGTTTGCCATGCCCAGCGTGGCGGTGGTCTGGGCCGACGGCGGCCACGCCGGAAGGCTGGTCGCCTACGCCGCCAGATCCTCAAGCTCACCGTCGACATCGTGCGCAAAAAGGAGGGGCAGCGCACCTTCGAGGTGCTGCCACGGCGTTGGGGCGTCGAACGCACCCTGTCCTGGATCAGCCGCTGCCGCCGGCTGGCCCACGACTACGACCGGTTTCTAGTAATTGTGCTCATGCCTCCTCGGCACGCCGTCGGCGCCTGAGAGCACGACCATTTCGAACACCTGGAGCACCCATCATGGACGACCGCGATGTCACGTCATCCCAAAGCTGGACTCCGTACGTGTGGACGGCGGCTCTCGCCCCAACGGTGACCGCCGTTGCCTTCCGGCTCTGGTCACTCGCCGTGACCGAGAAGAAGCCCGGGAAACATTGGTCGACAGGCCAGGTTGTCGAGTTCATCTCCGGGGTTGCATGGCCGGCGCTGGTTAGCCTGCTCGTCGGGGTCCTGGTGCTAGCGCTGCTGCGCAACTGGTCTCGCTTCCAGGCTCAACGTCCGCCGGTCCAGGCGCTGTGGGCGACCGTCATCGCAGCCGTTGCTGCCTTGTTGGTCTGGGCGCTCTGGACTGCTTTGATCGTCTATTTGTTTCGGGACATCAGCTTCTGAACCTGGCTACCTCGCTCTCACATGAGAGCTGTCCAAGTGAGCCTAGCCCGCTCACGCAGCCGGGGGCATAGTTCTCGGCGCGGCGGATCAGCAGGGACCGTCCGATGCCATGCCGCGGTAGAAGCCCCCGATGTGCCGCTCCATGAGTGCGGCGGCAGTCGCACCGTCGCCGGCGCGAACGGCGGCAAGGATCTCGACGTGTTCCCGAGTGAGCCGGTTGAGCATCTTGCGCTGAGCCGGCAAGGCCCGGAGCACGACGGGCAGGTGCCGGGCGAGCGACTCGCGTACGGCATGCACGACCAGAAATATCGACTCGCTTCCGGAGGCCGCGAGTAGCGCCAGGTGGAAGCGCACGTCGGCGGCTTCGAACCCTCGATCGTGACCGCCTTGGCGCGCATGTCGTCAAGTGCGGACTGAGCATCGGCTAGGGCCGGGTCGTCGCGGCGTTCAGCGGCCCGGCGCAGTGCGGCTCCCTCGAGCAGGCAGCGCAGGTCGACCAGGTCGGCCAGTGAGACCCGCTGCAGCAGCAGGTGCACCAACGCGTCGCGCAGGGGCCGCTCGTGGCCTGTGCGACGACGGTCCGCGCCGTCGAACCGCTGCCCGTAACAAGGCCCTGCGCCCGCAACGCCCGCATTGCCTAGCGGATGGACGCTCTGCTGACCGCGAAGGACTCGGCCAGTTCCCGTTCCGTTGGCAACGGCGCACCGGGGGCCAACTCCCCACTCGTGATCGAGGTCTGGATCCAGTCGCGCCTCTGTTCCGCGATCTGCTGATACATCGGGTTGCGCGTCACGGGCTAGAACGCCATGAATACGAGCGTACTTGACTGTTGGCCTGACCAAACGTACGCCGATCAGGACGGCCGCCAGACGTACGGCGTCGTGGTCGTCAGGCGGCGGAACCCGAGCCGCTCGAGAATGGGCCGGCTCTCCGGCGAGGCATCGACCTGTAGGTAGCGGAAGCCGCGGTCCCTGGCCATCTGCGCCCGGCAGGCGACCAGCGCCCGGTAGATGCCGCGGCCGCGCCATTCGGGCACCGTGCCGCCACCCCAGAGGCTGGCGAAGTCGGTGCCCTCGTGGAACTCCACCCGAGCCCCCGAAACCGGACGGCGGCCAGCTATCGCCAACATCGCGACGCCGGAGGGGCGGGGCATGTTGAGCCGGGTCAACAGGTCCGGGCGCAACCATCCGTGGTCCTGGCCGAAGACCTCTTCGTGCACCCGCACGACCAGGTCGACGCCCGTCGTACTCATCACCGGCGCGAGCCGGACGCCGTCGGGGAGCGAGAGACCGGTGGCCAGGGCCGCGGTCTCGGCCACCATCAACGACTCCTCCAGGCCGGGCTCGAAACCGGCCGCCAGCAATCTTGCCGGAAGGTTCGCGGGCATGTCGTAGGCATGGTATTTCCACTCGAAGCTGCGGCCGAGTCCCCGAAAGAACGCCACCTGGGCCCGGATCGCATCGTGTGCGGTCGCGTCGTCGATGTCAGCGCTGAGCACCGCGTGCCAGCTTGCCGCGTCGTCGTTGACGTAGCGCACCACCGGGCCGTCCCGCTCGACGCGGGCGCCCGGTACGGTCGCGCGGGCTCCCCGCCGCAGTTGAGCGTCGTAGGCGGCCAGGGCCTCAGCCCGGTTCATGTCACCGCGTTCATGTAACCAGGCACACGCAGAGGTAGTTGCCCTCCGGGTCATTCAGTACGACATAGTCGTCGGCCGGGTCGTGGTGGTCGCGGACATGGGTCGCACCCAAGGCGATCAACCGGCCTACCTCGACGCCTTGATCGGTGGCATACAGATCAAGGTGCATCTGGTCACGGCAGCCGACGGGGGTCTCGGCCACCTGCAGCGAGACGTTGACCCGGTCGCCGCGCAGCACGCGGAAGTCGTCGTCAGCGCCGTCCGAGCTCGGCTCCAGGCCCAGCGCCGCGGACCAGAAGGCGGTCATCGCCTCCAGGTCCGCACAGTTGATGACCACACTGCCGAGCCGGATGGTCATGGTTTCTCCTCGGGGGCCGCGGCGGCAGCGTAGTCGGCAATCCGGTTTCGCACGACCCGGCCGGGCACGCCGGCGACGACGCTGTACGGGGGCACGGCATCCTTGACCACGGCGTGCGCAGCAATCACCGATCCGGCTCCGACGGTGACTCCGCGCAGCACCGTCGCCTTGACCCCGATCCACACGTCCGGCCCGATCCGTACCGGTGCCTTGACGATCCCCTGGTCCTTGATCGGCACCTCAATGTCGGCGAAGGCGTGGTCGAAATCGCAGATGTAGACCCAGTCCGCCACGATCGCCGTCGCTCCGAACTCGATGTCGAGGAAGCAGTTCACCGTGTTCTCGCGGCCGAACACACACTTGTCGCCGACCCGAAGAGTGCCTTCGTGGGCGCGCAACCGGTTACCGTCGCCGATGTGCACCCAGCGGCCGAGCACCACTCGGCCGTACCCGCGCCGGGCGTACAACTCCACGTGCCGGCCGAGGAACACGAAGCCCTCGGTGACCACCCTGGGGTGCCGCAGCTTGAACCGGAAGAACCGCCAGTAGCGCACCAGGTAGTAGGGCGTCCAGGCGCGATGCCGGATAACCCAGCGCAGCGAGGCCCAGGTGAGGAACCTCGCCTGGCGCGGGTCACGTCCACGGCGCGGCACTACGGCTTCACCCCTGTCACCAGGGCGTTGTAGAAGAGGCCGGCCGGGAGCACCCGCGACAGCACGGTGCTGTCGAATCTGGACAGTCGTTGCCATGAACGGTAGGCGAAGAGGGCCCAGCCCCAGCCAAGGCGCTCGCGCGGCACCGCGCACTCGAAGGTGCGCACCGGCCAGCCGAACCACGAGGCCGTCAGCTCCTCCGTCTTGACCACGACGTCGACCGATCCCGCTCGGATCGCCAGTCGGCTCAGCTCGGCCGGGGCAAACGTGTGCAGATCGACGACCGCCTCGAGCGCGGCCGCGCGGGAGGACTCGTCGAGCTCGACTTGCGGTCGCCGCCAGCCGCTCAGAGCGGGCAGCCGGGTCAGCTGCGTCGTGACCGACCAGGTGAGCCGGGACAACCGCCTCGCGACGATGTCGCCGTACCTCGTCGGCTCGCCGGCGAACACGAAGCGGCCACCAGGGCGCAACACCCGCAGCGCCTCGCGCAGCGCGAGTTCGACGTCGGGGATGTGGTGCAGGACCGCGTGCCCGACGACCAGGTCGAAGCTCTCGTCGTCGTACGGCAGGGATTCGGCGTCAGCGACCCGGCCCGGTACGGAAAAGCCGAGGCCGCGGGCGTTACGCCGGGCCACCTCGACCATGCCGGGACTGATGTCGGTCACCTGACCGCGGGCGATGACACCGGCCTGCATGAGGTTGAGCAGGAAGAACCCGGTGCCGCACCCCACTTCGAGTGCGTCGCCGTACGGCCAGCCCCCGGTGCCGGCGATCTTGGTGAACCGGTCGCGGGCATAGCCGATGCAGCGCTCGTCGTAGCTGATCGACCACTTGTCGTCGTAGGTGGCCGACTCCCAGTCGTGATAGAGGACGTTGGCCAGCTTCGGGTCCTCGCGAGCGGCCTCGACCTGCTCCGGGGTCGCGCTCACCGGCCGGTGAACTCCGCCTTGCCCGGGCCGTTCTCGATGAACGACCGCATGCCGATCCCCTTGTCCTCGGTGGCGAACAGGCCGGCGAACAGGTGGCTTTCCAGGCGCAATCCGCTGTCGAGGTCGACGTCGAGGCCACCGTCGATCGCGGCCTTCGCCGCGCGCAGCGCGTACGCCGGACCCTGGGCGTACCTCCCCGCCATCGCAACGGCCGCGGCGTAGACGTCGTCGGCGGGGACCACTTGGTCGACCAGCCCGATGCGCAGCGCCTCGTCGGCTGCCACGAAACGGCCGCTGTAGATCAGATCCTTGGCGCGGGCCGGCCCGAGCAGGCGAGCCAGCCGCTGGGTGCCGCCGGCACCGGGAATGATGCCCAGCAGGATCTCCGGCTGGCCGAGCTTGGCATTGTCACCGCAGATCCGGAAGTCGGCGGTCAATGCCAGCTCGCAGCCTCCGCCGAGCGCGTATCCGGTGACCGCCGCGACCACCGGCTTGGGGATCTGCGCGACGGCTGCGAACGACGAGGACAGTGCGGCGGCCCGCTCAACCATCTCGGGGTAGCCCATCTCGGCCATCTCCTTGATGTCGGCGCCGGCCGCGAACACCTTGGGCCCGCCGTAGATCACCACCGCACGGACGTCGCGCCGGTCGGTCGCCGCGCCGGCGGCCGCCCGGATGTCCTCCTGGACGGCAGCGTTCAGCGCGTTCATCGGTGGTCGGTCCAGCCGGATCGTGCCGATGCCGTCGTCGACCTCGAGGCGTACGAATTCGCCCACAGCCGCACTCCTATCGCCGGATGCGGCGAGCCTAATGGGCACGGTACGGGAGGGGGTCCCGCCGAGGCTCTAGACGCCGGCGGCGGTGATGACGGCGTCCGTCGCGAAGCCGGCGAGCAGGCCCACCAGCAGGCCGTAGGCGAGCACGTCGGAGCGCCTGGCCTTGGCGGCGATGGTGATCAGTTGGGTGACGACGTAGAGGATGGAGCCCGCGGCCAGGGCGAGGAAGGCGACGCTGATCGGCTCGCTGGTAAACCCGTGGCCAATCGCCGTGCCGACGAACGTGGGGCCGCCGCCGATCAGGCCCAGCGTGGCAAGGAACGCCCAGCTGGGCCGGTCCGCGTCGGTGTCGGCCGCCAGGGGCGCGACGATCCCGAAGCCTTCAGTGGCGTTGTGCAGGCCGAACCCGATAACGAGCATGGTGGCCAGGGCGATCTTGCCGGAGGCGGCGGACTGGCCGATCGCGAGGCCTTCTGCGAAGTTGTGCAGCCCGATCCCGATCGCGATGAGCAGCGCGAGCCGCCGAGCCGGACTCCAGCCGGCCAGCCTGGCGCGCTGTACGACAAGTTCGTCGGCCGCCATCGCCCCGGGCCCGAACCGGCGGCCGGCCGAGGTCGCCCGCCGGCGCATCCAGGTCTCGTAGGCCACCAGACCCAACAGGCCCGCGGCGAGGCCGCCGGCGAACAGCGCGCCGTAGCCAGCGACGGGGCCCAGGCCACCAGTGCCCTCATGTACGGCGGCCAGCGCGCTGTCGATCGGCTCCCACGCCGCGGAGAACACGTCCCAGAGCAGGAACACCAGCACGCCGACGGCGGTGGCGTTGAGGAACACCCGCAGCCCAGGAGCCGGGCGGCGCAGCCGGCCGAGGGGCAGCCCCAGCAGGATGGTCGCCCCCGCGATGGTGCCGAGCAGAAGCGTGGTGGACAGGCTCAACTGAGGTTCCCCAGCCCGATCAAGAATGTGGCCAGCACCTGGTGCCCCTCTCGGCTCGCTCCCAACGTACATGTTCAAGTTAGGCTTACCTAACACATGTTCGGTGCCGGACCGCAAGATGGATGGGTCAGGCGACGAAAAACTAATCAGAAACCGGGAGCGGAGCGGGCGAACCACCGTCGGCCGGCCCGCTCGACCAGCAGCGGCAGGTCGTAGGCCGTCGACAGATGCTCGGCCGTGAGCACGTCCCCGAGCAGTCCCTGCGCCACGATGCCGCCGCCTGACAGCAGCATCCCGTGGGTGAAACCCGGCGGTATCTCCTCGACATGGTGAGTCACCAGCACCATCGTCGGCGACCGGGGATCCTCGGCCAGCCGGGTCAGCCGGCGAAGCAGGTCCTCGCGTCCGCCCAGGTCGAGGCCGGCGGCCGGCTCGTCGAGCAGCAGCAGCTCAGGATCGCTCATGAGCGCCCGGGCCAGCTGCACGCGCTGGCGTTCTCCCTCGGACAAGGTGCCAAAGGTGCGGTCCGCCAGGGTCTCGCATCCCATCTGCGCCAAGAGCTGTCGGGCCCGCCACTCGTCGGGCGGGCCGTACTGCTCACGAAACCGGCCCACCACCGCATAGGCGGCGGTCACCACCGCGTCGAGGACCCGCTCCCCCGGTGGCAGCCGGGTGGCCATGCCGGCGGTCGTCATCCCGATGCGGGGCCGCAGCTCGAACACGTCGACGAGGCCGAGCTGCCCGCCGAGCACGAACACCGTGCCCTCGCTCGGGTGCAGTTGTGCGGCCGCCAACTGCAGCAGCGTGGTCTTGCCGGCGCCGTTGGGGCCCAGGACCACCCAGCGCTCGTCGAGCTCCACCTGCCAGTCGATGTGGTGCAGCAGGGTGGACGAGCCACGCCGCACGGTCACGCCTCGACACGCGATGACGACATCGCCGTGAGGCGCGGGAGCCGGCTCGGACACGGTCCCATCCAACCCTACGGTGACCGCCCAATTACGTGGGATCCGCTCCGACACGCGCCCTGCCACGGGCATCTAGGGTGGGCTCGACGGGAGGAGGTGCACGGTGGCTGGCTGGCCGGTGATCGAGGCGGAAGGCCTGCGGAAGACGTTTCGCGGGCTGCGCGGACGACGCCAGGTAGCCCTCGACGGCCTCGACATGACCGTTCCCGCGGGCGGGGTGCACGGCTTCCTCGGCCCCAACGGTTCCGGCAAGACGACCACCATCCGCATGCTGCTGGGCCTGGTCCAGCCCGACGCCGGCACGATGCGGTTGCTGGGCCGACCGGTCCCAGCGGAGCTGCCCTCGGTGATCAGACTGGTCGGCGCCGTGGTCGAGTCGCCGCAGTTCTTCCCGGCCTTCTCCGGCCGGCACAGCCTGCGTCTGCTCGCCCAGGCAGGCGGCGTGAAGCGCCACCGGGTCGAGGAGGTGCTCGATATCGTCGGCCTGCGCGAGCGGGCCGGCGACCGCTACAAGACGTACTCACTCGGCATGAAGCAGCGGCTGGCAATCGCGGCCACCCTGCTCAAGAGACCACAACTGCTCATCCTCGACGAGCCGACGAACGGCCTCGATCCGGCCGGGATGCGCGAGGTGCGCGCGACGATGCGCCGGCTGGCCAACGAGGGCACCACGGTGCTGCTCTCCACGCATCTGCTCGCCGAGGTCGAGCAGGTCTGTGACTCGGTGACGATCCTCGCGCGCGGACGGCATGTCCGGTCAGGCACGGTGCACGACGTGCTGGCCTATCGGGGTGGCGGCCAACTGCTGGTCCGGTTGCCCGACCTCGACGCGGGCGAGCGCGTACTCGACTACTACGGCTTCTCGGTCCGCCGTGAGACCGACCACCTGCTGGTGGACTGGGTCGACGACCCCGCCCG
>JBBPZR010000073.1:0-3998 GCA_038276285.1 Mycobacteriales bacterium | reverse complement strand
GGGGCCTGCTACCGGGCGCTCCGATGCCTACCCGGACAGGACTCACACCTGCTGGCCTGGGACAGCTTGCAGGACGCACCATGCCGCGAGACAACCCCGAGCCGACAGCCGGACAGCTGTTCGGATACGGACCAGCGCAATGTACGTGTCCGATCTCGAGACCTACCGCTGCGGCCGGCAGCGGCTGCGCTTCGGCGAATCGGGCAAGGTCGCACGGCTCAGGTGGCGGCCACGGCCGAGCAGGATCCGGCAGAGCTCGCCGCAAGCGTTGCCCGCGGTTGAAGCCCGGGCGGGCACGAAATCCGATGCCAACCAGATGAGCTCGACGGCGAGCAGATCGGCTTCGTCGAACACGAGCCGGAGGGCGACACCACCTACGCAGGCTGGGTGAGCGACGACGGGGCGTCCCTCGAGCTGAACATCCACAGCGCTGTGACCCGGAAGGGGGCCACCAGAAGATACCGGTTCACGCCGATCGGGGACACCGACACTGCGGCTCGGGCGATGGAGCCCATCGGTGACCCTGAAGCTGCCACGCCGCACTGGGATCCCCTGCTCCGGTAGGCGCTCCACACCCTCGGGCTCACCACCACCCTGGAGGAAGCCCAATGGCTGCGCGGCCGCCCTACGAATTAGGCCTAGAGCCTGGCGAGCCGGGCCGGCCAGGTGTCGCCGGTCGGCACTAGCTCGGCGCTGCGGGCGTCATCGTCACCGGTCCTGGCAAGTCTGACCTCGAGGTGGTCCTCAGCGAGCCGGTCGGCCAGCCCCGCGCCCCACTCGACCACTGTGACCGACTCGGACACGGTGGCATCGAGGTCGAGGTCGTCGACCTCGACGAGGCCGCCCAGCCGGTAGGCGTCGACATGCACCAGCGGCAGCCGCCCTCCCCGATGAACGCGGGCGACGACGAACGTCGGGGACGTGATCCGCTCGACCACCCCGAGACCGGCCCCGATGCCCTGTGCCAGCACTGTCTTGCCCGCACCCAGCGGGCCGGTGAGGAGCACCAGGTCGCCCCGCTCCAGCAGCGGCGCCAGCCGCCGTCCCAGGTGCCGCGTGTCCTCGGCGGTCGGCAGGATCACCCCACTGCCAGCATGCCGACCGCGTATTCCAGGTCGGCCCGCAACGCAGCGAGTGGTGCACCCGCCGGGCCGAACCGGAGGGCAGCGGACGGATGGTAGGTGGGGACGACCCGCCGGCCGCCGACGACGTGCAGTTGCCCGTGGATGGCGCCGAGGGTCGATGTGCGGCCCAGGAACCAGCGAACGGCGGACAGTCCTAACGCGACGGTGATCGCGGGCGAAACGAGGTCGAGTTGCTGTTCGAGCCAGGGCCGGCAGTTGGCAACCTCGGCGGGACGAGGAACCCGGTTTCCCGGCGGTCGGCACTTGAGCACGTTCAGCACTGCGACGTCGGCCCGCTGCACGCCGACCTGTTCGAGCAAGGTGTCCAGTAGTGCGCCGGCGCGCCCGACGAAGGGCCGGCCGGCGTTGTCCTCCTGCGCACCAGGGGCCTCGCCGACGAGTGCCAGGCGAGCACCGGGCGGCGACTCGCCGACCACCACGGTGGTCCGGCTGCCGGCCAGCTCCGAGCAGGCGGTGCACCCCGTGATGGCGGTCGCCAGGGACTCCCACGCCGCCGTCACCCGAGCCGCCCGCCCGGGGAGACAGCGGCAGCGATCGGGGAGATGCCGGCAGCCCGCCGGAGAAAGGCGCGCAGGTGCGCGTTGACCTCGTCGGCGTGATCCATCAGGGCGAGATGGGCACCGTCGGCAATCTCGACGAACTCGGCATCCGGAATGGCCTCGGCCAGGCGACGGGTGTGCCCGATGGGTGTCATCAGATCCTTGTCACCGCCGATGAGGATCGTCTCCACCCCTTCGAAGGCCGGCAGAGCCTCATATCGCGTGTGTTCGGACAGGGTCGCGAGGAAGCCCGCGATGGTCTCCACCGGCGTGCCGGAGTTCATCCGCTCCACGTAGTTGACCAGCGAAGAGCTTGCCCGGCGGTTGCCGAAGGCCCATCGGCGGGTGGCCAGCCAGACCACATCGCTGCCGGTGCGGCGGGCCTTCTCCAGGAGCCTCGCCCGGCTGCGCAGGCCGCTGGCCAGCAGTGGCATCAACGGCTTGCGGAGGGCGTTGACCACGCTGGGCATGCCGAAGGACACGGTATCGAGGTCACCGGCCGACGATGAGATGAGGGCAACCCCGACCACTCGGTCGGCAAACAGGTCGCGGCGTTGCTCGGCGAGTGCCATCACGCTCATCCCGCCCATCGAGTGTCCACAGAGGACTAGTGGCCCGCTGGGGGCGACCGCCTCGATGACGCTTTCGAGGTCGCGGCCGAGCTGCTCGATCGTGTAGCCCGGCGGCTCCCCGCGGCCCGAGCGGCCGTGGCCGCGCTGGTCGTAGAACACCATCTTCAGTCGCGGGCGCCGCAGGTCGGCCAGGCCCCGGCGCTGGAAGTGCCAGGTGCCCATGTCGAGGCAGTAGCCGTGCACGAAAATCACGGTGAGGTCCTCGCCGGGTCGGCCGACCACCTCGACGTGCAGGTCGACGCCGTCCACAGTGGTCACGGGCGGCTCCGAGTCCGCGACCAGCAGCCCGAACGGCTCGTCCGCGGCCAGGTCGGGGCCGAACCGGGCCCGCCCCACCGCGATCCGCTCGGCGGCCACGCCGGCCGCGATCCCGGTCGCGGCAACGCCCATGATCGTCCCGACCAGACCCGCCCGCCGCCGCCGGCTCATTCGCCCGCTCCGACGTACCTGCGCGGCACCCGCGCACCGATCCGGCTGACGATCTCGTAGGAGATGGTGTCCAGGGCGTCGGCCCAGTCGTAGGCCGTCGGCTCACCGTCGTCACCGGGGCCGAAGAGCACTACCTCGTCACCTGCTGCGACCGGGTCGGCTCCGACGTCGACGACGAACTGGTCCATGCACACCGTGCCGCTGATCCGTCGCCGCCGACCGGCCAGCCACACCTCGGCGGTGTTGGTCGCGGCGCGCGGCACCCCGTCGGCGTAGCCCAGCGGGATCAGCGCCAGCCGGGAGCGCTCGGTCGTCGTGTAGCGGTGCCCGTACGACACGCCGCTGCCGGCGGGAACCTCCTTGGCGAGGGCGACCCGGGCCCGCAGCGTCATCGCGGGGCGCAGGCCGTAGGTCGACACGCGCGGCACCGGTGAGAGCCCGAACACCGCGATCCCTGGACGGACCAGATCGAAATGCGCCGCGGGCAGGGTCAGCGTGGCGGCGGAGTTGGCCAGGTGGCGGATGTGTGGCCGCAGGCCCGCCTGCTCGGCCACGGCCACGGCCTCGCCGAAGCGGGCGACCTGGCGCGCGATCGTGGGATGGCCGGGATCGTCGGCATAGGCGAAGTGGCTCCAGACACCGACCACCGCCACCTCGCCCGATGCTTCCGCCTTGACTGCCGCGGTCGTGAGGTCGGGCCAGTCGGCCGCCGTCGCGCCGTTGCGGGACAGGCCGGTGTCGACCTTGAGGTGCACCCGGGCGACCCGATCGGCCCGATGAGCAGCGGCGACTGCCTCCTCCAGCCCCCACAGCGAGGAGACGGACAGGTCGACATCGGCCGTGACCGCGTCGTGCAGCGGCTCACCGGGGACGTTGATCCAGGACAGCACCGGCACGGTGAGGCCGGCCGCGCGCAGGGCCAGCGCCTCCTCCAGCGCGCACACGCCCAACCAGCCGGCTCCACCGGCGAGTGCCGCGCGGGCACTGGGCAGCAGGCCGTGGCCGTATCCGTCGGCCTTGACGACTGCCATCACGGCGGCCGTCGGCGCTCGCTCCTGGAGTCGGGCGACGTTGTCGCGGATCGCGTCGAGATCGATCACCGCCTCGGCTCGGGACATTGGTGGTCAGGGGCGCAGGAGCCGCGTTGCGGCCCTGTTTCCCCATCCCCCTTTCAAACCGTGCGTGCGGTTTTCCCGCACACGGCTTACCGATGATCTTCTTGGCATAGTTACGCAGCTTTCGGATAGCGGACG
>JBBPZR010000072.1:0-5137 GCA_038276285.1 Mycobacteriales bacterium | reverse complement strand
TGACGGCACGATCAAGATCGAGATGAACTTCCTGCCGGACGTCTACGTCCCGTGCGAGGTCTGCGCGGGGGCTCGCTACAACCGCGAGACCCTCGAGGTGCACTTCAAGGGCAAGACCATCGCCGAGGTCCTCGACATGCCGATCGAGGAGGCGGCCGAGTTCTTCGACGCGGTGCCCCCGATCCGCCGTCACTTGACGACACTGGTCGACGTCGGCCTCGGCTACGTCCGGCTCGGTCAGCCGGCTCCGACACTGTCTGGCGGCGAGGCCCAGCGGGCGAAACTACACCGGGTAGTTCCTGCGCCGGGTCCTCGCCGACCGGCCCAACCGCATGGCGCCGCGGACAAGCCCCGCACAGCGGCGACCGGCGCCAGCCGCTAGATCGCGCCCCGCCTGCTTCGTGAGGAGCTATCCGTGGTGTGGAGAGGAGCCGTGGACCTGCACCAAGAGCCAGCGGCCGTCGCGCTTCTCGCAAACCATGGTCATCCGGTACGGGTGCTCTTCCTCACCGGCTTGGGTTGCCGCAGTCTCCGTTCCCTCTGCCAGGAGCCATCCCACCGCCACGGCGGCGGAGACGGAGAGGGCCAGGCGGTCCCATCTCCAGGAGTACGTGGTGGTGCCCCGAACGTAGCCGTGTACGAACGCCCGCACCTCGTCGGGGCCGCGCAGGAGCGACTCCTCAGACGTAACCATCACCACGTCCGGATCCGGCGCGATGAGCCGCATCACTCCGTCAGCGTCCCGCGCCGCGAATGCGGAGCAGAAGCTGTTGAGGATGCCGAGCAACGCGGCTTCCGTCTGTGCATCCGCCTTCATGAGTTGTCGGCGAGCAGCCGGTCGATCAGCGCATCGAGAGCTTCGTCGTTGCGCTCTTCGCCGGTGGGCACCAGCGACTCGGTGGCGTCGAGAAAGCTGCGGACCACAGCGGCCGGCACCGTCACCCAGTAGGACCCGCAGTCTCGCGACAGGTCGAGCCGGATCCGGTCGCGGACGGCATGCGGCCGGATGCGTACCTCACCATCGCCGGTCGGCTCCTCCAGCCCGTACCGCAGGAAGTCGCGCAGCACCACCCAGGTGCCCCGTGGGAGGGAGGGATGATCCGGCGTGGCGCTCAGCTGCAGGTGCACGGCGAGGGGATCCTCAGTCGACCAGTTCAGTCGCAGGAGGGTGATCCGGCCGCGACCCGACAGGTGCCGGTCGGCGACCACCACTTCCGCCGTCACCCGGTCTCGCACGGACCCCTCCCGTGGTCGCGACGCTCCCATCTGAAAGCCCGCTCACGGTTCAGGTTGCCATCCCAGCGGGCCAGGGACAATTCGGCGCGCTCATCTGTTCGACCGCACCGCGTACGCTCGTTGTGTGCCCGACCCGTCGACGTACCGCCCGGCGCCGGGCACCATCCCTGACCTTCCAGGGGTCTACAAGTTCCGCGACGCACGCGGCCGGGTCATCTACGTCGGCAAGGCCAAGTCGCTGCGGGGCAGGCTGTCGTCGTACTTCTCCGATCTGGCCGGGCTGCATCCGCGCACCCGGCAGATGGTCACGACGGCGGCCGCGGTGGAGTGGACCGTCGTGTCCACCGAGGTCGAGGCTCTGCAGCTCGAGTACTCCTGGATCAAGGAGTTCGATCCCCGCTTCAACGTGCGCTATCGCGACGACAAGAGCTATCCGTCGCTGGCCGTGACCCTCTACGAGGACTACCCCCGCCTGCAGGTGATGCGCGGGCCGAGGAAGAAAGGCGTTCGATACTTCGGGCCGTACGCGCATGCCTGGGCGATCCGGGAGACGCTCGACCTGCTGCTGCGCGTGTTCCCGGCCCGCACGTGTAGCGCCGGGGTCTTCAAGCGGGCCGGCCAGGTGGGCCGGCCATGTCTGCTGGGCTACATCGACAAATGCTCGGCTCCCTGCGTCGGCCGGGTCTCGGCCGAGGAGCACCGGCAGATCGTCGACGACTTCTGCGAGTTCATGGCCGGGCGTACGGATCAGATGCTGCGCCGCATGGAGAAGGACATGCAGGTCGCCGCCGCCAACCAGGAGTACGAGAAGGCGGCCCGGCTTCGTGACGACACCGGTGCTCTTCGCCGGGCGATGGAGAAGCAGGCCGTCGTGTTCGGTGACGGGACAGACGCCGATGTGGTGGCCTTCGCCGAGGATGGGCTGGAAGCGGCGGTCAAGGTGTTCCACGTCCGGGGCGGCCGGGTCCGCGGTGAGCGTGGCTGGGTGGTCGACAAGGTGGAGGACGTCGACACGGCAGGGCTGGTCGAGCAGTTCCTCGTGCAGGTCTACGGCGATGGCGGCGAGGAGGTGCCGCGCGAGGTGCTGGTGCCCGCGCGGCCCGCGAACGCCGACGCCCTGACCACCTGGCTGGGTGAGCTGCGTGGCACGCGGGTCGACTTCCGGGTGCCCCAGCGCGGTGACAAGCGGGCGCTCATGGAGACCGTACGGCGCAATGCCGCCGAGGCCTTCGCCCGGCACAAGCTGCGCCGGGCCAGCGACCTCACCGCCCGCTCCCTCGCGCTGGCCGAGATACAGGAGGCGCTACGCCTCGACGAGGCGCCGTTGCGCATCGAGTGCTACGACGTGTCGCACGTGCAGGGCACCAACGTGGTCGCGAGCATGGTGGTCTTCGAGGATGGGCTGCCGCGCAAGAGCGAGTACCGCCGGTTCAACGTGCGGGAAGCAGCCGATGACACGGCGGCGATGGCCGAGGTGCTGCGCCGGCGGTTCCTGCGCTACCTCACCGAGCGGCCGGACGCCGCCGATCCGACACCGGGCATCGATCCGACGACCGGCCGCCCCCGCCGATTCGCGTACCCGCCCAACCTCGTCGTCGTGGACGGCGGGCTGCCGCAGGTCAACGCGGCCCGCCGGGTGCTCGATGAGCTGGGCATCGTCGATGTCGCATTGTGCGGGCTGGCCAAGCGGTTGGAAGAGGTCTGGCTGCCCGACGAGGCCGTTCCGGTGATCCTGCCGCGTACGAGCGAGGGGCTCTATCTCCTGCAGCGCGTGCGGGATGAGGCTCATCGCTTCGCCATCGCATTCCACCGGCAGCGACGCTCGAAATCGATGGTGGAGTCCACCCTGGACGGCGTGCCCGGGCTGGGGGAGACCCGGCGCAAGGCGCTGCTGCGGCACTTCGGTTCTTTGAAGCGGTTGCGGGCGGCTGATGTCGACGCCGTGATGGCGGTCCCGGGGATCGGCCGGCGCACCGCCGAGTCGATCGTTATGGCCGTCGCGGCGGCGGGTGCCGAAGCGGTACCCGCCGTCGATGCCGTGACCGGTGAGATCGTTGACGGCGACGCGTGACCGACGCCGCCAAGGCCATCGACCTGGTCATCGTCACGGGCCTGTCCGGCGCCGGCCGGAGCACGGTCGCACTGGCCCTGGAGGACGTCGGATACTACGTCGTCGACAACCTGCCGCAGTCGTTCGTGGAGTCGATGGTCGACCTGGCTCAGCGCTCGGACGGTGCCGCCCGCCGGATGGCCCTGACCCTCGACATCCGCAGCCGCGGCTTCTCCTCCGACCTGGTCGGCACGGTGCAGCACCTGCGCGACCAGGGCTACCGGCCGCGGGTCATCTTCCTCGAAGCTTCCGACGAGTCGCTGATCCGGCGCTACGACAGTGCCCGACGGCGCCACCCGTTGCAGGGCGACGGCCGGCTCACCGATGGCATCGCCGCCGAGCGCGCCCTGGTCAACGCGGCCCGGGGCGAAGCCGACCTGGTGATCGACACGAGTGACCTCAACGTCAACCAGTTGCGTTCCCGGGTGGAGACACTGTTTCGCGGCGAGCACGAGGCCGGGCTGGTCGTCACGCTCCTGTCATTCGGCTACAAGTACGGCCTGCCCGGCGATGCCGACCTCGTGATGGACGTACGTTTCTTGCCTAACCCGCACTGGGTGCCCGGCCTGCGCGAGCAGACCGGGCGCGACCCCGAGGTGAGCGAATTCGTGATCGGCCAGCCCGGCGCCGACGCTTTTCTCGTTTCCTATGCCGGCCTGCTGCAGACCCTGGTCCCCGGCTACGAGCGCGAGGGCAAGCGCTATCTGACCGCGGCCATCGGGTGCACCGGCGGCAAGCACCGCAGCGTCGCCATTGCCGAGGAAATCGGCCGCCGGATGGCCGGCCAGGGCGTGTCGGTGCGCGTCTCCCACCGTGACCTGGGCCACGAGTGACCGTGCCGAGCCGACCACGGGTCGTCGCCCTCGGAGGTGGTCATGGGCTGCACGCGTCGCTCTCGGCTCTGCGTCAGGTCACACCACACCTCACGGCTGTGGTCACGGTCGCCGACGACGGTGGATCCAGCGGGCGGCTGCGCGCCGAGTTGGGTGCCCTTCCGCCGGGTGACCTGCGGATGGCGCTGGCCGCTCTCGCGGCCAAGGACGGCCCGTCGCGCACGTGGGCCGAGTTGTTGCAGCATCGCTTCGGCGGCTACGGCGCCCTCGCCGGACATCCCGTGGGCAATCTCATCCTCGCCGGCCTGGCGGAGCTCCTCGGTGACCCGGTGGCCGCCCTGGACTACGTCGGGCGGCTGCTGGGGGCGGTCGGCCGGGTGCTGCCGATGTCCCCCGTACCACTGGAGATCGTCGCCGACGTGGCCGGCGTGGACGCGGACGACCGGTATCCCACCCGTCGGATCCGCGGCCAGGTCGCGGTCGCCACTACCACGGAACGTGTCCTATCGGTGCACCTCGTCCCGGCCGAACCGCCGGCGTGCGGTGCGGCTGTCGAGGCGGTCCGCGCGGCCGACTGGGTCGTGTTCGGCCCGGGATCGTGGTTCACCAGCGTGCTGCCGCATCTGTTGGTGCCCGATCTGCGCACGGCTCTTGTCGAGACGCCGGCGCGACGGGTCGTTGCGCTCAACCTGGGGCCGCAGCCGGGCGAGACAGAGGGTTTCTCGCCCGCGGCGCACCTCGAAGTGCTGGCCAAGCACGCACCCGATCTGCGGATCGACGTCGTGCTGGCCGACGAGGACATGGGTTCCGGCGACGATGAGTTGTCACGTGCGGCAGAATCGTTGGGGGGGCGGCTGGTGCTCGCACCGGTTGCGGCTGACGACGGCACATTCCGGCACGACCACGACCGTCTCGCCGAGGCATACCGAGGCCTGCTCGACATCGGCCGCACCGGGTC
>JBBPZR010000071.1:0-55908 GCA_038276285.1 Mycobacteriales bacterium | reverse complement strand
GGGAAAGCTCGGAGACCTCTTGCTGGCGGCTCTCGGTGCGCTTCGGCGATGTCATCAGCTGGAGGTAGTCGACGACGATCAGGCGCAGCTCGTGGCGCTGCCTGAGCCGGCGTGCCTTGGCCCTGATCTCCATCATCGTCATGTTGGGCGAGTCGTCGATGAACAGCGGGGCGCTGGCGATCTCGCCCATGCGCCGGGCCATGCGGGCCCAGTCGTCGTCGCCCATGGTGCCGGAGCGCATGTGGTGCAGCGGGACCTTGGCCTCGGCTGAAAGCAGCCGCATGGTGATCTCGGATTTGCTCATCTCTAGCGAGAAGATGCACGACGCCATGCCGTGCTTGATGGAGCACGAGCGGGCGAAGTCGAGGGCGAGGCAGGACTTGCCGACGGCGGGTCGGGCGGCGACGACGATCAGCTGTCCGGGATGCAGGCCGTTGAGCAGGCTGTCGAGATCGGCGAACCCGGTCGGCACGCCGGTCATCAGCCCACCGCGGTTGCCGATGGACTCGATCTCGTCGAGCGCCGGCTGCAGGAGCTGCTCGAGGATTACGTAATCCTCGCTGGTCCGCCGCTCGGTGACGTCATAGACGGCCTGTTGGGCGCGATCGACGACCTCGTCGACGTCGAGACCGGTGCCGCTGGCGCTGCCGTAACCCAGCTGGACGATCCGCGTGCCGGCCTCGACCAGACGCCGCAGGATCGCCTGCTCGGCGACGATCCGCGCGTAGTAGCCGGCGTTGGCCGCGGTCGGCACGCTGGAGATCAGCGTGTGCAGGTAGGGCGCACCGCCGGCCCGGCCGAGCTGGCCCCGCTTGGTCAGATCAGCGGCGACGGTGACCGGGTCGGCCGGCTCACCGCGCCCGTAGAGGTCGAGGATGATGTCGTAGACCAGCTGATGGGCCGGCCGGTAGAAGTCACCCGAGCGCAGCACCTCGACGACGTCGGCGATCGCGTCCTTGCTCAGCAGCATCCCGCCCAGCACGGATTGCTCGGCCGCGAGGTCCTGCGGTGGCTGACGCTCGAACTCTGGGGCGGCGGCAAGCGGCCTGATGTCATCGCTGACCGCCATGCGTCCCCCTTTCGCCAACCCGCTCGCTCATGCCTGCCACCCACCTACGACACTTTTCTCACGGGGGCGCGGGCCCTAGCAGGAGGCTAGGGGCTCGGCGGCGCCGCACTCAAAGACGCCTGTGCGCTCAGTTGGGGACGTATTGTGGACGCCGCGCCTTACGGAGTGTGCACAGGCTGTGTACAGACCTGTGCACACGTTGGAATGGACGCTGCGCCACGCGGTGTGACCTGCGGCTTGTCAGTCCACCAGATGTGCACAGCAGGTTCTTGGGCGCATCTCATCCCAACCGGGACATCACGGCACGTCATCGCCGAGTGACACTGAGCGATTCGACCCCGAGAGGCGCCCGACCGGCACGGCGAAGATCCAGGGCAACTAAGTGCTGTTGTCACCAGCACCAACCCGCCCTGGATCTTGTGACGAACGCCGGCCCGACGATGGGCACCCGCCCTCAGGCGGGCACGACCTCCACGGTCACGGTCGCGCTGATCTCTGGGTGCACCTTGACGGTGACATCGTGCGTGCCGGTGGTCTTGATGTGGCCGGGCAGTTCGATCCGGCGCCGGTCGATGTCGGGGCCGCCCACCTTCTTCACGGCGGCCGCCACGTCGGCGGCGGTCACCGAGCCGAAGAGCCGCCCACCCGCACCTGCCCGGGTAGGCAGGGTGACGCTGAGGGCCTCAAGCCGGTCCTTGATCGCCTTGGCGTGGTCGAGGTCGTGAACGTCGCGGACGTCGCGCGCCCGCTTGATCGTGGCGACCTGCTTCTCGCCGCCCTTGGTCCAGCGCATGGCCAGGCTCTGCGGAAGCAGGTAGTTGCGGCCGTAGCCGTCCTTGACCTCGACAACGTCGCCCGGCCCACCGAGGCCGCTGACCTCTTGGGTGAGGATGATCTTCACAGCGCCCCCTACCGGCCGGTGCTGCTGTAGGGCAGCAGCGCCATCTCGCGGCTGTTCTTGATCGCGATGGCGATGTCGCGCTGGTGCTGGCTGCAGTTGCCACTGACCCGGCGGGCGCGGATCTTGCCCCGGTCGGAGATGTAGCGGCGCAGCAAGGCGGTGTCCTTGTAGTCGATGTACCCGGTCCGGTCCTTGCAGAAGACGCAGACCTTCTTCTTCAACTTTCGTACTGGTGGCTTGACCATGGACTTCCTTGTCTAGAAAGGAGGCTCGTCGGAGAATCCGCTGCCGCTGCCGCTACCGGAGCCGGAGCCCGAGCCCGTCGAGGGGGCGGCACTGGCCCACGGGTCCTCGGCCTGGCCGCCGCCGCCACCGCCGCCGCCGCCCGAGGAGCCGAAGCCGCCGCCGCTGCCACCGCCACGAGTGGTCTTGTTGACCTTGGCCGTGGCGTACTTCAGCGAGGGACCGACCTCGTCGACATCGAGCTCGACGACCGTGCGCTTCTCGCCTTCCTTCGTCTCGTACGAACGCTGCTTTAGCCGGCCCTGAACCACGACGCGCATACCGCGCTGGAGTGACTCGGCGACGTTCTCGGCGGCCTGCCGCCAGACGGAGCAGCGAAGGAAGAGCGCCTCGCCGTCTTTCCACTCGTTGGTGCTCTTGTCCAGGGTGCGCGGCGTCGACGCGACCGTGAAGTTGGCCACTGCCGCCCCGCTCGGGGTGAAGCGCAACTCCGGGTCGGCAGTGAGGTTGCCGACGACCGTGATGATTGTCTCGCCTGCCATGAGTGGTCTCCTCGGATGCCGGGCTAGCGCTGGTCGGGCCGGATGACCTTGGTACGCAGGACCGATTCGTTGAGATTCAACTGGCGGTCCAGCTCTTGCACGGCCTCGGGCTCGGCCTGCAGGTCGACGATGGCGTAGATGCCCTCGACCTTCTTGTTTATCTCGAATGCCAGCCGGCGACGCCCCCAGACGTCAAGCTTCTCCACCCGGCCGCCACCCTGACGGACGACACCGAGGAACTGGTCGAGAGAGGGTTGGATGGTGCGTTCCTCGAGGTCTGGATCGAGGATCACCATGAGTTCATAGTGACGCAAGGTCTACTTCGCCCCCTGTGGACTAAGCGGCTACGGACTCTCCGTAGCAGGAGGAATGCTCGCCGCGTTCGGACCAGCGGGAACCCGCGAACTCTAACAGCCCGGGGCGCCTTGCTCCCAATCCCACAACAGCCCGACCGAACCGTGCCGGCATGATCTGCGTGATCAAGGAGTTCACGTCGTCAGCCGTCACCAAATGTCCGGTTCAGGCGACGTCAACTCCTTGATCAGCGCGGGGGTGGCGCGGTGTCCTGCGGTTCGTCGCTCGGGTGGCGCCAGATCGCCGCGCTGCGTTCGTACTCCATCTCATGGGCGACGGCGTTCGCGATCTCGGCGCCGCACTCCCGCTCGACCAACCAGAGCGCGAGGTCGATTCCGGACGTGACGCCGCCAGCCGTGACGAGATCGCCATCGTCGACGACGCGCGCGTTGATCACGTCGGCGCCGCTGTCGCGCAGATCGCTCAGCGCCGTGTGGTGGGTCGTCGCAGGCCGCCCGCGGGTCAGCCCGGCGGCCGCAGCGATCATGGCCCCCGTGCAGACGGTCGCGACGGTCGTGCCGCCCTCGTGCAGGCGCCGGATGAGCCGGGGAAGCTCTCCGCGCTCGGTCTCGGCCCGGGCACCCTGGGCGGCCCGGTCGTTCCATCCGCCGCCCGGGAGGAGCACCAAGTCGGGCGCATCGCCGAGCGCGGCGTGCGGGCGGACGCGGAGACCACCCGAGGCGACGACCTCGTCCTGGTCGTCGAGCGTCACGAGGACCACCTCGATGTCCGCGCCGAGCTTCGCCGCGTGACGGAAAACCTCGTACGGCGCAATGGCATCGAGCTCGTCGAACCCGTCGAAGATCACAATGTCGGCCCGCATCGTCTGACAATAGCCAGGCGTTTCCCGCGCTGGCGACCCAGGGAGTCGCCCCCGCCCTACCGGGCCTCGCTGGGCGGCTGGAGACGCTCACCCACGTGATATCTGGAGGGACTAGCCGAGCGGTTTCGTACCCCGCGTAGCTCTCTGAACTACGCACACGTTAGGGCCAACTCCCAATGCACAGCAGCCGCCGTCGGGCCGCTGTTTCGTACTTCTGTGTCGACGAGCCGCCAGGCCGTTAAGGGTCAGGCCGTTACGACGCCTAGCCGGCCGCCGACCAGTGTGCGCACCAGGGCGGTGCCGACGCCAAGCAGCAGCACCAGGCCGGCCATGGCGACCAGGCCGAAGGCCGTGGATGAGGAGTCGCCCAACAGGCGGCCCTTGAGCGACTCGGCGAACGATGGGCCGGCGACCTTGTTGCGGACCACCTGGGTGGCAGAGTCGGCGCTCAGCGCGCCGGACTTGGCGGCGTCGGCCGCCTTGCCGACCGGGAGCAGGCTGTTGTCAGCGGTCCGCGGCACGAATCCTGGGTCACCCGCGGGCACGAGGGGCTGACCGACGGTGGTGCCCGGCTGGGCCGGAACTCCCGGCCCGGGCGGGGTGACCGGCGGGGGCGGGTTGTGGACCACCGGCGGCGGCGGTTTGGTCACCGGCGGCGGGGGCGGGTTGTTCGGCGGCGGGGGCGGCGGGGCCGGTGCGGCCTTGGCCATGTTGACCTGGCCGGACGAGCTGGTGAGCGGGATCAGCCCGAGGACGGAGTAGGTGCCGGTGTAGCTGGTGGACCTGGTGATCATCCGGGAGACCGAGGCACCAGTGACGTTGAAGGTCTGGCCGTCCATCACGACCTTGACCGGCGCGACGATGCCGGTCAGCGGGATCAGGGGAAGGGCGTTCTTGAAGACGATGACGTCGCCCTTGTGCACGTTGATCAGATCGCGGGGCTTGTCCGGGCCGAGCGAGCCGAAGGCGACGCTGTAGACGGTGGAGGCGTCACCGGCCACCGGCGAGATCATCAGCATCCCGGTCAGTGCGACGAACGCCCCTACGAGCAGAGTTGCCGCCCTCTTGGCGTGCTTGGAAAGTGCGAAGGTCATGATGTCTGCGTACCCCGTATCTCTCAGCAGCGGTCAACTCAGCATGGACAACGATGGCCAGAACCGTCGGTGACGGGACGTAGGCTAGCGCGTATGGCGGTGGTTGTGTCAATAGGGGCGCACGTAGACCAAGAAAATCCGATTTATGAGGCCTCCGCACGCTCCGCCGACATCGTTCAGTTCTTCCTGGGCGATCCGCAAGCCTGGCCCAAAGAAGTGTCACCCAGAGAGGATGTCGTCACTCTACGTGAGGCTTCAGTGGGTCTGTACGTTCATGCCCCGTACGTCATCAACGTCGCCACGACCAACAACCGCATCCGCATCCCGAGCCGCAAGATGCTCGACCAGCAGGCGTCGGCCGCGGCGGCCATCGGCGCGCGGGGGCTCATCGTTCACGGTGGTCATCTTGGCAAGGGGGAGGATCCCGAGGTGGGCTACGACAACTGGCGCAAGACCTTCGAGCGGGCCGAGTTCCCGCTGCCCATCCTGATCGAGAACACCGCAGGCGGCGATAACGCCATGGCCCGACGCCTCGACCGGCTGGCCCGGCTCTGGGATGTCATCGGCGACTACGGCCCGGGCTTCTGCCTCGACACCTGTCACTTCCATGCCGGCGGCGAAGACCTGGCCGGCCTGGTCGGCCGGGTCGAGGCCATCACCGGGCGGATCGACCTCGTGCACGCCAACGACTCGCGTGACAGCTTCGGCTCGGGGGCCGACCGGCACGCCAACTTCGGCACCGGCCAGATCGATCCCGACGCGATCGTGGCGATCGTCGCCGCAGCCAAAGCGCCGGTGATCGTCGAGACACCCGGCGACGCCGCCGGCCAGGGCGCCGACATCGCTTACCTCCGCTCGCACCTATCGGCCTGACGGGTGGCCTCCGTGCGCCGCGAGGCCGCCCTCGTCGGGGCCGGCAGCACCGCTCTCGCGGTCCTGATGACCTGGCCCGCCCTGGTGCACCCGGCCAGCACGGTCCCCGGCGACCTGGCCGACCCGGTGGTCGAGGCCTGGATCGCCTCCTGGGGCGGTCATGCCCTCATCTCCCAGCCGACGCGGCTGTTCCAGAGCAACACGTTCTGGCCGTTGCCGGACTCCTACGCCTTCAACGACACCCTGCTCGGTTACGCGCCGCTGACGATGTTCGGCGGGGGTCAGAAGGGCGCGCTGATCAGCTACCACGTGCTGTTCGTCCTGGCGTACACGATGGCCTTCGCCGGTGCGTACTTCCTGGCCCGGCAGCTCGGCGCGCGGCCGATCGGGTCGCTGGTGGCGGCCGCGGCGTTCAGCTACGCGCCCTGGCGACTGGCCCACGCCGGCCACCTCAACATCCTCTCCAGCGGCGGGATCCCCCTCGCCCTGGCGATGCTGGCGCGGGGGCACGGCTACGGCCGCCGCGGCTACGAGCCCGAACGGGTGCGCCCCGGGTGGGCACTGGCCGGCTGGCTGGTCGCTGCCTGGCAGATCAGCCTCGGGTTCGCCCTCGGAGTGGCCTTCGGCTACCTGTTGTTCCTCATCGGGCTGGTGGCCCTCGGCGGCTGGCTCGTCGCCGGGCGCCCACGGCTGCCGCGGCGGCTGATCGGCGCCGATCTCGCCGGTGGCCTGGCGCTAGCGCTAGTGACCGGGCTGCTCGCCCTGCCGTACCTCCGGGTGATCGCCGACCATCCCGAGGCCAAACGCGGCCCGGCCGACCTGGCCCTGTTCTCCCCGCCGCCGTCGGGCTACTTCATCGCACCCGATACCTCAACCCTGTGGGGATCGGCTCAGGCCGGGGCCCGGGCTCAGCTGAGCTGGCCGCCCGAGATGGCGCTGCTGCCCGGCTTCCTCCTGCTCGCGCTCGCCCTGGCCGGTCTACTGGCCGGTGCGGCGCCGCTACGCCGCCGGCTTTGGCTCGCCGCCGTGGTGGGTGCCACCGCGATCCTCGGCCTCGGCACGACCTTGGCCGGTGGGCGCTACACGATGCTGCCCATTCAGGCCCATCTCCCGGGCTGGTCGAGCGTGCGCACATCTGGCCGGCTGATTCTCTACACGACGCTGGCCCTGGCGTTGCTCGCGGCGTACGCCGTGACCCGCCTGCAGGAGGCCCTGCCGCGCCACCGGATGTTCGCGGTCTCCCTGCTCGTCCTGCCGGCACTCGTGCTGGCCGAGGGTGTGGGCCATGTCCCACATCCGTTGGTGCCTAAGGCTCCGCCCGCGGTGCTGGCGGCCACCTCGCCGACGCTCGTCCTGCCGACCGACTACGCCCGCGACAACATCGTCATGTTCTGGTCGACCGAAAAATGGCCGCTGATCATCAACGGCAGTACGAGCGTGCAGCCCCGCCAGCAGGAGGTGATCCGAGAGAAGGTCAAGGGGTTCCCGGACCAGGCGTCGCTCGACTACCTGCGGCATCTCGGCGTACGCAGTGTTGTGCTGCTGCCCGGTTACGCCTTCTATTCGCCGTGGCGCGGCGCGGAGCAGCGCCCGATCGCCGGCCTGCGGGTCGAGCGACGGCAGGTCACCGGCGGCGACTGGATCTTCACCATTGACCCCTAGCCGTGAGCTCTCGGCCGGCTGCGGGCACCAGCTCTCGGCCGGCGAGCACCGGGGCATCCGGCGCGCCGTTGAGCACACCGCCGGCCGGGTCGTCGTCACCGTCGACCCGGACCGGATCACCGGCCGGCCACAGCACGTCGATGATCACGAGCCCGCAGAACATCAACAGCCCACCGGCCCGCAGACCCGCCGCGATGAGGAAGAGCCACTCCGGGATCACCGGCGCGCCGCGGGCGGCACCGGTCAGCTCGTAGTAGAAGGCGAAGAAGTACGCCAACTCGCAGGCCTGCCAGGCCAGGAACGCGCCCCAGCGCGGCCGGGCCAGGACCGCCAGCGGGATCAGCCAGAGCACGTACTGCTGTGACCACACCTTGCCGGTGACCAGGAAGACGGCGACAACCAGGAACAGCAGTTGGCCCAGCCGCGGCCGGCGTGGCGCCAGGAGTGCCAGCAAAGCGATGCCGATGCAACCGATGACCAGGGCCACCGTCACGCCGAGGTTCAGCAGCCCAGGTGCCTTGCCGGCGGCGAGACCATGATCCAGCGGCCGGCTCATCACGTGCTGCAGCCAGTACCAGAACGTGCCCCAGTCGGCCCCGCGGTCGCGGCTGAGCACGAAGAAGCGCGACCAGGACTCCCGGGCGAAGATGGCCACCGGCAGGTTGACGGCGAGCCAGGTGAAGAAGGCCGTTGCGGCGGTGAGGACAAAGGCCCGCAGGCTGCGAGCGGCGGCCAGCCGGGAGAGCCGCGGCCGCGCCAGCCGGAAGCCCGCCACGTCTGCCCGTAGGCACAGCAGAAACATCGGGCCGAGGAACAGGAGTGGATAGAACTTGGCGGCCACCGCCAGGCCCAGAGCGATCCCCGCCCACACCAGCCGCCGTCGGGCCCAGGCCAGCAGCGCGACGGTGGCCAGCGCGACCGCGACCAGGTCCCAGTTGACGAAGGCGGTCACCACCATCGCGGGGGCCAGGGCAAACATCGCCGCATCCCACGGTCGGCTACGGTGCAGCCGGGCCAGCGCCCACCCGGTCACCAGGGCGGCGCCAGCCAGCAGCAGCGCGGTCAGATCGAAGAAGGTCCGCGCCGGGTGCGTGCGGTCGAGCGCCCGGGCCGGCCAGCCGATGACCCCCATGACCGCACCGGTGAGTACGGGGTACTCCACCGCGTGGCCGAAGTAGGGCACCTCGCCCTTGTCGAGGCCCTCGGCGAAGTAGAGCGCGAAGACGTCGGTGTAGCACGCGTGGGTGTACTGGTACTCGTGCGCCCAGACGTGATCGCGGCAGGGCGCCTTCTGCACCCAGGCGGCGGCCAGCACCACCAGGGCGAGCGCGAGCAGCACGCGCAGCGGCGACCAGAACGGGTGCCCACGCCCCGAGACGTGCCGCCCCGGCGGGCCGCCCACCGCCTCCGACATTCCTCGTACGACCGGGTCGTCGGCGGTCGGCCGCACGGTCGCCGCGGGGGCGCTCTCTTTCATCTCTCCCACCTGCTACGGGCACACCGGCGCGGGGCACGGCGACTTGCTCGGCTTGGGGCTCGGCGACGGCTGAGGCGAGGGCGAGCCTGACGGCGAGGGCGCCGGCGCCGGAGGGGGCGATCTCCTCGGCGCGGGCACGGGCGCCGGGATGGGTGCCGGCGCCGTGTCGTTGCCGACGTCGCGCTTGCCGAGGAAGGCGGGCCGGGCGAAGCCCCGGATCGGCTGGCCCCTGAGGGCACCATCCATGAAGGCCTGCCAGGTGAGCGCGGGCAGGCCGATGCCGTAGATCTGCCGGCCGGCCTTCGTCACCAGCGGCGTCTTGAGGTTGTCGTGGCCGACCCAGACGACCGCCGCCAGTTGCGGGGTGTAGCCGCACATCCAGGCCGCGCTGTTGCCGCCACCGTTGCCGTTGCTCTGCTTGGCATGCGGATCCTCGGCCGTGCCCGTCTTGGCGGCCGCGGGTCTGTCGTCGGCAAGTCGACGGTCGAAGCTGCCGTGCCCGCTCTTGATGACCTGCTCCATCGCGTACGTCGCGTCGGCCGCCACGTCAGCGGAGAACGCGCGACGGCTCGGGGAGCTCTTGGTCGGGTAGACCGTGGAGCCGTTGTCGTTGCGGATCACCTTGTCCACGAAGTGAGGGTCGTGGTGCATCCCGCCGGCCGCGAATGTCGCGAAGCCGGCCGCCTGATCGGTCGGCGTGATCTCAAACTGCCCGATGCCGAAGCCGTTGCTGAGCTTGCCCGACTTGAGGAACGTATCGATGGGCTGACCGGCGAGCTTGCGGATGCCGGCCGCCTCGGCCAGCTTGGCCGCCTTCATCGCGCCGACCTTGGCGGTGAGCGCGTAGAACACCGTGTTGAGCGACAGGACGGTCGAGCGGATCAGGTCACAGTGCCCGCACTGCTCGCCCCGGCCGTCGCCACTGTTGTAGACCGGCGCCGTGCGGTCCGGGAAGTGCTGTGGCGACGTGCCGTCCCACTGCGACTTGAGGCTGATGCCCTGGCTCAGCGCGGTGGCGAGCACATAGGGCTTGATGGAGGAGCCGGGCTGGAACGAGTGCGAGGCGTAGTCGAGCGCCCCGTTGCCGATCTTGCCGCCGTAGTAGGCCCGGATCCGACCAGTGCCGGGTTCGATGGCGACCAAGGCCTGGCGCAGATCCTTGGGCTGACCGGCGAAGACCTTGTTCACCGCCGCGACGGCCGAGATCTCCGCCTGCCGGTCGATGGTCGTGATCACCTTGAGGCCGCTGCGACGGAGCACGGCATCGGTGATCCCCTGCGCCTCGAGTTCCTTCTCGACCTGCCGCACGATGTAGCCCGCCGGCCCGGACAGATCGTTGAAACGGCTCAGTCCCTGCGCCCGCGCCTTCGGGTACTTCGCCGCCGCGGCCTGCTCCGCCGTGATCCATTTCTTGGCCACCATGCCGTCGAGCACGTAGTGCCAACGGGCGAGTGCCGCCTGCGGATGCTCAGCCGGGTCGTACCGCGAGGGCGACCGGATGCTCGAGGCGAGCACCGCGCCCTGCTCAAGGGTGAGTCTGCTGGCCGGAACGCCGAAGTAGGTCTCCGCGGCCACCTCTATGCCGTACGCGCCGCGGCCGAAGTAGATGGTGTTGAGGTACCACTCCAGGATCTGGCTCTTGGAGTACGACCGGTCCAGCTTGATCGCGATGACGATCTCGCGGAACTTCCGCTTGAAGGTGCGTTCCTGATTGAGGTACGCGTTCTTCGCGTACTGCTGGGTGATCGTCGAGCCGCCCTGCAACTCCTCGCCGCGCACGTCGGCCCACAAAGATCGGATGATGCCGCGCGGGGAGATGCCGCTCTCGCTGTAGTAGTCGCGGTTCTCGGCCGCGAGCACGGCGTGTTGCACGACGGCGGGCACCGCGCTGAGCTTCACATCGGTGCGGTTCTCAGCGCCGAGCTTCGCCATGACGGTCCGGCCGTCGGAGTAGAAGAGGGTCGAGGTCTGATTGGTCTGCACCTGGCCGGGCAGCGGCACCTTGGTCGCCGCGTACACCACGCCGAGCAACCCGAACACCATGAACAGCGAGAGCCCGCCGGCGATAAAGGCGATCCGGCGGCGCCGCCGCGACTTCTTCGAGCGGGGAACCGCCCGCCGCGGCGGGCGCGGACCGGACTGCCCAGATGTCGGGTGCCCAGATGTCGGGTGCCCAGATGTCGGGTGCCCAGATGTCGGGTGCCCAGCTGTCGGGTGCCCAGATCCGGGCTGGGCGGGTGGCTCGGTCACCCGTCCACCATGCATGGTCCGTACCAGAAATCTCCAACTTGGCTGGCGCCGCGCCGGGCGGTCAACGCCTGGAGCGCTGCCCGGACGCGCGCTGCTTGGGGCCGTCGACGGGACGTTCCGCGGTACCGAGGACGTACGACTCGGTCAAGTGGTTCCAGCCGCACCCTCTGCACACCTCCACGACATAGACCCGGAACGCGCTGTAGTTCATCGCCATCCGGGGTAGCTCGGCGGTCGCCCGGGCCTGCCCGGCGGCCGTCTTCAGTTCGTCGCCATAGATGTAGTTGACGTGCCACACCGGCTCGCGCCGGCAGACGGGGCAGGGCGTCTCGGTGCGCTCACCATGGTATTTGGCGGCCCGCTGGAGGTACGGCGTGGCATCGCAGACCTCGATGGCGCTGACTCGACCGGCGTAGAGGTCGGCGAGCAGCGCGCGGCGCTGCAGCGCGTAGTCGACGCCCGACCGGCGGTCCCTCATGGCGCCGAGGGTACGTGAACCGGGGCCCGGTGGCGCGTCGGCACGAGGGCGGTGGTTTGCGAGGGAAGACCGATCTGACTACTGTGCTGGATGTATCGGCACGATACATCGAGCCGACATCCTGTTGGTCGACATCACCGCATGTCCGAGGAGGTGGGCCGGGTGCTTGAATTCGCCATCCTCGGCCTGCTGCACGACTCTCCCATGCACGGCTACGAGCTGCGCAAGCGGCTCAACAGCGTGCTCGGCATGTTCCGGGCATTCTCGTACGGCTCGCTGTATCCCACTCTGCGCCGGCTCCGCGAAGCCGGCTGGATCGGGGAGGACGCGCCCGACCCCGCGCAGACGGAGGCCAAGGCTCGAGTGAGCCGGCGGGGCAAGGTCGTCTACAAGCTCACGGCCGAGGGCAAGGAGCGCTTCGGTGAGTTGCTCGCCGAGGTCAATCCCGACTCCTACGAGGACGAGGGCTTCGGCGTCCACTTCGCCTTCTTCGCACAGACCGACGCCGCTGTCCGGATGCGGATTCTCGAAGGTCGCCGCCGGCGGGTCGAGGAACGCCGCGAGGGGCTGCGGGCCGCGCTGTCGCGGACCCGCGAGCGGCTGGACAACTACACGCTCGAATTGCAACGCCACGGCCTGGACTCCGTCGACCGCGAGGTTCGCTGGCTCAACGAGTTGATCGCCAACGAGCAGGCCGGCACGCCCCCGACCATCACCAACCCCGACCCCAGGGTCTAACAACAGAAGGAGGACCCACAAATGGGTTCCGTACGCGTAGCCATCGTCGGTGTAGGCAACTGCGCCGCTTCGCTCGTCCAAGGCGTCGAGTACTACCGCAACGCCGACAAGGACGCACGCGTGCCCGGTCTGATGCACGTGCAGTTCGGGCCGTACCACATCAGCGACATCGAGTTCGTCGCCGCTTTCGATGTTGACGCCAAGAAGGTCGGTCGCGACCTGTCCGAAGCGATCACCGCCAGCGAGAACAACACGATCAAGATCGCCGACGTGCCGCCGCTCAATCTGACGGTTCGGCGGGGACACACCCTTGACGGGCTGGGCAAGTACTACCGCCAGATGGTCGAAGAGAGCGACGAGCAGCCGGCCGATGTCGTTGCCGCGCTGCGCGAGGTCGAGGCCGATGTGCTGGTCTGCTACCTGCCGGTCGGCTCCGAGGACGCGGCGAAGTTCTACGCCCAGTGCGCCATCGACGCCGACGTCGCGTTCGTCAACGCACTGCCGGTGTTCATCGCCGGTACGCCCGAGTGGGCGCAGAAGTTCACCGACGCGGGCGTGCCGATCGTGGGCGACGACATCAAGTCACAGGTCGGCGCGACGATCACGCACCGGGTGCTGGCCCGGCTGTTCGAGGACCGCGGCGTGCAGCTCGACCGCACGATGCAGCTCAACGTCGGCGGCAACATGGACTTCATGAACATGCTCGAGCGCGACCGTCTCGAGTCGAAGAAGATCTCCAAGACCCAGTCGGTCACCTCCCAGATCGATCGTGACATGGGCAAGGGCAACGTCCACATCGGCCCGTCGGACTACGTGCCGTGGCTCGACGACCGCAAGTGGGCCTACGTCCGGCTCGAGGGCCGCGCATTCGGTGACGTGCCACTGAACCTGGAGTACAAGCTCGAGGTCTGGGACTCCCCGAACTCCGCCGGCGTCATCATCGACGCGATCCGCTCGGCCAAGATCGCGAAGGATCGTGGCATCGGCGGCCCGCTGCTCTCAGCATCGTCGTACTTCATGAAGTCGCCGCCGGAGCAGTACAGCGACGACGAGGCCCGCGAAGCCGTGGAGAAGTTCATCCGGGGCGAGGTCCCGCGCTAGCGCCTGGTCACCCGCCCACACCTTGACCGCAATTTCCGGGAAATCGTCGTTATGAGCGGCGGATTATCCGCGTTTTCCCGGAAATTGCGGGTCGGAGACGCCGGGGGGGCGGGCGCGAGCAAGTACGCGATCATCGGGTCGTACAGGTGCGGTGAGACGTTGTCGTCGAGCGGCACGCTGACGAGCACCTTTCCCTCGGCCTCGCCGACGAACAGCGCGGGGTCGTTGCAGTCGGCAAAACCGACGGAGTCGATCCCGGCCTGACCGGCCGCACCCGCCCAGCCGTGGTCGGCGACGACGAGGTCGGGAAACGGCTCGCCCGTTGCGGAGAGCTCGGCCAGGATCGCGCGCATCGGTTCGGGCGAGTGCGTGTGGTGCGGGTGCAGCCTGCCCGCCAGCAGGCCGACACCGTCGAAGTACCGGAGCCGGTGACCGTCGCTGAGGTACGGCGTGCCCTCCGGGTGTCGCCAGCCCTCGGCGGGGGTCAGCAGGCGGCAACCCGCGGTGCGTAGGGCATCGGCGATGGCGGTGTGCACCGGGCGCAGGCCGTGCGGGTGGCCGGTGCAGACGAGCACCCGCTCCTGGCGCTGCGCCGCCTGCCCGATGCGTTCGGCCATCGCGTCGAGCCGCTCGATGGTGAGGTCCGGGTCGATCGTGTCGACGCCGCTGGCGTAGGCCGGATCGGGCGACACGCCACAACGCTGCGCCATCAGGGCGAGGACGTCTTCGTAGGACCAGCGGCCGGTGGGCTCCAGGCCGAAGAGGTACAGCGGCTCCCGGCGGCTCATCCGGAGCATGTTCTCGAGGTTGGCCTGCCGGGGTGTGGCGACGTCACCGGCGATACGGGAGGCGACGAGGTGCTCGCGCAGCTCGGCGGATGTCGGCGTCTTGGTCACTGGTCCCAGGTTAGGCGGCATGTGGCGGTCGTGCCCTGCCGGCCGGACGGAAGGGGGCTCCGGCACCGCGCCATAGGCTGAAGAGGTGGTCTTCGCCGGTGATCTGCGCTCCGTGCTGCGTGAGGGGCAGTTCCGCCGGCTGTATGCCACCAGGCTGACCTCACAGACCGCCGACGGTGCCTTTACGGTGGCCCTCGCCTCGTACGTTTTCTTCTCTCCCGAACGACAGACCTCCGCCAGCCAGGCGGCTGCGGCCTTCGCCACCCTGCTGCTGCCGTACTCGATCGTCGGCCCCTTTGCCGGCGTCTTCATCGACCGCTGGCGCCGGCAGCGGATCCTGCTGATCGGCAACCTGGTGCGCGCGGTGATGGTGGTCGGCGTGGCGATGCTGGTGATGTTCGGTACGGCCGGGCCTACCTTCTACGTCGCCGCCCTCGCCGTCCTATCGGTCAACCGGTTCTTCCTCGCTGCCCTGTCCGCGGCGCTGCCGCACGTCGTGCGCGACGAGTTGCTCATCGTGGGCAACTCGGTGGCCACCACCTCGGGCACGCTGGTGGCCGTGATCGGCGGCGGAATCGGTTACGGGGTACGGCATCTGGCCGGCAGCGGAAACATCGGCGTCGCGGCGATCCTGCTCACGTCGGCCGCCATCTACGCCTCGTCGTCGGTGTGCGCCACCACGATGGACAGCCGGCTGCTCGGTCCGGATCAGGAGGGCGCGTCGACCACCCGGCACGCGCTGCGTCATGTCGTCGGCGACGTCATCGACGGCGGCCGGCATGTCTGGCAGCGCCGCGAGGCGGGCCTGGCGCTAGCAGCCATCGCCGCGCACCGCTTCTTCTACGGCATCTCGACGATCGCCACGCTGCTCCTCTACCGCAATTACTTCACATCCGGGACATCGTCGGCCGACACCGGCCTGGCCGGCCTGGCCGCGGTGATCGTGGTCTCCGGGCTGGGCTACTGCGTCGCCGCCGTGATCACACCGGCCGCCACCCGGCGGTGGGGCCAGGAACGCTGGATCGTCGGGCTGTTCGCGGGTGCGGCGGTCGTGGAGATCGTCTTCGGGATCCCGTACCGGGTCCTGCCGTTCCTCATCGCCGCCTTCTTCCTCGGCGTAGTCTCGCAGGGCGCCAAGATCACCGTGGACACGATCGTGCAGACGGCCGTCGACGACGCCCACCGCGGCCGGGTTTTCTCCTTCTACGACATCTTGTTCAACGTGGCGTTCGTGTCAGCCGCGGCCTTCGCCGCCATCGCGCTGCCCTCGAACGGCAAGTCCTACGCCGTTCTGGTGGTCATCGCGGTGGGCTACACGTTGACCGCCATCGGGTACGCCTGGCGCAGCAGCGCCCGGGCCCGAGCACACGCCCGGTCCACGATCAAGGTATGAGGTTGTCGCGGGCCCATGCCAAGAGCTCCGCTTCGGCCCGCTCCGGTCCGAGTGGCCCGTGCTCCATCCGTAGCTCCAGCAGATACCGGTAGGCCTTGCCGACCCTCGGGCCGGGCTCGATTCCCAGCAGTTCCATGATCTGCCGGCCGTCGAGATCGGGCCGGATCGCGTCGAGTTCCTCACGCTCGCGCAGCGCGGCAATCCGCTCCTCGAGGGAGTCGTAGGAGCGGGCCAGTGCGGCGGCGCGGCGCTTGTTGCGGGTCGTACAGTCGGCGCGCACCAGTTTGTGCAGCCGGTCGAGGAGGTCGCCGGCATCGGTGACGTAGCGGCGGACGGCGGAATCTCTCCACTCACCGGTCCCATAGCCGTGGAACCGCAGGTGCAGGAAGACCAGCTTCGACACCTGCTCGATGACGTCGCCGGGGTAGCGCAGCGCGGCGAGCCGCTTGCGGGCCAGCTTCGCCCCGACCGCCTCGTGGTGGTGGAAGGAGACGCCACCGGCAGGCTCCATCCGGCGGGTCGCGGGCTTCCCGATGTCATGGAGCAGGGCGGCGAGCCGCAGCACCAGATCGGGGCCGCCCTCGCCCTCGAGATCGATCACCTGCTCCAACACGGTGAGGGTGTGCGCGTAGACGTCCTTGTGCTGATGGTGCTCGTCGATCTGCATGCACAGCGCGGGCAGCTCGGGCAGGATCGCGTCGGCGAGGCCGGTCGTGACCAGGAGCTTCAGGCCGGTACGCGGGTGCGTGCCGCAGATCAGCTTGGACAGCTCGTCGCGGACGCGTTCGGCGGAGATGCGCCGGATCTCCTCGCGCATGGCGGTCATGGCCGCGACCACGCCGTCGTCGACAAGGAATCCGAGTTGCGACACGAACCGCGCGGCCCGCAGCATCCGCAGCGGATCGTCGGCGAGAGAGTCCTCGGGTCGCCCAGGGGTGCGCAGTCGCTTCGCCGCGAGGTCGGTCAGACCGTCGTACGGATCGACGAACTCGTGGGCCGGCAGCGACAACGCCATGGCGTTGACGGTGAAGTCCCGGCGGGCCAGGTCGTCTTCCAGCCGATCGCCGTAGGTGACCTCCGGCTTGCGGCTCACCCGGTCATAGGCATCCGCACGGTACGTGGTGATCTCCAGCCGCCAGCCGGTGCGCTGGACGCCCACCGTGCCGAATCCGATCCCGGTGGTCCAGATCGCCTCTGCCCAGCCGTCGACCAGGCGCAGGATCTGCTCGGGGCGCGCGTCGGTCGCGAAGTCCAAATCGTTGCCCAGCCGGCCGAGCAGAGCGTCGCGGACCGAGCCGCCGACGAGGTAGAGGTGCTGACCCTCCCGGGCAAACCGGCGGGCCAGGTCGTCCGCGACGGGAGACACGCGGAGCAGTTCGGCGACCGCGCTGCGCTGCGCCTCGGTCAGGGGATCGGCCACGACGAACGAGCCTAGCTGGCGATGTACCGCGGGTTAGCTATCGTCGATTCATGCCCCGCCGCCCCGACCCCCAACGCCGCCGACAGCGGCTACAGCGGGTGGAGGAGATCTCGGCGGGCGGCCTGGTGGTGCGGCACAGCCCAGCAGTGGCCAGTGGTGCGCTCATCGGCCGCGTCGACCGGCGGGGCCGGCTGCTCTGGTCGCTGCCCAAGGGCCACATAGAGGACGGCGAAACGGCCGAGCAGACCGCCGTACGCGAGGTGGCCGAGGAGACCGGCATCACCGGGCGGGTGGTCGGCGAGCTGGGCACGATCGATTTCTGGTTCGTCGCCGAGGGTCGCCGCATTCACAAGACGGTGCATCACTACCTGCTGCTGGCCGAGAAGGGCGATCTCTCCGATGCCGATGTCGAGGTCGCCGCGGTGGCCTGGGTGCCGCTCGAGGAGCTCGGCAACCAGCTGGCCTACGACGACGAGCGCAAGCTGGTGGCCAAGGTGCCCGCGCTGTTGCAGCGACCGGCCTAGCCGCCAGTGACAGAAGACGTCACCCCGGGCGCAGCCGACAGCGTCGGCCCGGCCGGCGTCGGTCAGGCCAGCAGGGTCATGGCGATCGGCACCGTGGCCTCCCGGGCCACCGGCTTCCTGCGCAGCCTGGCGCTGGCCTACGTCCTGGGCTTCCAACTCGTGCCGGCGGCGTACAACGTGGCCAACACGCTGCCCAACATGGTCTACGAGCTGCTCCTCGGCGGGATTCTGACCAGCGTCTTCGTGCCCCTGATCGTCAAGGCGCAGCGCAGCGACCCCGACGGGGGTGACGCCTACACCGAGCGGCTGCTCACCATCACCCTGGTCGCGCTTGCCATCGCCACCGCCGGCGCCGTACTGGCCGCCCCTCTGTTAATCGACCTGCTGGGCTTCGGTGCCGACCACCACCCGCAGCAACGCGATCTGGCCATCACGCTGGCCCGGCTGCTGCTGCCGGAGATCTTCTTCTACGGCGTGGGCGCGGCGCTCGCTGCCGTCCTCAACAGCCGCGGGCATTTCGCGCTGCCGATGTGGGCGCCGGTGGTCAACAACCTGGTGGTGATCGCCACCTGCGGCATCTTCGTGGCCCTGCCGTCGCACGGCCCGCTGACGCCGGAGAACATCACGACGACGCAGGTCCTCGTACTCGGCATCGGCACCACCCTGGGCATCGTGCTACAGGCTGCGACGCTGTGGCCGGCGCTGCGCCGGGTGGGCTTCCGCTGGCGCTGGCGGTTCGACGTCGGAAACGCCCGGCTCCGCGGGGCGGCCGAGTTGGCCGGCTGGATGCTGGCGTACGTCGCGATCAGCCAGGTGGGCGTGATCGTGATCCAGCGTCTCGCCGTGCTGGTGGAGGACGCGCACCCCGAGGTGCCCGGCGTAAGCGTCCTCGTCAACGCGCAACTGCTCTTCATGCTCCCGCACGGCATCGTGGCGGTATCCCTGATCACCGCACTCTTGCCACGGATGAGCCGAGCCGCGGTGGACGGCCGGCCCCGAGAGGTCGCCCGCGATCTCTCGCTGGGCACCCGGCTGTCGTCCGTCGTGTTGCTGCCCGTCACGGCGGCATTCATCGCGCTCGGCCCGGCGCTGGGGATCCTGCTGTATTCACACGGCCGCAGCACGATCGGCGACGGGCGCGACGTGGGCCTGACCCTGGCCGCCGGGGCGCTGGGGCTCCTGCCGTTCGCCGTGAGCCAGATGCAGATCTTCGCCTTCTACGCGATGCGTGACACGCGTACGCCGGCCCTGATCAACATCGCCGCCGTCGCCGTCAAGGTGGGCGTGGACCTGGTGCTGTACGCCACGCTGCCGCCCAAGAATGTGGTCGAGGGCCTGATGTGGGGCAATACCGCGTCCTATCTCGTCGCCGCGGTCGTCTCGGGGTTCCTGCTGTCGCGCCGGCTGGGTGGGCTCGACACGGGCAAGGTGCTGCGTACCGTCACCCGGCTGACGCTCGCCGCGACGGTCGGCGGCCTGCTGGCCTGGGCGGTGGCCACCGGCGTGGGCACCGAGTTGTCCGACGGCCCGGCAGCGGCCGCGATCAAGCTGGCCGCCGGATCGGTTCTGGGCGGGGTGGTGTTCGTGGCCGTCGCGTTGCGGCTGCATGTTGCCGAGGTCCGGGAGGTGCTGGGCACCGCGCGGGCCCGGCTCGGCCGTTAGGCGGCCGGACAGGCTCAAGATTGCCGCCCCGTGCACCGAAACGGGAGGTGTGAGACATGCGCCTTCCGCCGACGCCGGCGACATCGTGATGAGCTGGCTCGTGAAGGTCGTCCTGGCCCTGTCGATTGTCGGCATCCTGGGCTACGACGGCGTCTCCATCGTTCATATCCACGTGATCGCCGCGGACGCCGCCGATCAGGCGGCCATGCGAGCCAGCGAGGAATGGGCCGTCAGCAAGGACGTGAAGAAGGCGTACGTGAGCGCGGAGATCAGCGCCGAGGAGGCCGGGGGCACGGTCCCGCCGAAGAGCCTGGTCATCGAAGCCGACGGCACGGTGCACCTGAAGGTCCGCGAGACCGCCACGACATTCGTATTGCGGCACATCGGCCCACTGAAGAAGTTCGCGATCATCAACGCCGGCGGTAAGGGCCAGGCGGTCTCGTGACCTCCCGGTCCGGCCGCCCGGTGATTGCCCTGCTCGGGACACTCGGCATCCCCGCCGTCATCGCCGCCGTGGTGTTCAGCCTGCTTCCCGCAGCGCCCGCGGTCGCCTCGCCCGGCCTGGCCAGCGCCACCCAGCGCGCCGCCGCCCTGCGCGGCCAGGTCGACCGCCTGCGGATCACGGCGGAGGTGGCCACCGAGGAGTACGACGGGACGCAGGCTCGGCTGGCCGACGTCGTCACGCAGCACGCCCTGGCGCAGCGCCAACTCGACGTGGCCCACGCCAGCTCGACTCAGGACGATCAGATCGCCGACGACCGGGTCCGGGCCATCTACATGACCGGCGGCCGAGCCGGCCTGATCTCCAGCATCCTGGAGGCCAAGGATCTCGGTGACGCCGTCGCCCGGATCCACACCGTGCAGAGTCTGGTCGGCGACGACCGTGCCCGGGTGAACGAGGGGGCGCAATCCGCCCAGGTGGCAACCGACATCGAGGCGCGCCTGCGCCGGCTCACGACCGAACGGGTGGCCCTCGGGAAGCGAGCCGCCGCGGCCGCGGACCGGATCGTTGCCGCCCTGACCTCGACCCAACAGTTGTTAGCCGGCGCGGATGCCAACGTGCGCCGGATAGCCGACGCCGACCGCCGGGCCGCCGAGGCCGCTGCCGCCCAGGCATTCGCCGCTCAACTCAGCGCCGCTCAGGGCGCCGCCTCCCTGCTCGCCCTCGGCCCTGGGTCGGCGCCCACAGCCGCGGCGGGCGTCGCGATCGCCGCCGCGCGGACCCGGCTCGGCCGGCCATACGTGTGGGGTGCCACCGGCCCGGATTCCTTCGACTGCTCCGGGCTGACGGGCTGGGCCTACCGCCAGGCCGGGGTGAGACTGCCGCGCACCTCGCGGGAGCAATGGGCGGTGGGCCCGCATGTCGACCTGGCTCACCTGGCACCCGGAGATCTGCTGTTCTGGGCCACCAACCGGGCGGACCCGGACACGATCCACCACGTCGCGCTCTATATCGGCGGCGGATTGATGATTGCCGCCCCGCAGCCTGGAGACGTTGTGAAGGTGCAGGCGGTCTATCTCAACGGCTACCTCGGAGCGGTGCGTCCCAGTGCATGAGTTTGCGGGTGAGTGGCACGATCCGGGAGGTTCTGGGATCCTTCCCGCCGGTGCCGTTGGCCCGGTGTGCCGCCGCCCTCCGGTGGCGGGCGCCTACCCTTACCGGTAGGCAACATAACGTGACGGTCGAGGCGGGAGGGCGCGTGGCGACAGACGCCGACTGCAGTCCTCCGCAAGGCACGCTCATCGCCGGGCGCTATCGCCTTCAGGATCCGCTCGACCGGCGCGCCGCCGATGCGGCGGATGAGCAGCACTGGCGCGGATTCGACGAGGTGCTGGCTCGATCGGTCATGGTAACCGTGCTCGACGCGGTCGGCCCGGACGCCAGCGATCTGCTCAACTCCGCCGTCGCGAACGGCCGCGTCGCCCACCCCGGTATCGCGAGCGTCTTCGATGCGGCAGCCGTCGATGGCTGCACATACGTCGTGAGCGAGTGGGTCGAGGGCAGGCCGCTGTCCCAGCTACTGGGCGAAGGCCCGCTGGGCAGCGCCCGCTCGGCCGCGGTGCTGCGGGCCGCCAGCGAAGCGGTGGCCACCCTGCACGGCCAGGGCTTGGTGCACGGCAACCTGCATCCCGACAACGTCGTGATGACCACCGATGGTGGCGTGAAGCTCACCGATCTGCGGACCAATGCCGATACAGACTCCACCGCCGACGTCCGCTGCCTCGGCGCCCTGCTGTACGTCTGCCTGACCGGCAAGTGGCCGTCCCGGCTCGTCGGTGGGGCGATCGCCGGTGTCCCGGACGCCCCCGTCGACGACGACCGGTTGTGCGAGCCTCGACAGGTGCGGGCCGGCGTGCCCGGTGAGCTGTCGTCGCTGGCCATGCGTGCGCTACAGCCCGAGCGTTCCGGTCTCGACGCCCCGCGGCTCGTCGATGAGTTGAGCGGTCACGCGGTGAAGTCCCATACCGGGCCCTTGCCGGTGGTGGAAGAGGTTGTCGAGGATCGCCCGCGGTCGGCTTGGCGGCGCTCTGGCATCCCGATCGGCATCCTGGGCCTGATCGCCGTCGCCGGACTGCTGGTGGGCATGTCGCTGGGTGCCATCCCGGCGCCGAAGGGCTACCCCGCTTTCGACAGCCCCCGGCAGAAGGCATCCCCGTCGCCGGCAGCGGTCACCACCCCCCTGTCGGTGACCGGCGCGAGCATCCTCGACCCGAACCCGCTATCCGATCACACGGAGGGGCGGGGTGCCGACCTGTCGCACGACGGCAATCCGGCCACGTCGTGGCGCACCGACGACTACAAGAACGCGAAGTTCGGCGGCCTCAAGCCCGCGGGCATGGGAGTGCTGCTCGACCTCGGCGCGGTCCGGCGCGTGCGGCAGGTCACCGTCGACGTGGCTGAGTCCGGCGCGACGGGGGTCGAGTTGATGTACGGCGACAGCTCGGGCGAGACCTTCGAGAGCTACCGCCTGGCCGGCACCCAGGACGCGTCCGGCAACACCGTCATGTTCCATTTGTCCGCGCCGATCAGCGCCCGCTACTGGGTCGTCCGGTTCAGCACGCTGCCGCCGCACAACGGGCAGTACGGCGTCGGCGTGGCCGAAGTGCACTTCAGCTGACGACTAGGCTGCCGGCCGTGGAGGACACGGCCGGCGAGCAGGGCCGCTCCGACCTCGACCTGCTGCGGGCGCACGCCGGCGGCGATCACGAGGCGTTCGGCGAATTGATCCAGCGGCACCGCGACCGGCTCTGGGCGGTCGCCCTGCGTACGTTGGGCAATCCTGACGAAGCGGCCGACGCCGTACAAGATGCCTGCATCTCGGCGTTCCGGGCGGCCGCCGGCTTCCGCGGCGACTCGGCGGTCACCACGTGGTTGCACCGCATCGTCGTCAACGCCTGCCTCGACCGGGTGCGGCGGCGGGCCAGCCGCCCCGCCGTTGCCCTGCCCGACAGCGGGCCCGACGAGCCGGCCGCCCCTGGCGATGCGCTGGCCGATGTCGATACCGGGCTGGTCGTCGAGGCGGCCCTGGCGAAGCTGCCGGTCGAGCAGCGGACCGCGATCGTGCTGGTCGATGTGGAGGGCTACTCCGTCGCGGAGACCGCGGTCATCCTCGACGTCGCCGAGGGCACCGTGAAGAGCCGCTGCGCGCGGGGCCGGGCCCGGCTGGCCATCCTGCTCGTCGGCTTGCGGAACCCCGACGACCCGCCCGGCGTCGGAACTGCGAGCACCACGAACACCCGGCAGGCACCCGGCGCGGGGAAGGAGGCGACGTGAGCGAGCAGAGCACCGACGGGCACCCTGCCGTCGACACCCTGGCCGATCTCGGAGCAGGCCTGCTCGACGAGCGGACGTCGGACGGATTGCGCACCCACGTCGATGGATGTGCCCGCTGCGCCGAGGTCGAGGACCGGCTGGCCGTCGTGCGGGCCCAGCTGGCCGCCCTGCCGCCCGTGCCCATGCCGCCGACTGTCGCGGCCCGGATCGACACCGCCTTGCGTCGGGCAGCACCGAGCAAGGCGGCGGCGAGCGGCGCGACGCGTGGGCGTCCCGCGGCGAGCGGCACGGTCCTGCCGCTTCCCGACCGGCACCGGCGTCCCGGCCGCTTCACGATGCCGGCCGGCGCCGTAGCCGCCGGTGTCGCACTGCTGCTTGCCGGCGCCGTCGGGTTCGGTGCCCTGCGCAGCGGCGAAACGAACCACACCTCATCGGCCACGGCCGGGCGCAAGGCTGCCGGCGCGCCGGGCGCCATCGCACCGGCCCACCCGGTGGCCAGCGGCCGCAACTACTCGGCAACAACATTGGTGACCGGCGTGCGGGCCCTGGTGACCACCTCGGCCGCGGCCGACTCCAGGGGCCGGGCCGCGGACGGTTCGAGCTCACCCGGCCTCACCAGCCTTCCCGCCGATGCGGCGCTGGGGCGGCTGCGGCAACCGGCCGCGCTTCAGGCATGCGTCACCGAACTGGCCGGCCAGCCCGGCGTACGGCCGCTGGCGGTGGATTACGCCCGCTTCCAAGGTGCGCCGGCTGTCATCATCGTGCTGCCCGACAGGGACCCGGCCAAGGTGCAGGCCTGGGTCGTCGGCCCCAACTGCGCCGCCAGCCAGGCCGACCTCAAGCGCTACGCGGTGGTCCGACTCGCGGGCTGATCGCATGGCTGCGGGAATCGGCCGCCCTACGATGGCGTTCCGCCAGCAGGACGATTGAGGTTGGGAAGGACCAGACCTTCGTGGGCAGCGACGACGACGTACGAGAAGTCATCATCATCGGCTCCGGGCCGGCCGGCTACACCGCCGCCGTCTACAGCGCGCGGGCCAGCCTGTCCCCCCTCGTGATCGAGGGAGTGGCCTCGGGCGGTGCGCTCGTGAACACCACAGAGGTCGAGAACTTCCCAGGCTTCGCCGAGGCGATCATGGGGCCCGACCTGATGGACAACATGCGCAAGCAGGCCGAACGCTTCGGGGCGGAGTTCATCACCGACGACGCCACCTCGGTCGATCTGACCAGCACGCCCAAGACGGTGCGGGTGGGCGACGCCACCTACCGCGCCCGCACTGTCATCCTGGCGACCGGCTCGGCCTACCGCCACCTCGGCATCCCCGGCGAGGACCTGCTGTCTGGCCACGGCGTGTCGTTCTGCGCCACCTGCGACGGCTTCTTCTTCCGCGAACAGGACATCGTCGTCGTGGGCGGCGGTGACTCCGCCATGGAGGAGGCGACCTTCCTGACCCGGTTCGCCAAGTCGGTGACCGTCGTGCACCGGCGCGGTCAGTTGCGGGCCTCCAAGATCATGCAGGAACGCGCCTTCGCCAACGACAAGATCCGCTTCCGGTTCAACGCCGAGCCGCTCGAGATCCTCGGCGACAAGAAGGTGGAGGGGATCCGGCTGCGTGACACACAGACGGGCGAGGAGTCCGACCTCCCTCTAACGGGGGTGTTCATCGCGATCGGGCACGATCCGCGCAATGAGCTGATCAAGGGTCAGGTCACCCTCGACCCCGAGGGCTACGTTTGTGTCGACGCACCGTCGACCCGTACCAATCTGACCGGCGTCTTCGCCTGCGGCGACCTCGTCGACCACACCTACCGCCAGGCGGTCACCGCGGCGGGCACCGGCTGTGCCGCCGCCCTCGACGCTGAGCGCCACATCGCCGCAATGGAGTCCCCAGAGTTGGTCGCGGCCGGCTCCGGCCACTAACCGACCGCCCATACACACACCCGAGGAGATACCCGTGGGAGCCAACACCAAGATCGTCACCGACTCGTCCTGGACCGCCGACGTGCTGCAGAGCGACAAGCCCGTCCTCGTCGACTTCTGGGCCGAGTGGTGCGGGCCGTGCCGCAAGGTCGCGCCGGTGCTCGACGAGATCGCGACGGAGTACGCCGAGAAGATCACCGTCGTCAAGCTCAACATCGACGAGAATCCGGTCACGGCCCGCGACTACGGCGTCATGTCGATCCCGACGCTGACCGTCTTCAAGGGCGGCCAGATCGTCCAGTCAGTGCTCGGGGTGCAGCCCAAGGGCATTATCGCCAAGATGGTCGAGGCATCCCTGTAAGCTCCGCTGAGCGCGTCCACGGCGGCCGGCCGTCCAGTGGGAGCCGGCCGTCGCCGCTGCGTACGGGTGACACAAAAACCAACCGCTTGACAACGAGGACGATCCAGATGCAGCTGATTCGCCGCGGTGACGCCGGTCCAGCCGCCGCTGAGATTCGAGCGGCTCTGGTCGCGCTCGGGCTCGTCCCGGCCCCCAATGGCAGCGGGCCGGTCGACATCTTTGACGAGACCTGCGAGCTCGCCTTGCGGGAGTTCCAGCAACGCCGCGGGCTGATCGTCGACGGCATCGTCGGCCCGGAGACCTACCGCGCCCTGACCGCGGCCCACTGGCGGCTCGGTGACCGCGTCCTGCATCGCAGCCTGAGCGCACCGCTCGTCGGCGACGACGTGGTCGCGCTGCAGGAGCGGATGCTCGAGCTCGGTTACGACGCGGGTCGTCCCGACGGGATATTGGGCGTACGCACGGAGCAGGCGCTGCTGGCCTTTCAGCGCGAGTGCGGCATTCCCGGCGACGGCCAGTGCGGGCCGGTCACTATGCGGGCCCTGCGCCGGCTCGGCCGCAAGGTGGTCGGGGGCCGGCCGCAGTTCATGCGCGAGACCGAGGTGCTCTACCACCGGGGGCCGGCCCTGCTGGGCAAGCGCCTGGTCATCGATCCGGGCCACGGTGGTGCCGACGCGGGCTACACCGTCGGACCCGTCACCGAGGCCGGGCTCATGTGGGATCTCGCGGCCCGGCTCGAGGGCCGGCTGGTCGCCGCGGGTGTACGAGCCGACCTCACCCGGGGCCGCGACAACGGCCGCAGCGACGTCGAGCGGGCCGAATTCGCCAACGCGAGGGGGGCCGACCTGCTCATCTCCCTGCATGTCGACTCCAACTCCAACCCCGACGCGCACGGCGTCGCGACCTACCATTTCGGCACCGGGGAGGGCGTTGCCTCCACGGTCGGAGAACGGCTGGCCAGCCTGGTCCTGCGCGAGATCGTGGCGCGCACCGGCATGACCGACTGCCGCAGCCACGGCAAGACGTGGGAGTTGCTCCGGTTCACCCGCATGCCGGCCGTGCGGGTGGAGTTGGGCTATCTCACTTCACCGGTCGACCGGGCCCGGCTGGCCGATCCGGCATTCCGGGACATCGTGGCCGAGGCGCTGATGGTCGCCGTGCAACGGCTCTATCTGGTCGGCGACATCGACCCACCGACCGGCACCTTGCGCATTCCGGTCGGCGGCGTGCCGGCCAGCTAGCTCGGACGCCTGGCCTTCGGACGTCTGGCCTTCGGACGCCTGGCCTTCGGACGCCTGGCCGTCGGGCGTCGCTAGACCGGCCGCAGAGCCTTCTCGGGGCTCATGGAGCCCAGCAGCCGCTCCAGCGCCACCTCGACGTCCTCCCGCCAGGACAGCGTGGTCTTGAGCTCGAGGCGGAGCCGCGGAAATCGCGGATGCGGCCGTACCGTCTTGAATCCCACCGCCAACAGGTGCTCCGCCGGGATGAGGCAGGCCGGGCCGTCCCATTTCAGGTCACCGAAGGCCTCGATGGCCTTCACGCCGCGCCGGACCAGGTCCTTGGCGATCCCCTGGACGAGCATCCGACCCAGCCCGCTGCCAGAGAAGTCCGGGTGCACGTACGCCGTGATCAGCAGCACCGCGTCGGCGCTCACTGGGCTGGACGGGAAAGCGACCGAACGAGGTACGTAGGCAGGCGGCGCGTAAAGCGCATAGCCGGCCGGGACGCCGTCGACGTACACTATTTTGCCGCAACTGCCCCATTCGAGCAGGGTGGCCGAGACCCAGGCCTCCTTTTCGAGCGCGGGATCGCCCGCTTCCTCGGCACGATCGCGGCTGACCGGGTCGAGCTCCCAGAAAACGCAGCGCCGGCAGCGGGGCGGGACATCATCCAGGGTGTCGAGGGTGATGTTGACGAGGCGTCGAGACACCGGTCAGGCGCCTCCCCGTATTCTGATGACCCGCATTCTGATCACCCGCATCCTGATAACGATAGAGTTACCCACGGGTAACATCTGCGCTTGCGGACGGATTGTCACGGGATCGCCTTTCCTCTGGCGACTGGGGCCGGAACCGATGGTAGGGGAAACCGGCGGGACAGTCTCATCGCGCGGGCTATCCTCAGATCATCACCCGTCCCCGCGCCCGGAGGTCTCCGCGTGAGCGGTACGACGCAGGATAGTTACACGCGCAATTACGCCCGCCGCGCACACGGTATGACCGCCTCGGAGATCCGGGCGCTTTTCTCGGTCGCCAACCGGCCCGAAATCGTGTCTCTGGCGGGCGGCATGCCGTTCACGGCCGCGCTCCCGCTGGATTCCATCGCGGCCATGCTGGGCGATCTGGTCAGCACCCGGGGCGCCTCGGCGTTGCAGTACTCCACGGCACAGGGCGATGCCCGGCTGCGGGAGTTGATCTGCACCGTGATGGCGCTCGAGGGCATCGAGGGCTCGCCCGAAGACGTGGTGATCACGGTTGGCTCGCAGCAGGGTCTCGACCTGCTCAGCCGGGTGTTCCTCGACCCCGGCGACGTCGTCGTGGCCGAGGGGCCGTCCTATGTCGGTGCCCTGGCTACCTTCGCGGCTGCTGAGGCCGAGGTGATACACGTCGCCATGGACGGCGACGGCCTGGTGCCGGAATCGCTCGCCGAGACACTCGACCGGCTGGCCCGCACCGGCCGCCCTGCCAAGCTCCTCTATACGGTGCCGGCGTTCCAGAATCCGGCCGGTGTGACGCTGGCGATGCACCGGCGCGCCGAGGTGCTCGGGATCGCCGCCCGCTACAACGTGCTCGTCATCGAGGACAACCCGTACGGCCTGCTCGGCTTCAGTCCGCCACCACTGACCGCGCTCCGCGGCATGGACGCCGCCGGAGTGATCTACCTGGGCACGTTCTCCAAGACCCTCGCGCCCGGCTTCCGAGTCGGCTGGGTGCTCGCGCCGCCGGCCGTGCGCGCCAAGCTGGTCCTGGCCAACGAAGCGGCGCTGCTGTGCCCGCCCACGTTCAGCCAGCTGGCCGTGCTCGCCTATCTGGAAACCCAGCCGTGGCAGGACCAGATCAAGGCCTTCCGCGAGCTCTACCTCGAGCGGCGCGACGCGATGTTGGCCGCGCTGCATGATCTGCTGCCTCTCGGCTCCAGCTGGAACGACCCCGAGGGCGGGTTCTACGTTTGGCTCAGGCTGCCGCCCGGCCTCGACTCCAAGGCGATGCTGCCTCGGGCGATCGCCGAGCGGGTGGCCTACGTGCCGGGCACGGCGTTCTACGCCGATGGCAGCGGCGGCGGCGCGCTGCGGTTGTCGTACTGCTATCCATCGCCTGAGCGGATACGCGAGGGGGTCCGACGGCTCGCCGCGGTCCTCGAGGTAGAGCTGGATCTCCTGCATACCTTCGGCCCGACAGCCGTTGCCGGCTCCGGTGTCGCGGCGCACGGCACCCGCCAGGCCGATTCGCCCGGTCCGGAGCTCACATGAGCACGCGGGCGGTCGTGCTGGCCGGCGGCCTGAGCTACGAGCGCGAGGTGTCGCTGCAGTCCGGACGGCGGGTCACCGAAGCGCTGCGGCGCGCCGGCGTCGATGCGCTCCAACTCGACGCCGATGGCCAGTTGCTGACCCGCTTGGTCGAGGTGGCGCCCAACGCCGTGTTCATCGCCCTGCACGGCAGTACGGGTGAGGATGGTGCGTTGCGCGATGTGCTCGACCTGCTCAACCTGCCCTTCGTCGGGAGCACCGCCTCTGCCTGCCGGCTGGCCTGGGACAAGCCGTGCGCCAAGTCGGCCCTGACGGCCGCCGGCATCCTCACGCCGCCCAGCGTGGCCCTGCCGCACTCGACGTTCCGCGAGCTCGGTGCGAGCGCCGTGCTTGAGCGGCTGGTCAACCGGCTGGGTCTGCCCCTGATGGTCAAACCGACCCAGGGCGGGTCGGCGCTCGGCGCACACGCCGTCGAGCGTGCCGAGGACCTGCCGGCCGCCATGGTCGGCTGCTTCGGCTACGGGGACACGGCGTTGATCGAGCGCTTCATCACCGGCACCGAGGTCGCGGTCAGTGTGATCGAGGCCGAGCACGGCCCGGAGGCGCTGCCCGCTGTCGAGGTGGTGCCCGCCGACGGCGTCAACGACTACCAGGCCCGCTATACGGCAGGCATGTCGACCTGGCATGTCCCGGCCCGGCTGAGAGATGACATCACCGAGGAACTGGCCAAGGTCGCGCTGCGAGTGCACGAGGTGCTCGGGCTGCGCGACCTATCGAGGGTCGATGCCATCGTCGATTCGGAGGGCCAGATCTTCGTACTCGAGGCAAACGTGGCCCCAGGCATGACCGAGACCAGCCTGCTGCCGCTCGCCGTGGAGAGCGCCGGGCTTGATCTTGCGCAGGTCTGCCGTGATCTCGTGGAGTTCGCCGCCGTACGGGGATAAGTACGGTCCGCGGTTAGCTCTCGTAGCCTCGCTGGAGATCAGGGGTGGGTTCAGCCGGGGCCATGACGGCCACGATCCGCTCCAGGTCATCGATCGAGCCGAACTCCACGACAATCCGGCCCTTGCGCCGGCCGAGCTCGACCTTGACTCTCGTGTCGAACCGGTCAGCCAGCCGATCGGCCAACTCGGCGACGCCCGGAGCGTGGATCCGGGCGCCCTTCGGCGCTCGTTGCGGGGCCGGGCTGGCCGAGGTAGCAGCGGTCGCGACCAGCTCCTCCGTTGCGCGTACGGACAACCCCTCGGCGACGATACGGGTGGCCAGATCCTCCTGCTTCTGCACGGAGTCCAGCCCGAGCAGCGCCCGGGCATGCCCGGCCGAGAGCACCCCCGCAGCGACCCTCCGCTGCACCGCGGGCGGCAGGTTGAGCAGCCGGAGGGTGTTCGTCACCTGGGACCGACTCCGGCCGAGTTGCTGGGCCAACTGCTCGTGGGTGGCGCCGAATTCGTGCAGGAGTTGCTCGTAGGCCGCAGCCTCTTCCAGCGGATTCAGGTCCTGGCGGTGCAGGTTCTCGATCAGGGCATTGCGAAGCAGCGCGTCATCGGGGGTGTCTTTGATGATCGCCGGCACGGTGGCCAGCCCCGCCTCCTTGCAGGCCCGCAGGCGCCGCTCGCCCATGACCAGCTCGTAGCGGCCGGGTGTCGTCTCGCGGACCACCACCGGTTGCAGCACACCGATGTCGCGGACGGAGGTGACGAGCTCGGCGAGTGAGTCCGGATCGAAGCCGGTGCGCGGCTGCTTGGGATTCGGCCCGATGTCGCGAACCGGCAGCTCTCGGTATCGGGCGCCAGGCACGATGGCCGGCGCGTCCACCGCCACAGCGCCTGAGCCGGCGGCCGGTGGGATGAGGGCACCCAGTCCCTTGCCCAGCCCGCCACGCCGAACGTTCATGTGCTGCTCCCGCCCGCCACGTCGCGTACGGCGATTTCCCGAGCGGCTTCAAGGTAACTCAGAGCACCACGCGAGCCAGGGTCGTAGGTCATAACGGACTGACCGTACCCCGGCGCTTCGGACAGTCGGACGCTGCGCGGAACCAGCGTGTCGAGCACGAGATTGCCGAAGTGCTGGCGGACTTCGGCCGCCACCTGGTCGGCCAGCTTGGTCCGGGCGTCATACATCGTCAGCAGGATCGTGGTCACCCGCAGCAGGTCGTTGAGGTGCGCCCGAACCATGTCGACGGTGCGCAACAACTGACCGAGGCCCTCGAGAGCGTAGTACTCGCACTGGATCGGGATCAGCACCTCTTGAGCCGCCACCAGGGCATTCACGGTGAGCAGGCCGAGCGACGGGGGGCAGTCGACGAGTACGTAGTCAACGACCGCCTCGTAGGCCTCGATTGCCTTTGACAGTCGGCTTTCTCGAGCCACAACGGAGACGAGCTCGATCTCGGCACCCGCGAGGTCGATGGTGGCCGGCGCGCACCACAGCCCGTCCAATTTTTCCACCGGCACGGCGACATCGGAGATGGCGGCGCCCTCGATCAGCACGTCGTAGATCGAAGCCACACCGGCCTGGTGGTCCACACCGAGACCGGTGGATGCGTTGCCTTGGGGGTCGAGATCTATCACTAGGACGCGGCAGCCGTGCAGTGCTAGGGCGGCCGCTATGTTCACCGTGGTAGTGGTCTTGCCGACCCCGCCCTTCTGGTTCGCGACGCACATCACCCGGCGCGCGGCCGGTCGCGGAAAGTCACTCGTCCCGGTCGAATTGAGTACCGCGACCGCCTGACGGGCCTGAGCGGCGATCGGCGGAAGGTCGCCCTCGGAGGCGCCCAGTGGTCGAACGCCCGTGGTTTCACGGGAAACATCGACCTGGCCCAAGGCGGCCCTCATGCGGCGCGTTGGCTCTGCCGTGGCGGGGCCTGCGGTGGCGGGGTCACCCGAGGCCGGGTCACCTGAGGCCGGGTCACCTGAGGCCGCACCATCTGTGGGTGGGTGCGCTGTCGAGGGACTAGCGGGAGCCTCGATGATGGGGTCATCTGCGGTCCCGCCCTCCGTGGCATCGGCCGTCGCGCCCTGGGTGGCCGGGGCGCCACTGGCCTGGGCAGCTGCGGTCGCCCCAGGGGCCGAGTGTTCCGCAACGGAGTCAACAACGGCCGCTTCGGTGGGCAAGCCATCGGCCGCGCCCTCGGCCCCAGGGTGATGGGCAGCGGTCGCTTCGATAGCGGCGGCATCTGCAACCTTACTTTCCTTGACCGGATCTTCAGGGGCTCGCTCTTCGGACGGCCCGCAGGACGCGATCGCAACCTCTTCGGCTCCTTCCACCGATCGATTCCCCTTTCCTTCGTCCGATGTTTCACGGGAAACGTGGGCTGAGGGCCAGCCCACGGGAACAGGCGTAACAAGCGCCGCGACCGCCGCTTCGGCCGCTGCACCCGCTGCACCTTCAGTCCCGGCTTCGCCGCCCGCCCCGGCTTCAGCATCCACCGCGACCGCCGGCCAGCCCAAGGGGCTGATCGTGCGCGCGGCACGATCCGGCGACACGCTCACCGTGCCCCTCCTCGCGTCCTTGGCCCGAAGCCTCGCACGATCTCAACCACCGTGGTAACTGGATCCACAAGGCCCATCCCACAGCGGCGGACCCGGGGCCGGATGCCACCGGCGGCCCGTACCGCGGTGGCTGCGGCAGAGAGTTCCTCGGCCGCGGTCGCGCCCTTGATCGCTAGCAGCACTCCGTCGATACGGACCAGCGGGAGGCACCAGGCAGCCAAGGAGCCCAGCGGTGCCACGGCCCGCGCCGTCACAACATCGGCCGGCGCACCCGCGGCCGGTCGCTCCCCAACGATGTCCTGGGCCCGCCCGCGAAACACCTCGACACTGTCCAGCTTCAGGTGCTCGACGACCTCCTGCAGGAACGTGCAGCGGCGCGCCATCGGCTCGAGCAGGGTGACCCGCAGATCTGGGCGGGCGAGGGCGAGGGGGATGCCGGGGAGTCCGGCGCCACTGCCGACGTCGATGACTCCTGCCTTAGCCGGCACCAACTCGGACGCAACCGCGCAATTCAGCAAGTGGCGGTCCCATAGCCGGGGGACCTCCCGCGGCCCGATCAATCCGCGCCGCACGCCGTCGGTGGCCAGCATGCGCACGTATTCGACGGCAAGGTCCAGCCGCGGACCGAACACCGCTTCGGCGGACGCACCTGGGGCAGGCGGGCCGACGCCGGTGGCGGCGCTCTCCTCGCCCACCCGAGTCAGGGCGTGGGGAGAACGACGACCCGTCGCTCCGGCTCCTCGCCCTCGGACTCGCTGTGCACACCATCGATCTGGGCGACCGCGTCGTGCACCACCTTGCGCTCGAAGGGGTTCATGGTGTCGAGCGCCACTGGGTCGCCGTGAGCCTTCACCTGCTCCGCGGCGTTCTTGCCGATCGCCACCAACTCAAGCCGGCGCCGCGCCCGATATCCACCAACATCGAGCATGAGCCGGCTCCGTACACCGGTCTGGCGCAATACGGCGAGCCGGGTCAACTCCTGCAGTGCGTCGAGAGTGGCACCGCGCGGGCCGACGAGCGGGGAGAGGTTGGATCCGACGATGGCCACCGCCGCTCTGTCGGCCTCGACATCCATGTCGATGTCGCCGTCGAAGTCGACGATGTCCAGCAATTGCTCGAGATAGTCGCCGGCGATGTCACCCTCGCGGACGAGGAGATCGGCCGCCGACAGGTGCTCGGCGCCATCGCTGTCGGGCGTGGGATCACCCGTCGGGTCGGCTAGCACGGCGGGGTCGGTGTCAGCAGCGACCTCAGGATCCGCTGCGGCGCTCGTCTCGGTATCGGTGTGAGGGCTGATCTGTGAAGATGTCACGCGCGCGACTCCAGGGAAGTGGGGACGGGGCGGGCTAGCGACGCCCGCCCTTGCGGTTCTTGGCACGGTTGCTGTTGGGCGGCCGGGTGGTGGACTTTGTTGGCGCCACAGGACGGGTCGTACTTGCGACCGGTTCGACCGCGCCGTTAGCCGCGGCATCGTTCGCCGCGCCACTGTTGGGAGCAGAACCGTTTGCACTAGCCGTGTTGGGCGCTGCGGCATCGGTCGGCTGGGCGGATGCTGGCGGCCCGGCTTGGGCGACGGAGGGCTTGGCCAAGGAGGTGGGCTGCCCCTTCTTCGGGTTCTGTGGCCGGGCGCCTGGCTTTGGAGCGAGTGCCTGAGCCGTGGTCGACGGCACCTTAGGGGCCGTCGCGACACCCCCCGGTGGCGGCATTCGGCGCAGAACGTAGAACTGCTGGCCCATGGACCAGATGTTGGTGGTGCACCAGTACAGCACCACGCCCAGCGGGAACAGTGAGCCGGAGATCAACAGCGACGCGGGGATGCCGTACAGCATCAGTCGCTGAATCATCTGCTGCTGGGAATCCACCGCCGCCCCACTCGTGGCCTGTTTGGCCATGATCTGGCGCTGGGTGATGTAGGTCGTGATCACCATGATCGCGATCAGGATGACGCCGACCACCCGCACGGCCAACACCGAGGCGTCGAGCTTGGCGAGAACGTCGGCCGAAGAGGACAGGTGCGCTGAGATCGGCGCGCCGAAGATCTTCGCCTTGGCCGCGCTGTCGAACTGGTCCGCCGTCCAGGAGTACAGCGTCTTGGCCGCTTCGCCGCGCTTCTTGGTGGGGTCGAGGCGCTTGAGCACGTGATACAGCGACAGGAACACCGGTGCCTGCAAGAAGATCGGCAAGCAGCCGGCGACAGGATTGGCGCCGTTTTCCTTGTACAGCGCCATCATCTCGCGCTGCAGCGTCTCCTTGTCGCCCTTGTGTTTCGCTTGCAGGGCCTTGAGCTTCGGCTGCAGCTCCTGCATCTTGCGCTGCGAGTGGATCTGCTTGACGAACAAGGGGAACAGCAGCAGCCGGATCGTGATCACCAGGAAGATGATCGACAGAACCCAGGAGACGTCGGCGTTCTCGCCGAAGGCCAGTGCCCACAGGTCGTGCCAGCGCAGCAACACCCACGAGATCGCGGTATAGAGGAAGTCCAGGTTCACCGATCAGCTCCTGATGGCGGTCGTACACAGACTACGGAGGGGGCCCGCGAGTGGTTCCGCCGCGGTGGCACAACCGGGTCGTACCCGCCTGGGTGGAACGGGTGGCAACGCAGCACGCGCCAGACCGCCAGCGGCAGGCCGATCAGTACGCCGCGAGTACGCATGGCGTCGATGGCGTACTGGCTACAGGTCGGCGCGAAGCGGCAGCGGGTCGGCAGGGCCGGGCTGATCCACCGGCGGTAGGCGACGATCGGCAAGGACAGGACCGAAGCCGGCGTCACCGGGGCAAGCCCAACCTGGTCAGCGCCGAGTCGAGGTCTTGCCCGAGGGTTCGATGATCGGCCGCGGCCGCAGGTGGCAGCGCTCGGACGACCAATCGGCTGCCCGGCGGAAGGCACTCGAGTCGGTCGCGCATCAGGTGCCGAAGCCGGCGAGCGACCAGGTTGCGGGTGGCGGCGCCGCCGACACCCCGGCTGACCGCGAATCCGACCAGAGGGCCGGCGGTCTGCGGGTCCGCCTCATCGCCGCAGTGCGTCCGCAACAGGGACAGCGTGACGGTGCCACGGCCCGCCCGGCGACCCCGGCGGACGGTCGCGGCGAAGTCCTCGCGGCGCCGGAGCCGAGCGGCCGCAGGCAGCACGACAGACCCCCTCAATAGGTGCGTCAGGCTGAGAGCCGCTTGCGGCCCTTGAGTCGGCGAGCGGCGACGACCGCACGGCCGGCCCGGGTGCGCATGCGCAGCCGGAAACCGTGCGTCTTCGCCCGACGGCGGTTGTTCGGCTGGAAGGTGCGCTTGCTCACGGCAGATCTCCGATGGACGCGGGGAGGCGGGCGGGAAGAAACATGGGCGAGGTGCCACGCCGACGAGGCCATAGGCCATACCACAGTACGTTTGGCGCGTGGCCAGCGTCAAACAGACATGCGCCCGACACGCCCCCGACGCGTCAAGTCCCGGCTACCTGGTTGTGGACAACGCTTGTCCGAGCGTACGCATCACTGTTAGCGTCTGAATGCTCGCCGGTCCTTCCCTCTCGCCCGATCGGCCGCGAAAAGCGCGGCGCCGCGACTGCTGCGGTGGCGATATGGCTGGATGTCCGTCCGTGTCCACACCGTTGATGCACAGGGTGTGGACAGTGGTGTGGATAGCCGGTCCAATCAGAAAGAGGGATGTGCGTGTCAGAGCCATCCGGTGACCGGATCGACCTCCAGTCCGTTTGGCGGCGCACGCTGGAAAGCCTTACCGATAGCGCCGTCAGCCCACAGCAGCGAGCGTTCATGAGACTCACCCGGCCACTCGGTCTGGTCGAGGACACGCTCCTGCTCGCCGCGCCCAATGATTTCGCGAAAGACGTGCTGGAGACCCGGCTTCGTCCGATGATCACTAGCGCGTTGGCCAGCCAACTCGGTCGCGAGACCCGGCTCGCGATCACGGTGCAGCCCAGCGAACCTGGATCGGCGGCAGGAGAGGATTCCGCTGCCGACGCGTCCAGCCACGGCGGGCGCGGCGGGCGCGATGATGCCGACGACCTGCACCCGCACCGGATCGATTCCTTCCACCCCGAGCGCCGGCGCAGCCACCGGGTGGCCGAGGCGTCGAGGCTGAATCCGAAGTACGCATTTGAGACATTCGTCATCGGATCGAGCAACCGGTTCGCGCACGCGGCGGCGGTCGCCGTCGCAGAAGCGCCGGCCAAGGCCTACAATCCGCTGTTCATCTACGGCGAATCCGGGCTTGGTAAGACCCACCTCCTGCACGCGATCGGCCATTACGCGCGCAGCCTGTTCACGGCTCTGCGGGTCCGCTACGTCAGTTCCGAGGAGTTCACGAACGACTTCATCAACTCGTTGCGGGATGACAAGGCGTCGGTCTTCCAACGGCGCTACCGCGATGTCGATGTGCTGCTGGTCGACGACATCCAGTTCTTGGAGAACAAGGAGCGTACGCAGGAGGAGTTCTTCCACACGTTCAACACCCTCCACAACGCCAACAAGCAGATCGTGATTAGTTCAGATCGCCCCCCGAAACAGCTATCCACGCTCGAGGACCGGCTGCGCACCCGCTTCGAATGGGGCCTCATCACCGACATCCAGCCACCCGACCTCGAGACTCGCATCGCGATCCTGCGTAAGAAGGCGGTCCAGGAGCGACTGGCCGCGCCGCCCGAGGTGCTGGAGTTCATCGCGAGCAAGATCCAAAGCAACATCCGCGAGCTTGAGGGCGCGCTTATCCGGGTCACCGCTTTCGCCAGCCTCAACCGGCAGGGCGTGGACTTGGCCCTGGCCGAGGTGGTCCTGAAGGATCTGATCCCCGACTCCGCCGGCCAGGAAATCACCTCGGCGGCGATCATGGCGGCGACCGCCGAATACTTCAGCATGTCCCTTGATGACCTCTGCGGAACGTCCCGTAGCCGGGTATTGGTCAACGCGCGCCAGATTGCGATGTATCTGTGCCGCGAGCTCACCGACCTGTCATTGCCGAAGATCGGCCAGACCTTCGGTGGGCGCGATCACACCACCGTGATGCACGCCGACCGCAAGATTCGATCGCTCATGGCCGAACGCCGTTCGATCTACAACCAGGTCACCGAGTTGACCAACCGGATCAAGCAACGCACCCGGTCCTAAATCCCGTCCACAAAGTTTCTGCACAGCTTGGGGATAAACCTGTTGAAATGCCCGAAGTGCGGGGGAGACGCGGGGAAACCCGCAGGTCCCTCCACTGCCCGCCCTCGATGTCGCACCTCCGATACACAGTGAGTGCACAACCGCCCGCACCACCTGACCAGCCCGCACGTAGGTTGTCCACACAAACCACAGGACCGAGTACGACGACAAGAAGTCTGAACCCTGAAGAGTTCCTAACAACGATTGGTGGATGGTCGAGTTGGGGACCGTGGGGCGAAGCGGAGGCTGAACATGAGGTTCCAGGTCGAGCGAGAGGCGCTCGCGGACGCGGTGGCGTGGACAGCGCGCAGCCTGCCCGCCCGCCCACCCGTGCCGGTGCTCGCCGGCGTGCTCCTTGAAGTCGAGGGTCAACGGTTATCGGTTTCCGGCTTCGACTACGAGGTCTCCACCCAGGTCGGCATCGACGTCGAGACGGAGTCCGGGGGCCGAGCCCTGGTCAGCGGCCGCCTGCTGGCGGAGATCACCCGGGCCCTGCCGGCGCATCCCGTGCAGATCGAGGTCACCGGCCCGCGGGTCGAGCTGACCTGTGGCTCCTCGCGCTTCACCCTGCCGGTGATGCCGGTCGAGGACTACCCCTCCCTACCGGCCATGCCGAGCACGGCGGGGGCACTGGAGAGCGACGTGTTCGCCTCGGCGGTGGCCCAGGTCGCGGTGGCCGCAGGGCGCGACGACACCCTGCCGGTGCTGACCGGCGTCCGGTTCGAGTTCGAGGGCGAGCGGTTGATCATGGCGGCGACCGACCGCTACCGGTTGGCCGTGCGCGAGCTGAGCTGGCGGCCGGGCCGGGCCGACCTCAGCACGACCGCGCTGGTGCCGGCCCGCACACTGTCCGACACCGCCAAGAGCATGGCCTCCAGCGCCGAGGTGACCCTCGCGCTGGCCACCGGCGGCACGGGCGAGGGCATGATCGGGTTTTCCGGCGCCGGTCGCCGCGCGACGACCCGGCTGCTCGACGGTGAATTTCCCAAGTACCGCTCGCTGCTACCCGCCGAGCACGCCGCCGTCGCGCACGTCCCCACCGCGACCCTCGTCGAGGCGGTGAAGCGCGTGGCCCTGGTGGCCGAGCGCAACACCCCGGTGCGGCTGCACTTCTCGGCCGGGGAGCTAGTCCTCGAGGCCGGCGGTGCTGATGAGGCGCAGGCCACCGAGTCGCTGGAGACCGGTTTCGACGGCGATGAGTTGACGATCGCCTTCAACCCGGGCTTCCTGCTCGACGGCCTCAACGCGATCGACTCCGACACGGCCCGGCTGGCCTTCACCTCATCCACCAAGCCGGCCGTCATCACCGGCAAGGAGGGCGGCACCGACTACCGCTACCTGCTGATGCCGGTCCGGCTCTCCGGCTGAGCGCGGGCGAGGTCGCTACGCCAGTTCTCGTCGCGCGCAATCGCCGTCCCGGCGGGCATAGTGAGCAGGCAATTGGCAGAGTCGGGCAACTGCCGGTCGGGCAACTGGAGGGTGGCGACGTGGAGATCGGGCTGATCGGCCTTGGCAAGATGGGTGGCAACATGCGCGAGCGGTTGCGTCGCGCCGGGCACACGGTCGTCGGATACGACCGGTCGCCAGATCTCACCGATGTCGACAGCCTCAAGGCGATGGTCGAGGCACTGGCTGCCCCCCGCGCGGTCTGGGTGATGGTGCCCGCCGGTGAGCCGACCCGGGCGACCATCGCCGCGTTGATGGACCTGCTCGAAGCCGGCGACGTCGTCATCGACGGGGGCAACAGCAAGTACACCGACGACCGCGACCACGCCGCCATGCTCGACGAGCACGGGATCGGGTTCATCGACTGTGGAGTGAGTGGCGGCATCTGGGGACTCACCGAGGGCTACGCCCTGATGTGCGGCGGCGACGAGGCTCACGTCGCCCAGGTGCAGCCGATCTTCGATTCCCTCAAGCCCGAGGGCGACTACGGCTACGTCCATGCGGGTCCGGTCGGCGCCGGGCACTTCGCGAAGATGGTCCACAACGGCATCGAGTACGGCCTCATGCAGGCCTATGCCGAGGGCTACGAGTTGCTCACCGCCACGGACGTGGTGACTGACGTACCGGCCGTCTTCCGCAGTTGGGAGCAAGGCACCGTCATCCGGTCCTGGCTGCTGGACCTGCTGATCCGCGCGCTCGACGTGGACGACGACCTGTCGGAGCTACGCGGCTATGCCGAGGACTCCGGCGAGGGACGGTGGACCGTGCAGGCGGCCATTGACCACGCCGTGCCGATGCCGGTCATCACCGCGGCGCTGTACGCGCGTTTCGCCTCGCGCCAGGTCGACTCGCCGGCCATGAAGGTCGTGGCGGCCCTGCGTAACCAGTTCGGCGGGCACGCGGTCACCTCCAAGAAGGGTTCCACCGACAAAGACATCGAGTCCGGGCCAAGCGCGAGCACGGCCGAGCCGATGACCGGCGCCGGCCGCGAACAGCCACCCGGCGCCCGCTGACGTGTACGTCCGGCACCTGTCGCTGGTCGACTTCCGCAGCTACCCGCAGGCAGAGCTAGCACTGGAGCCGGGAGTGACGGTGCTGGTCGGCCCGAACGCACAGGGCAAGACCAACCTGGTCGAGGCGATTGGTTACGCCGCGACCCTCGGCAGTCACCGGGTCGCGACCGACGCACCGCTGGTGCGCCACGGTGCCGAGCGCGCCGTCGTCCGGACCACCGTTGTTCGCGACCGGCGCGAGCTGCTGATCGAGATCGAGATCTGCCCCGGTAGGGCCAACCGGGCCCGGCTGGGCCGCGCGCCGGTGCCCCGGCCGCGGGAGGTCCTCGGGGTTCTACGTACAGTGCTCTTCGCCCCGGAGGACCTGGCGCTGGTCAAGGGTGACCCAAGTGAGCGGCGGCGTTTCCTCGACGAGCTGCTGGTCGCGCGCGCGCCGCGTTTCGCGGGCGTACGAGCGGACTACGAGCGGGTTCTCAAGCAGCGCAACGCATTGCTGAAGACCGCCGGCACCGCCCGGCGTTCCGGCGGCAGTGGCGACCTGCGCACGCTGGACGTCTGGGACGGCCATCTTGCCCGGCACGGCTCGGAACTGCTGGCGGGCCGGATCGACCTGGTGGAGTCGTTGCGGCCGCTGGTCGACAAGGCCTACGACGAGGTGTCGCAGGGCACTGGCCCGGCCACCATCGACTACTCCTGTTCGCTCGGCGAGTCGATGGGCTCCGACCTCGACGGCGGCAATCGCGACGTGTTGTCGGCCGCGCTGCTGGCCGAGCTCGCGCGCGTGCGCGGGCAGGAGTTGGAGCGCGGCATCTCACTCGTCGGGCCGCACCGCGACGACCTGCGGCTCAATCTGGGCCCGAACCCCGCCCGCGGGTACGCCAGTCACGGCGAGTCGTGGTCGTACGCAGTTGCGCTGCGGCTGGCGTCCTACGACCTGCTGTGTGCCGACGGTGGGGAGCCGGTCCTGATCCTTGACGACGTCTTCGCCGAACTCGACACCGGCCGGCGCGAACGCCTAGCCGGTCTGGTGCGAGGCGCAGCGCAGCTCCTCGTCACGGCCGCCGTGCCCGCCGACGTGCCCGAGGTGCTGCAGGGCGCGCGCTTCGATGTCGCTGATGGTGAGGTGCGGCGTGTCCGCTGACGAGCCGGAGCCGGAGCCGGGTACGAGCGGCGTTGGGGAGCCTGCGGCCGGCGATGCGGCTGCCCTGCCGGGACCCGACATGGCCCGGGCGGCTCTCGACGCCGCCCGCATGGCGGCCCGGGGGCGCCGCGCCGTCCAGTCCAAGGCCGACCGGGCCACCGATAGGACCCGGCGCCGCGGTGGGCTGACCGGCTCGGGCCCCGACCCGGGCGACCCGCAGCCCTTCGGCGCGCTCATCAACCGGCTTGTGCAGGACCGCGGCTGGGAACGTACCGTCGCCGAGGCGGCCGTGATGGGCCGCTGGGGCACCCTGGTCGGCGCCGATGTTGCGGCGCACTCGCAACCGGCGTCCCTGCGCGACGGCCAGTTGGTGCTCGTCGCCGAATCCACCGCCTGGGCTACGCAACTGCGACTGCTCTCCGCGGGCATCCTCGCGACCCTCGCCCGCGAGCTCGGCACAGGGGTGGTGACCGGCATCCGGGTGCACGGACCGACCGCGCCCAGTTGGCGCAAGGGACCGCGGCACGTGTCTGGCCGGGGGCCGCGCGACACCTACGGCTGAGCGCCTCATGGGCCGTTTGCGGGCCCCTTACCGCATGGGGGATGCGGGCTGGTGGCAGTGGGGCCGCGAGATGCGTCCACAGGCCGTCTCAATGCGGGTTTCTGTCGGCGCGCGCCACTATGATTGAGGGACCACTTGGCGCGTGCGGGCCGCACAGCAAAGGATGAGGGCGGCGAGCACAGTCCCACCGGACGCGCCATTCGACCCACCCGCCTCGGGCGGGAGAGAGCAGCGTCGTGGCCCCGAAGAGCCAGCCCAACGACTACAGCGCCAGCTCCATCACCGTTCTCGAGGGGTTGGAGGCCGTCCGCAAGCGGCCGAGCATGTACATCGGCTCGACCGGCGAGCGCGGCCTGCATCACCTCGTCTACGAGGTCGTCGACAACGCCGTCGACGAGGCACTGGCCGGCTACTGCGACAAGATCACCGTTACCCTCCTGGCCGACGGCGGCGTGCGGGTCACCGACAACGGCCGCGGTATCCCGGTCGACCGGCACCCGCTCGAGAAGCGGCCGGCGGTCGAGTTGGTCCTCACCACCCTGCACGCGGGCGGCAAGTTCGACGGCAAGTCCTACGCGGTGTCCGGCGGCCTGCACGGTGTCGGCATCTCCGTGGTCAACGCCCTGTCGAAGCGCCTCGAGGTCATCATCAAGCGCGACGGCTACGTGTGGACCCAGCCCTATGCAGCCAGCCAGCCAGCCGCGCCGCTGAAGCGAGAAGGCCCGACGAAGGAAACCGGCACGACGGTGACCTACTGGGCCGACGACACGATCTTCGAGGCCGTGCAGTACTCCTCCGAGACGCTCTCGCGCCGGTTGCAGGAGATGGCCTTCCTCAACCGCCGGCTCACCATCACGCTGCGCGACGAGCGCGATGAGGTGCCCACCGTGATCACCTGGATGTACAAGGGCGGCATAGAGGACTTCGTACGCCACCTCAACGCCACCAAGGATCCGCTGCACAAGTCGGTCATCGGCTTTGGTGTCGACGGCGAGGGCCTGTCGGTCGAGGTGGCGATGCAGTGGAACGCCACCTACGCCGAATCGGTCTACACCTTCGCCAACACCATCAACACCCACGAGGGCGGCACCCACGAGGAGGGCTTCCGCGCGGCCCTCACGACCGTGGTCAACAACTACGCGGTGGACAAGAAACTGGTCAAGGAAAAGGACGATCGGCTGACCGGTGACGACATCCGCGAGGGCCTGGCCGCGATCGTGTCGGTCAAGCTCGCCAACCCGCAGTTCGAAGGCCAGACCAAGACCAAGCTCGGCAACACCGAGGCGAAGTCCTTCGTACAGAAGGCGTGCAACGACTGGCTGCGCGACTGGCTGGAGCGTAACCCGAGTGAGGCCAAGATCGTCGTGACCAAGGCGAGCGCCGCGGCCCGGGCCCGCAAGGCGGCCCACGACGCGCGCAAGCTGGCCCGCCGCAAGGGACTGCTCGACGTCGGCTCACTCCCCGGCAAGCTCGCCGACTGCCGCTCCACCGACCCGGGTGAGAGCGAGCTCTACATCGTCGAAGGCGACTCCGCGGGGGGTTGTTTTGTTGGGTCCACGGCGGTATCCACTGTGGAGGGTCGGGCGCTCAAGTTCACGGAGCTTGTCAAGGACTGGGACGAAGGCGTCATGCACTTCGGCTACGCGACTGACGCCGGCGGTGACGTGGTCGTTGTCCCCTTGATTCACCCTCGGCTGACTCGCAAGAACGCCGAGTTGGTGGAGGTCGTCCTCGACGACGACACGCGAGTTCGCTGTACGCCGGAGCATTTATTCCGGCTTCGGTCCGGTTCGTACCGCCGGGCCGACGAGTTGCACCCACACGACTCCCTGATGCCGTTGAACCGGCGAGTCACGCTTCGAGGAGAGAATCCGGGCCCCGGCTACGAGATGGTGTGGGCCAACGGACGCGAGCGTTGGGAACACACCGACCATTTGGCCGACCGATGGAGTCTGGCGACGGGTGCAGCACACTGCGCTCAGGGACCGGTCCGGCATCACGTGGACTTCGACAAGCGGAACAACGATCCGCGGAATCTCCGACGGATGAGTTCAGAGGGTCACATCGCGCTGCACGCTGCGCAGGCACAACGGACGTTGGGCCGGCTTTGGTCCGACCCGGCCTTTCGTGAGCGCAAACTCCGAAGCATGTCAGAAGACGCTAAGCGGATGTGGCAGGACCCAGCCTTCCGAGCTTTGAAGTCCGAGCAAGTCAGACTGCAGCGTCAGGATTCCGAACTCAACGAACGACTCCTTGTCGGGTTTCAAGAGTGGCTGACATCGCTCAGCGACGATGAGCGGGAGGCGCTACGCACACGTCTAGACGAGGCGCAGCGTGCCTACTGGGCAGTGCCTGAGAATCGGGCTGCGGCGGCCTCCAGAATGAGGACCCGGTTCGAAACCGATTCAGAGTTGGCGGAACGCCTGCGCGAATTAGCGATCGCGCAATGGTCCGATCTCGAGCTCCGGGCGTGGCGGGCTGCGATGACGGTCGCCCAGTGGCAAGAGCCGGGCCGTCGTCAAAATCACTCAACGGTCGTGCGGGAATGGTGGGCGCAGAATCCGGGACATGCCGACAAGTTCCGGGCAGCTTTGGAGCGCAACTGGGCCGATCCCGCATTCTCATCCAAGGTCACCGACGCGCTGAGCCGTTATCGCAAAGAGGTGCCGGCAGCTACCTGCGGCGACAGGCTCCGCGACGGACATCGCCGTAAGGCCCTGCGCTCGCTCAACCAGGCCATGCGGGCCGACAACGTCGTAGCGGAGTACGAGCGACTGCGGCAGGCGACCGCACGCACTGCACCGCATTACATGACGCTCGTCTGTGACTACTACGGCGGCAGGATCTGGCAGGCTGAAGAGGAAGCCGCACTGTACAACCACAAAGTGGTGTCCGTGACTGCGCTATCTGACTCGGCGGACGTCTACGACCTCACCGTGCGGGACCACCACAATTTCGCTCTCGAGGCCGGCGTCTTCGTCCATAACAGCGCTAAGTCGTGTCGCGACTCGATGTTCCAGGCGATCCTGCCGATCCGCGGCAAGATCATCACCGTCGAGAAGGCCCGCATCGACCGGGTGCTGAAGAACAACGAGGTGCAGGCCCTGATCACGGCGCTGGGCACCGGCATCCATGACGAGTTCGACGTCAGCAAGCTGCGCTATCACAAGATCGTCCTGATGGCCGATGCCGACGTCGACGGCCAGCACATCCGCACCCTGCTGCTGACCCTGCTGTTCCGGTTCATGCGCCCCCTGATCGAGGGCGGCTACGTCTACCTCGCCCAGCCGCCGCTGTACAAGATCAAGTGGCAGAAGTCCGAGCCGGCCTATGCCTACTCCGAGCGCGAGCGCGACGGCCTCATCGAGGCGGGAGTGGCGGCCGGCCGCAAACTGCCCAAGGAAGATGCGATCGCCCGCTACAAGGGTCTCGGCGAGATGAACGCCAAGGAATTGTGGGAGACCACGATGGACCCGGCCGGCCGGATCCTGCTCCAGGTGACGCTCGACGACGCGGCCACGGCCGACGAGTTGTTCAGCGTCCTGATGGGCGAGGACGTCGAGGCTCGCCGCTCCTTCATCATCCGCAACGCCAAGGACGTACGGTTCCTCGATATCTAGCTGACCGTCCATAAAGGATCGAAAGGCGCGCTGGACCTTGACCGACATCACGACCGAGCAGGGTGGGCACGACCGCACCGAGCCGGTCGACATCCAGATCGAGATGCAGCGCAGCTACATCGACTACGCGATGTCGGTGATCGTCGGGCGCGCGCTGCCCGATGTCCGCGACGGCCTCAAGCCGGTGCACCGCAAGATCCTCTACGGCATGTACGACTCCGGTTTCCGGCCGGAGCGCAACTACGTCAAGTGCGGCCGCGTGGTGGGCGACGTGATGGGCAACTACCACCCGCACGGCGACTCCGCGCTCTACGACGCCCTGGTACGCATGGCGCAGCCGTGGTCGCTGCGCTATCCGATGATCGACCCGCAGGGTAACTTCGGCTCACCCGGCAACGACCCGGCCGCGGCCTACCGCTACACCGAGTGCCGGCTGGCGCCGCTGGCCATGGAGATGCTGCGTGACATCGATCAGGAGACGGTCGACTTCGTCGCCAACTATGCCGGCAACACCGTCGAGCCGGTCATCCTGCCGAGCCGCATCCCGAACCTGCTGGTCAATGGCAGCGAGGGCATCGCGGTCGGCATGGCCACCCGGATCCCGCCGCACAACCTCCGCGAGGTGGCGGCCGGGGTCACCTGGGCGCTGGATCACCCCCACGCGACTGACGAGGAGTTGCTCGAGGCGCTGATCGCGCGGATCAAGGGGCCCGACTTCCCGACCCACGGCCTCATCGTGGGCCGCGACGGCATCGAGGAGGCCTACCGCACCGGCCGTGGCTCGATCCGGATGCGCGCGGTGGTCACGGTCGAGGAGGACAACCGGGGCCGGACGATCCTGGTGGTCACCGAGCTGCCGTACCAAGTCAACCCGGACAACCTTGCCGAGTCGATCGCCGAGCAGGTCAAGCTCGGCAAGATCGCCGGTATCGCGGACATCGCCGACGAGAGCTCCGACCGCATCGGCCGACGGCTGGTCATCACAATCAAGCGCGACGCCGTGCCCAAGGTCGTGCTCAACAACCTCTACAAGCACACCCAGCTGCAGACCACCTTCGGCGCCAACATGCTGGCGATCGTCGACGGCGTCCCTCGCACGCTGACCCTCGATCAGTTCGTACGGCACTACGTGGCGCACCAGATCGAGGTCATCGTCCGCCGCACCCGCTACCTGCTGCGCAAGGCTGAAGAGCGGGCGCACCTGTTGCGGGCTCTGCAGAAGGCGCTGGACCGGCTCGACGCCGTGATCGCACTCATCCGGGGCAGCGAGTCGGCCGAGGTCGCCCGCGGCGGCCTGATGACTCTGCTCGACATCGACGAGTTGCAGGCCACCGCCATCCTCGACATGCAGTTGCGCCGGTTGGCCGCCCTCGAGCGGCAGCGGATCATCGACGAGCTGGCCGAGCTCGAGACCCGCATCGCCGAGCTCAACGCGATCCTGGCCAGCGAGGCGCGGCAGCGCGAGATCATCCGCGAGGAGCTGGCCGAGACGGTCGCGAAGTACGGCGACGAGCGGCGGACCCGGCTGGTGCCCTACGACGGCGATGTCTCCATGGAGGACCTCATCGCCCAGGAGGACGTCGTCGTCACGATCACCCGCACGGGCTACGCCAAGCGCACCAAGATCGACCTCTACCGCTCGCAGCACCGCGGCGGCAAGGGCGTGCAGGGTGCGGCGCTGAAGCAGGACGACATCGTCGAGCACTTCTTCGTCACCTCGACCCACAACTGGATCCTGTTCTTCACCAACAAGGGCCGCGTCTATCGCACCAAGGCCTACGAGCTGCCCGAGGCCAACCGCACCGCCCGGGGCCAGCACGTCGCCAACCTGCTCGCCTTCCAGCCCGACGAGCGGATCGCACAGGTCATCGTGATCAAGGACTACGAGGCGGCTCCGTACCTCGTCCTGGCCACCAAGCGCGGGCTGGTGAAGAAGACCAAGCTGGCCGACTTCGACTCCAACCGCCAGGGCGGAGTCGTCGCGATCAACCTGCGCGACGACGACGAGCTGATCGCGGCCGAGCTGGTCAGCGCGACCGACGACCTGTTGCTGGTCAGCCGGAGAGCCCAAGCGATCCGCTTCCACGCCGACGATGACGCGCTACGGCCGATGGGCCGCGCGACCAGCGGGGTGATCGGAATGCGCTTCTCCGCTGAGGACGAGCTGCTCGCGATGGAGGTAGTGAGTGACGGCACGGACCTCCTCGTCGCGATGGAGCACGGCTTTGCCAAGCGCACGCCCGTGACGGAGTACCCCGTGCAAGGACGCGGCGGCAAGGGCGTCATCACCGCTAAAATCGTGCGTCAGCGGGGGGCGCTGATCGGCGCGTTGAAGGTCAGCGAGGACGAGGAGATCTTCGCGATCACGTCGAATGGTGGTGTGATCCGGACCCCGGTGAAGCCCGTGCGCAGGACGCGCGACCGCCAGACCATGGGGGTCAAGCTGATGGAGTTGCCGATGGGTGTCACCATTGTGGCTATTGCGCGCAACGTCGAGGGGCCCGAGGGGCAGGATAGCTAGATGACGGTCGGCGACGAATGGGGTGCGGCGAGGCGGTCGGCCGCGCCCACGACCGCCGCCGACTACGGCGAAGGCCGGCGCACGGCACCCCGGTCCTACCCGGGAACCGCGACGCGCGCGGACACCGCCAGCACGCCCGCGCAGCCCTCGCAGCGCGGCCCACGGCGGGCCAAGCTGCAACTGCGGCGGATCGACCCCTGGTCGGTGATGAAGTTCTCGCTGGTGCTCTCGATCGTGCTGTGCGTCGTGCTCATCGTCGCCGCGGCCGTGCTCTACCTGCTGCTCGCGGGCATGGGCGTCTTCGACTCGGTCAACGAGACGGTGCGCACGATCAGCGGGCAGACCTCCGCTCCCATCTTTACGGCCAAGAGCGTGATCGGCGTCGCCTCGGTGATCGGCCTGGTCGACATCGTGCTGTTCACCGCGATGGCCACCCTGGGCGCATTCGCCTACAACCTGTGCGCTGACCTGGTTGGCGGCATCGAGGTGACCCTCGCCGAGCACGACTGATCTCCTTTGGGCGACCCACCGGTGGTGGGTTACCCTGACCCGCGCACCGGGCCTGTAGCTCAGTTGGTTAGAGCGCATCCCTGATAAGGATGAGGCCGGAGGTTCAAGTCCTCCCAGGCCCACTCGAACACCCGCCCCAGAGGGCTGGAGCGGGCGCGGTACCAGCTGCTTGCGGTACTACGCTCTACGGATCCGCGCGGTAACCTGACGGACAAGGGTGAGATGGAGGGGTGCCCACCCTCCCTGCCCGCTCAACCGCGAGGACGGAGGAAGTCATGAAGAAGCTGCTGATCGTCGCTCTGGCCGCGGCCGGTGGGCTGGCCGTGTTCCGCCGTCGCAAGGCGCGGCAGGACGAGCGGGCGCTCTGGCACGAGGCAACCACCGCACCCGACCTGCGCTGACCCGCGGTCGGCCTGGGCGCACGCCGGCCGCCAAGGGGACGTAGCTCAACTGGAAGAGCACCGCCTTTGCAAGGCGGGGGTTGAGGGTTCGAGTCCCTTCGTCTCCACCCCATCTGACCTGCACGTTTGCCGTCGTCCGTCGCCCTTGGGGAGCTGACAGCCCTAGAGCTACAGGCTACCGAGACAGCTTCCCCAACTCCGGGGCGGCCAAGGTCCGCTACGCCTGTCACCCCCACCGACCACACCGTCGCCATCGTGAGCAAATAACTCGGCTCCGGCGGTCACCCATTGTCTCGACAGAGCAGGACTTGCTGGCCGTGTCGCGCACGTCGAGGGCCGCGACCCCGGAGACCCCGACGCTCATGAAGCCGCCCGGCTCTCCTCCGCGCGCTGTTAGCAGCGCTGGGGGCACGACCGCGAGGAACCGTTTTCGTGGGCGACTCGGGGTCAGAGGTCCAGGCAGGCAAGGCCGTCGCCATTCGTTGTATCGCGTTCGCCAACAAGGCTGGCAAGGTCGAGACTCTGTCGGTGGCCGGAGCCGACGCGATCGTTTTCGGCATGGACGACCTTGCCGATATTGTTGCTGGCACGCCGCGCGCTGGAAGGGGACGTCGCATACGGGACCGCCCGTAGTCGGTAGGGTTCGGTAGGTGAGCCACGAGACTCCAGAGCCGCAAGTAGCTGCGGAACCGGCGGGGGCCGTCCGGCCGCCGACCGTCACCGGGATGCCCAGCGGATACGTTTACGGCGTCACCAGATACGCCGACGTCATCCTCGAGGCGCCATTCCGGCGGCAGTTTGGTGACCTCACAGCCACCCTGGACGGCTTTCGGATCGGAGTCACCGAGCTGCGCGCCGGCGGCGGCTCGCGTACACCCTTCGTTGGTCGGTTTGATGCCGTTCTGGGGGCACGAGGTTGGGGCAAGCGCAACATCGAGATCGGCAAAACAATCGACGGCGAGCCGATCTCTGCGGTACGGGGTCACGAGATCGACATGTTCGCAGCAGGCACGACTGATCCCTATCCGGGCATTGCGGTCGAGATGGAGTGGAACAACAAGGACCCGTTCTATGACCGGGATCTTCTCAACTACCAGGCGCTGCATCGCGAAGGCGCGCTCGCCGTCGGGGTCATCGTGACGCGGGGACCAGACCTCCAGCGGCTAATAAAGCGGACCGTCGTGAACTTCAAGGGTGAGGAGAAGTACGGAGAGTCTTCTACCCATTGGCACAAACTTGTCCCCAGGGTCAACCTTGGCGGTGGAGGTGAGTGCCCCCTGCTTCTCGTGGGAATTGAGCCTGCGCGCATTGAAGGAGTCGACGAGCTGTTGCGTGCCCAGGAGAAGTTCAACGCTGCGGATGACTTCAAGCTCCGATGGCGCGATCACTACGACAGCTGGCGGGACGCTAAGCCCGTCCACGAGCAGATGATCGCCGAAGCAAACGCGGCTCTGTCCACGATCGAAGACACCAACGCCAACTAAGGACTCGCCGCGAAATAAGGCGGTCATTTGGAGCGGCCCTGGATAGGCTGACGGGGTGGAGGTCAGCGAGGCGACGTTGAGCGGAATGTTCGCCACGGTGCTGCCGCTGCTCGACGAACGACAGCGGCGGGTGCTGGCCGGTGCGCAGGCCCGGGCGCTGGGCCGGGGCGGGATAGCCCTGGTGGGCAGGGCCGCGCGGATGAGCCGCACGACGGTGGGCAAGGCGGTCGCCGAAATCGACGCGGGCCTGGACGCGGGCACGCCGATCCGCCGCCCGGGCGCGGGCCGCAAGGCGCTGGTCGTCAAGGACCCGCAGCTGCTGGAACGGCTGGACGCGATGGTCGAGCCGAGCAGCCGTGGCGATCCGATGTGCCCGCTGCGCTGGACGTCGAAGTCCACACGCAACCTCGCCGATGCGCTGGTGGCGGCAGGTCATCGGGTCAGCCCGGACACGGTCGGGCGGTTGCTGGTCCGGCTGGGCTACTCGCTGCAGGCCGCCGCCAAGCAGCGTGAAGGCGCCCAGCATGCCGACCGCGACGCGCAGTTCGTGTACCTGTCGCAGCAGGTGGGCGGGCATCTGCGCAGCGGTGACCCGGTGATCTCGGTCGATGCGAAGAAGAAGGAGGTGTTGGGGCAGCGGGCCAACGGCGGGCGGAAATACCAGCCCAAGGGCGCGCCGGAACGCGTCGACGTGCACGACTTCCCCGACCCGGCACTCGGTAAGGCGATCCCCTACGGCGTCTACGACATCGGCGCCAACCAGGGCTTCGTCGTGGTCGGCGACGACCACGACACGGCCGCGTTCGCGGTGGCGACCATCGCCCGGTGGTGGGACATGGCCGGCTCGCGCGCCTACCCGGACGCGAACCGGCTGCTGATCACCGCCGACGCCGGCGGCTCGAACAGCTACCGGACACGGCTGTGGAAGCTCGAACTGGGCAGACTCGCCGCCAGAGCCGGGCTGGCCGTCACCGTCTGCCACTTCCCGCCCGGCACCAGCAAGTGGAACAAGATAGAACACCGGCTCTTCTCGGCCATCACCACGAACTGGCGTGGCCGGCCACTGACCAGCCACGAGGTCGTTGTCAACCTCATCGGCGCCGCCACCAACAGCAAGGGCCTCACCGTCCAGGCACACCGCGACACTGGCACCTACCCGCTCGGCGTCAAGGTGAGCGACAAAGAACTGGCCGCCGTGCCGATCAACGCCCACGACTTCCACGGAGAATGGAACTACACGGTCACTCCACAGCCAGCCAGCGACGGCTAACTACAACCATGTAATTCTGCGGAGCGCCCTAACGGCGCGGCTGTGTGCAGGGTGGGTGTCAGCGTGTGAGTCTATGGCGAGATCTGGTACGTTCGATAAGATCCGTACCGTTCGAACAGGCGAGCGAGAGTCGATGACGACACAGCCTCTTCCGCCACTCGCGGCTGGGGAGCCGAGCGGCGACCCATATGTAGCGACCAGGAACAGGCCCAAATCAGCCGCTCCACTCCGGGCGGACCTTGCAGTACCCGGCGAGCTGCCGTCGCTGCCAACTGTCGACGGCGGCTTCCATACGATTCTCGCGGATCCGCCTTGGCGGTTCCAGAATCGTACTGGCAAGGTCGCTCCCGAGCATCGCAGACTGGACCGCTACGACACGATGAAATTGGACGAAATCTGCGCGCTTCCCGTCACCGAGGTCGTCGCCGACAACGCTCATCTGTACCTTTGGGTTCCGAACGCCCTCCTTCCGGAAGGCCTGCGCGTGATGGAGGCGTGGGGGTTCCGGTACGTGTCTAACCTCGTGTGGGCGAAGAGGCGCAAGGACGGTGGGCCAGACGGGCGCGGAGTCGGGTTCTACTTCCGAAACGTTACCGAGCCCATCCTGTTCGGCGTGCGCGGGCGACTTCGTACGCTCGACCCGGCGCGGCGATTGGTCAACATGATCGAGACTCGCAAGAGGGAGCACTCGCGCAAGCCGGACGAGCAGTATGGCGTCATTGAGGCGTGCTCTCCCGGACCATTCCTTGAGCTGTTCGCTCGTTACCCCCGCGCGGGATGGTCCGCGTGGGGCAGCGAGGCAGGGCAAGAAGTGACGCCACGAGGACGCCAATACAGCGCTTACAGGTAGATCTGATCCGGACCGAATGACAAGATCCAGTACATGTCGAGAATCCCTCAAGTAGCACGGAACATGCGGCTTCCGGACGTTGAGCGCCGTCGTCTGGGCGCGCTGCTGCGCAAGGAGTACGAAGGCGGCAAGAGTGTCCGCCAATTGTGTGCGGACACGGGCTACAGCATCGGGCGTGTGCGGGGGCTACTCCAGGTCGCTGGCGTCAAGTTCCGCCCCCGTGGCGGCACGGGACGCCTCGATCCTTGATACCCGTGGGCGACGTCTCAATTGCCGGATGGTGACCTGACGGGCGCTATCGCGAGTTGGCTCTCGCCCCAACTTCGTCACCGTGTCCTCCGAGCGGGCCTCGAGCGCCTGGCGATAGCCTCATGTTGCGGCAGGCCGAGGCCGAAGGAGGCGCGGAGCCCACGTCATCGTCGCCAGGCGTTTCGCAGGCTTGTCGGGGGAGTGGGCGCGATGTCAGGCTGACGACGTGGACGCTGGGCCTCACGTGCCGGACGTAGATCAGCTCGCGAAGCTATGTCTGGATATCTACGCAACCCGCGAGGGACGATGGAACCCGGACTACGGCGACGTGGAGATTCCTGATGGGTGGGCGTTCCTACCGAGCGGGGATGCGTTCCTCACGCGCACGGTCAAGGCTGGTGGCGTCTACTGGAGATCGTGGCAGCCGAGAAGTCGGAATCGACCGCATCGCCGCCTGCTCGGCGTGTGGGCCCCGGCCGACGTGGTGCGCGCGGCGGAGCAGCTCGCGGGGGAGAGCGCCGCCCGCCGGGCCGCGCGACGAGAGCAGGCGAGGCGAGCAGCGGCAGGACACGAGAGGCACTATCAGGACGAGCTGGGTCAAGCCATCGTGCAGTTCCTCGACTTCTCTGCCGAGCACGCCGAACTGGCCCGCCGGATCGCTGCCGACGCAACTGCTCACGCCGCTGTCGTCGGTAGTGGCCGAGTCGGCCGCACGCGCCTGCGCGACCTGCCGGACCGGGCGACTCTGGCGGTGCGCGCCCACATCCGACACCAGTACACCGACTACCACGACGAGCTCGACAAGCTCCCGCTGGAGCTATGGGAGGAAGATGATCTCTACCGCGAGATCAAAGGTGCTGCGAACGACGCCGTGGACGAGTTCCTGGACGAGCATCGTCGATAGTGCGAGCATCGCTCCCGCTCGCCCAAAGGACGGCCTGCGCTCTTCACTGTGCCGGGATGCCACGGCGCCTGAGTGAGTGGCCCATCATGCCTCGGAGTCTGCGGCCCGCGAGGGCTCAGGGCGTGAGAGCGAGAGTGTTCGTGTGGGCGGGTCGGACGACGCTGAAGTGGCGTCGGTCGAGCGTGGCAATCCGGGTCGCGCCGAGGCGCTCGGCGATCGCGATGAGGCTTGCGTCCGTGCCTCCCAGCGGCAGCGAGGCGCAGCCGGTGACACGCTCGCCGATGCGAGCCCAGTCGGTCAGGGTGAGGTCTTCGACGATCAGTTCGTGATTGGTGATCGAGGTGTAGAGGGCGATCGGTCGGCGGTGGCCAACAGCGGGCCGGTGTCAACGATCAGCATTCAGTCGCGTCCGAAGCCCTCAGCAGGCATCTCTTCCGCCTGCGCCGCCCCGCGGCCCGAACCGGAGGCGCCTATGCCGGCGAAGGCCAGTCGGCGCACCGGCAGCCTTTGGCCGTCGTGTTCGCCGCTATCCGCCGCCTCGCTCGGTCCGGCCGCTACCAACTCGCTGGCGATCTCGTTGACCCCGAGACCGCGACGTTCTGCGGCCTCGGTCAGTCGGGCGGCGAGCTCTTAAGACAGGTGCACGGTGATCCTCATGCCGTGAGCATCGCTCAGGAGTTGGCGTAGGGACGTGAGGCCGCGCATGGTCTTGGACTTGACGGCGGCTGCGCTGCATCTCATGGCCTCGGCCGTCTCGTCGACCGTCAGGTCCTCGTAGAAGCGAAGGACGATGGTGATGCGCTGCTTCGCGGTGAGGCCACGCAGGGCGCGCAGCAGATCAGCCCGCTCGATCGGGCGGCGGGTCCGCTGCCGGTGGCGGTCGCGAGCGAGGTTGACCAATGCTCGGCGGGTGTACGCATCCGGGCTGTCTCAGGCAGCCGTCCACCGTCGGGCGACCTTCCACAGCGGGGCTTTGCAGCAGGTCCTGCGCGAGTTGGCGGTCTCCGGTGAGGAGGAATGCGGTACGGAGCAACGACGGCGACCGGAAGATGACAAACTCGTCGAAGTCGCCGGTCAGACTCATGCCCACGACTATTAGTAGCGTCAGACCGTGGCGGCGGGTTGCTTCTGCTCCGCTGTTTTCTACAGGAGTGCGCATGTCTTTCCGTGGCCGACTGGCGGGCTTGGCGACCGTCAGCGCCGGAGTGAGCGCCGCGGCCTATCTCGGACTGGTGACCGGTGCCTGCCCGATCGACCTGGGTATCGGGCGGCGCGTGCGCCCGCTGGGCCCGCAGGTCGTGGACATGGCGGCACCGCGGGCGGCGGTCTTCGACCTCATCGCGGAGCCGTATCTCGGTCGGTCGACCCGTGCGATGAAGGACAAGGTCCGGGTGCTCGCGCGGGGCACCGACATGGTGCTCGCCGCGCACTTCACTCCCATTCGCGGCAGCCTGGTCGCCCAGACCGTCGAGACGGTTCGCTTCACCGCGCCCGACCGGGTCGACTTCCGGCTCGTCCGCGGCCCCGTGCCGCACGTCGTGGAGGAGTTCGTCCTCACCGAGCGTGGCACCGGCACGCGCCTGGAGTACCGCGGCGAGATGGGCACCGATCTATGGGGGCTCGGCCAACGCTGGGCCGACGTGGTGGCCCAGCGCTGGGAGCAGACCGTCGCCGTCTCGCTCGCCTCACTCAAGGCCGAAGCCGAACGCCGCATGTTGCACGGGCACCCATGAGTTCAGCGCCGGCGACCTCTTGCACGAAGAAGAGCAGATTCGTCCACCGGTGCACCGGCGTGCCTGCCGGGGCTAGAACATGCGTTCTACTATTCTGACCCATGTCGGCCAAGGGATCTCGCCCTCTTCATTGCAGGCCTGCCCATCAACGAGCGCGCGTGGGCGATGGAACGTGTCTTCAAGGACAAGCGCGCTGCGCAGATGCCAAGGTGCTCGGGCGTGCCTATGTGAAGCAGGTCGACGTCCTCATTGCCCAATGGTCGAGAGGTCCGGAGCTGTTGGTGTCGACCAAGAGCATGGTCTCCTCGTTCAGAAGCAACCTGCCCAATCGGTTCGAAGAATCCTACGGTGATGCGAAGAACCTGAGGGGTCGTCATCCTCTTGCCGCGATGGGCTTCCTGTTCTTGATTCGATCCACGGTCACGGCTGAAGCGGGCACCCTTGATCGCGCCATCGACATGCTGCGAAAGCTGCGGCAAGAGGTCGATGCCTATGACGCCACATGCCTGATGCTCGCCGAATGGATGGACGGCCCGG
>JBBPZR010000070.1:0-11467 GCA_038276285.1 Mycobacteriales bacterium | reverse complement strand
GGCCACTCCCGCGCCCGCTCGCCGCCGATCGGGTGCCCGCACCGCGGTGCTTGCTGCGCTTCTCGTCCTGGCTCTCGTCGGTACGGGTGTGGCGGCCTACCACTACCTTCCGCGGGCCAAGGGCACCACCGCTGCTCCCGGTGCCACGCCCACGGCGACCGCGGCCGCGGCCGCGGCCGCGTCCGCCGGCTTCGTGCGCTACACCCATCCCAAGGGCTTCTCAGTGGTCGTCCCCAAGGGCTGGAAGATGGAGGCCACCTCCAGCGGGACGATCCAGTTCCGCGATCCGGCCGGCGGGCCCGACGGCGGTCGGTTCCTGCGGCTGTCCGTGACGCCCGCCGGAGGCCATGACATGAACACCTTGTGGGAATCCGCCAGCAACTTCAATGCCCTCAAACTCCCGGGCTACCAACTCCTCGGGATCGAGCCCGCCCAGGTGCCCGGGCACGACGGCGCGGCCGACTGGGAGTTCACCCACACGCAGGAGGGCAACCGGCACGTGCTCGATCGCGGTTTCATCGTGGGTGACACCTCCTACTCCTTCTATCTGTCCACCGGCGAGACCCAGTTCGCCGAGAGCAAGTCCACTGTGGAGACGGTCGCCAACAGCTTCACCGTGAAGCCCTAGATGTCCGACGCCAGGCCCTCGCCGATGGATGCGGCCCGCGATGCCGCCGGTCACATCGCCGCCGCGACCGGCGTCGATTCCCACGACGTGGCCATCGTGCTCGGCTCGGGGTGGGTGCCCGCGGCCGACCGGCTGGGCCACGCCGTCGCCGAGCTAGCGGTCACCGACCTACCGGGCTTCGCCGCCCCCGCGGTGGCCGGTCACGCGGGCAAGATCCGCGGGACGGTCGTCGAGGGACGGCGGGTGCTGATCTTCCTCGGCCGTACCCACCTCTACGAGGGCCTGGGCGTGGCTGCGGTCGTGCATGGCGTACGGGTCGCCGCCGCGGCCGGCTGCCACACCGTCGTGCTGACCAACGCCGCCGGTGGCCTGCGGCCGGGCTACCGGGTCGGCCAGCCGGTGCTGATCTCCGACCACCTCAACCTCACCGCCCACTCGCCGCTCGTCGGGCCGACCTTCGTCGACCTGACCGATCTGTATTCGCCTCGACTACGGCACCTCGCCCGCCACGTCGATGCCGCACTGGAGGAAGGCGTCTATGCGGCCCTGCCCGGCCCGCACTACGAGACGCCCGCCGAGATCCGGATGCTGCGAGGGCTGGGCGCCGATCTGGTCGGCATGTCCACCGTCCTCGAGGCCATCGCGGCCCGGGCCGAGGGTTGCGAGATTCTCGGCATCTCGCTGGTGACCAACCTGGCGGCCGGCATCACCGGCGAGCCGCTCGACCACGCCGAGGTGCTCTCGGCCGGTCGCGCGGCGGCCGAGAGCATGGGTGATCTGCTGGCGCACGTGGTCGGCCAGTTGTGAGTGCCGTACTCCTCACCGGCGCGGCCGGGACGATCGGCACCATGCTGGCCCGCGATCTTCCGGCGTACGGCCATCGCCTCCGCGTGCTCGATCGCGAGCAGCTTGCCGGCGGTCGTGCACCTCGCCGCGATCCCCCACGAGGCGCCGTTCGCCGGAATCCTGCCCGCCAACATCGACGGGACCTATCAGGTGTTCGACGCGGCCCGCCGGGCCGGGGTGCGCCGGATCCTCTTCGCCAGCAGCAACCACGCGGTGGGCTTCACCCCGAGGGCAACCCTGGTCGGCACCCGATATCCCGCCCCGTCCGGACTCGTACCCCGGGCTGTCGAAGGTCTTCGGTGAGGCACTCGGCCGGCTCTGTGTCGACCGCTACGGCCTAGAAGTCGCCTGCCTGCGGATCGGCCTTCGCCGACCGGCCCGTCTCGCCGCGGCACCTCTCGACCTGGCTGAGCCCCGCCGATGCCGTCCGTCTGGTGCACGCCTGCCTGACCGCGACCGACCTGTCGTACGCGATCGTCTACGGCATTTCCGCCAACACGCGCGCCTGGTGGGACCTCGCACCGGGTCGCGCACTGGGCTATCACCCGCGGGATGACGCCGAGGTCTACGCGGCCGGCATCATCGCCGCGCACGGGGAGCCGGACCTGGCCGACCGCACCGAGGCGCTGCTCGGCGGAGAGTTCACCGGAGCGGAGTACGACGGGTAGCGTGGGCGGCCATGTTGGCCCCTGAACTGCTCGAACAGGTCACCTCGTGGGTCGCGGCCGACCCCGATCCGCGAAGCCGGGCCGAGCTCACGGCGCTGCTGGACGCGGCGACGCCGGCCGCCGACGCCGACCTGGCCGATCGGTTCGCCGGCCCGCTGGCATTCGGTACCGCGGGGCTGCGCGGGACCCTGCGGGCCGGCCCCAACGGGATGAACCGCGCTGTCGTCCGGCGGGCCGCCGCCGGGCTGGCTGACTATCTGCGAACTGGCGGCGCGGCGGGCCCGGTGGTGATCGGCTATGACGCCCGCCACGGAAGCGCGCAGTTCGCAGCTGACTCGGCGGCGGTGATGCGGGCCGCCGGTCGCGCCGCCCTGCTGCTGCCCCGGCCGCTGCCCACGCCGGTGCTTGCCTTCGCCGTCCGCCACCTCTGCGCCGCTGCCGGCGTGATGGTCACGGCCAGCCACAACCCGCCCGCCGACAACGGTTACAAGGTCTACCTCGGTGACGGGGCCCAGATCGTGCCCCCCGCCGACCTCGAGATCGAGCGCGCCATCGCCGCGGCGGGACCAGCCAACGAGATCGGTCTCGACGAGGGCTACGAAGTCCTCGACGATGCCGTAGTGCGTGCCTACGTCGCGGCGGTGGCGCGGCTGCTGCCGGCGTCGGCCGCACGCGACCTCACCATCGCCTACACGGCGCTGCACGGTGTCGGCGGGGCGGTGCTTGCGGAGATCTTCGCGGAGGCCGGATTCGCCAAGGTGCACGTCGTCACCGAGCAGGATAGGCCCGACCCGGACTTCCCGACGTTGCCGTTCCCCAATCCCGAGGAGCCCGGCGCCATGGACCTGCTGCTGGCTCTGGCCGACAGCATCGGTGCCGACCTGGCGATCGCCAACGATCCCGACGCCGATCGCTGCGCTGTCGCCGTGGGCGGGCGGGCACTGCGCGGCGACGACCTGGGGGTGCTCCTCGCCGACTACCTGCTGCGCAATCGGCCGCATCCCGGCACGTTCGCGACGACCATCGTCTCGTCGTCGCTACTCGCAGCCATGTGCGCCCGCCACGGCGTGCCGTACGCCGAGACGCTCACCGGCTTCAAGTGGATCGTGCGGGCGGCGAAAGATCTGCGGTACGGCTACGAGGAGGCGCTGGGCTACTGCGTCGACCCCGGGGTGGTCCGCGACAAGGACGGCATGAGCGCGGCCCTGCTCGCCGCGGCGGCAGCGGCCCAGCTCAAGGCTCAGGGCCGGACGCTCACGGACCGGCTCGATGAGCTGGCCCGGGAGTACGGCCTGTACGCGACCGACCAGCTGTCGGTTCGGGTCGAGCACCTGCCGGCGATCGGGGCGGCCATGGCCCGGCTACGTGCACGGCCACCGCAGGCGTTGCTGGGTCGGCCGGTCACCTCGGTCGAGGACCTCTTGCCGGGAGCGGACGTCGTCCGGCTGCGCGCCGAGCGGGTGCGGGTGGTGGTGCGGCCGAGCGGCACGGAGCCCAAGATCAAGACCTATCTGGAGGTTGTCATCCCGGTTGAGGGGCCCGATGTGGCGGCCGCTCGGCAACAGGCGGCCGGCCAGCTAAGCCAGTTGCGGGACGAGTTGAAGACGGCCCTGGGCCTGCGATGACGGGCCGGATGGCCCGGGCCCTATCGGACCCGGACCACCGTGCCGTCCGGCAGGCGAATGTAAGCCACGGCCCCGCCGACATGAGCGGTCGGCGCGGTGGGTCGTGTTGCCCGCGCGGCATGGCGACGCACCGTGGCCGCCGGCGGCCGGACGGCGACACGCGGTGCGCGTACTACCGATGCTGCCGTCACGTTGGCGACGCCCACCGCTGGCCGGGACGCGACGCGGGGAGCCGGCCGTTCCTGGCGGGGTAGGTCGGCACCACTCACCGGCCGCACCGTCTGCGCCGGCTGCGACGGGGAAGCTGCCGCAGCCGATCCGGTCAGGACACTCACCAGACCGCCCATCAGGGCCACCCCAGCGACTACCCGCCCGGTCGTGCTACCCAGGACCTTGGGCATGGAGCCATCACCTCATCCGGCGCTCGCGACTTACGCCACGAAAGTCAGACAGGTCGGTCTCGCCACTCGCTCCCCGAACGGTCTAGGCGACCGTGTTTTCTCCGTGTCCCGCTTGCGCCGGATCGGTGAGAACCGCTCGGATCGATGCGTCCTTTCCGCCTCCGAGGTTTCGGAGGTGCTTCTCCATCGGCGGCGATTCCCCGCGGCTGAAGTCTCAGACGGCGCCGAACTGGCGGTCGCCCGCGTCGCCGAGGCCGGGCACGATATAGGCCGTTTCGTTCAATCGCTCGTCGATGCTGGCGGTGACGACGCGCAACGGCAGGCCGCTGTCTTCGAGCCGGCGCAACCCTTCGGGCGCGGCGAGCACGCAGACAACCGTCAGATCGGTAGCGCCCCGATCCGTCAGCAGCCGCACGCAATGCATCAGCGAGCCGCCGGTGGCCAGCATCGGGTCGAGCACCATCACCGGCCGCCCGGCGAGGTCGGCCGGCAGCGATTCCAGGTAGGCCCGCGGCTCTAACGTCAGCTCGTCCCGAGCCAACCCGACGAAACCCATCTGGGCCTCCGGCAGCAACCCGAAGGCGGCCTCGGCCATGCCCAGACCAGCTCGCACGACCGGAACCAGAAGAGGAGGATTGGCGATCCGGCCGCCCATCGTGGGGGCGACGGGAGTGCGGATCTCCTCGGGAATGAGCGGAAGGTCGCGGGTCGCCTCGTAGACCAGCATCAGGGTCAACTCCCGCAGGGCGGCGCGGAAAGCGGCCTGATCGGTGCGGGCGTCCCTCAGTGTGGTCAGCCGGGCGGTGGCCAGGGGGTGGTCTACGACGAGTGTCTGCACAGCAGTGCACGCTATCGCGCGAGGGCAGTCTCTCGGCGACGTGCCGCTAGCCGGGGACAGCGGTGGCGGTGGCGCTGGTGGTGGCGTGGCGCTCGGTTCGCTGACCGAGCAGCTCCGCGATGATCACCTGGATCGCCCCCGCCACCGGAATGGCGGTCAGGGCCCCCAGGATGCCCGCGACCTCGGTGCCCACCAGGATCGAGATGATCACGACGAGGGGCGAGAGCTTCAGCGTGCGCCCGTATATGAGTGGCCGGATGGTGTGTCCCTCGATCAGGTGATAGGCCAGAAGGACGCAGAACACGACGAGCGCTGGCACCGGCCCTTTGGTGAGGGCTACGGCGCTCAACAGGACAGTGACGACGACTGGCCCGAGGTAGGGAACCAGTTCGATCACAACGACGAAGACGCCGAGCGGCAGGGCGAAGGGAACCCCGACCACGAGCAGCAGGACGGTGGCGATCACGCCGGCCAGCAGGCTGGCCAACAGGTTGCCCGCGACGAATCCCCCGACCGCTCGGTAAATTCCGGTCCCTATCCGCTCGACCAGCCCGCGGTTCGCCTCCGGGACGAGAGCGGTGAGACGCTGCCGCCAGGCCGGACCTTCGAGCAGCATGAACAGCGAGAGGAAGGCGATGATGATCCCGCCGACGATGCTGCTGGCGATGCCCTTGGCGACGCTCAGACCCGACTGCGCCACCCCGGTCAGACTGCTGGCCTTCTGAGTGGTAGCGGTGCTGCCCATCCGCTCCACGATGTGGTACCTGCGCTCGAGGAATCCGAACGTCCCGTTGCCCTTCTTCAGTTCATTGATGAAGCCCGGCACGGCCTGCACGAAATGGCTGACCTGCGCGACTATCGGCGGAATCAGCACCAGGACGAGCACGGCGAGGACGACCAGCGCCCCCGCGTACACCGCGATGACGGCCCAGTGGCGCTTCAGGCCACGGCGCTGGAAGAACTCCACGACTGGGTTGAGCGCCAGAGCAATGAACAACGCGATCGCGATGAGCGTCAGCGCCGACTGCGCCAGGAAGACGAAGCCGACCGCGGCGGCAATCGCAAGAAGCACGCCCAGCACCACGAACACCGAACGCGGGCGGACACTGACCACCCTCTCCACGGCGACGACGCGCTCCGTGGAAATCGGCAGCTGGCTCGTCGTCGTGACAGAGCCGGGGACCTGCGGCGTCATCCTCTGAGCCTAAGTGCGTTCGGTCCCCGAAGGCGGTATCCCAGGCCGATGAGCGCGCCGGAGCAGGCAGGGGCGCGGGCCTTAGACTCGGTGCGTGACCGCTGCCCCCGCGGCGCGCGCGCCGGTGGATCCCTACGCCGACGTCGCGTCGTCCGCTGCCTCCCTGCGCCGGTTCCTGCACGGCCTGCCAGGCGTTGATCAGGTCGGTGCCGAAGCACGGGCGGCGACGCTGTTCACCCGAAGCATCAAGAAGGACGCCAAGCTCTGGGCGCTCGAGCAGGCGATCCGGATGGTCGACCTCACCACCCTGGAGGGCCAGGACACGCCGGGCAAGGTCCGCGCGCTGTGCGCCAAGGCGCGCCGGCCTGACCCCAGCGATCCGGCCACCCCGTCGGTGGCGGCCGTCTGCGTCTATCCCGATCTCGTCGGGGTCGCCGTCGAGGCGTTGCGCGGATCCGGCGTGCACACCGCATCGGTGGCGACAGCGTTCCCGTCCGGGAGGGCATCGCTGGCCACCAAGCTCGTCGATGTCGGCGATGCCATCGCGGCCGGCGCCGACGAGATCGACATGGTGATCGACCGCGGCGCCTTCCTGTCGGGCCGGCCCCTTGATGTCTACGACGAGATCGTCGCGGTGAAGCAGGCCTGCGGTGACCGCGCCCACCTCAAGGTCATCCTCGAGACCGGCGAGCTGTCCACTTTGGACAATATCCGCCGGGCGTCGTGGCTGGCGCTGATCGCGGGCGGTGACTTCATCAAGACCTCCACCGGCAAGGTGTCACCGGCGGCCACTCCCCCGGTCGCCCTGGTCATGCTGCAGGCGGTTCGCGACTTCGAGGCGGCCACCGGCGAGGTACGCGGGGTGAAGCTGGCCGGCGGCATCCGCGCCGCCAAGGACGCCGTGCGCTATCTGGTGCTCGTGCGCGAGGTGGCCGGTGAGCGGTGGCTCGATCCCGACCTGTTCCGGTTCGGGGCCTCCAGCCTGCTCAACGACCTGCTGATGCAGCGCGCCACCCAGCGCACCGGCGCCTACTCAGGTCCCGACTACTTCACCCTGGACTGACCTGCGATGCCGAGCTGGGACTACGCACCCGCCCCCGAGTCGCGCGACATCGCCCGGCTGCGCACGTCCTACGGCATGTTCGTCGACGGCGACTTCTCGGCGGGCGCGGGCGAATCGTTCAAGACCGTCAACCCGGCCACCGAGGAGGTGCTCGCCGAGGTCGCTGAGGCCGGCCCCGCCGACGTCGACCGTGCGGTGGCCGCGGCCCGCCGGGCGCAGGACAAGGTCTGGGGGCCGATGCGGCCGGCCGAGCGAGGGAAGTACCTCTTCCGGATCGCCCGGATCATCCAGGAGCGCTCGCGCGAGCTGGCGGTCCTGGAATCTCTCGACAACGGCAAGCCGATCAGGGAAGCCCGCGACGTCGATCTACCCCTCGTCGCCGCCCACTTCTTCTATTACGCCGGCTGGGCCGACAAGCTTTCCTACGCCGGTTTCGGCCCCGACCCGCAGCCCCTCGGCGTCGCCGGCCAGGTCATCCCGTGGAACTTCCCGCTGCTGATGGCCGCCTGGAAGCTCGCGCCGGCGCTGGCAACCGGCAACACCTGCGTCCTCAAGCCGGCCGAGACCACACCGTTGACCGCGCTCGTGCTGGCCGAGATCTGCCAGCAGGCCGATGTGCCGCCGGGAGTGGTCAACGTGTTGCCCGGTGCCGGTGAGACCGGCAAGACGCTCGTCACCCATCCCGGTGTGGACAAGGTGGCCTTCACCGGCTCCACCGACGTCGGCAAGCTCATCGCACGGCAGCTCGCCGGCACGCGAAAGAAGCTGACCCTGGAGCTCGGCGGCAAGGCGGCCAACGTGGTCTTCGACGACGCCCCGCTCGACCAGGCCGTCGAGGGCATCGTCAACGGCATCTTCTTCAACCAGGGCCACGTGTGCTGCGCCGGCTCGCGGCTGCTCGTGCAGGAGTCGGTCGCGGCGGAACTCCTCGACAAGCTCAAGCACCGGCTGGCCACCCTGCGCCTGGGCGACCCGCTCGACAAGAACACCGACATCGGTGCCATCAACTCCGCGGAACAGCTGGCCAAGATCCGCGAGCTGGCCGACGTGGGCGACGCCGAGGGCGCCCAGCGTTGGTCACCACCGTGCCAGCTTCCCGATCACGGCTTCTGGTTTCCGCCGACGCTGTTCACCGGGGTCTCGCAGGCACACCGGATCGCCCGGGAGGAGATCTTCGGCCCGGTGCTGTCGGTGCTCACCTTCCGTACGCCCGACGAGGCCGTCGAGAAGGCGAACAACACGCCGTACGGCCTGTCGGCCGGCGTGTGGACCGACAAGGGCTCGCTCATCCTGTGGATGGCGCAGCGGCTTCGGGCCGGCGTGGTGTGGGCCAACACGTTCAACCGGTTCGATCCGGCCAGTCCGTTCGGTGGGTTCAAGGAGTCCGGGTTCGGCCGCGAGGGCGGCCGGCACGGGCTGGAGGCCTATCTTGACCTCTGACCGGCCCTCTGCACGCTTGGCTGTGCGCAAGACGTACAAGCTCTATATCGGCGGCAAGTTCCCGCGGTCGGAGTCCGGCCGGTCATACGTGGTCAACGATGCCTTGGGTGGCTTCGTCGCCAACGCCGCGCGGGCCTCCCGCAAGGACGCCCGCGATGCCGTGGTGGCGGCCCGCAAGGCGTTCCCGGGTTGGACGGCGGCCACCGCGTACAACAAGGGGCAGGTTCTTTACAGAGTGGCCGAGGTGATGGAAGGCCGGCGTGCGCAGTTCGCCGACGAGGTGGCCGCCGGCGAGGGGCTGAGCGGTCGCCAGGCCGACGCCGTGGTGACCCAGAGCATCGACCGGTGGGTGTGGTACGCCGGGTGGGCCGACAAGATCGCCCAGGTGCTCGGCGGCTCCAACGCCGTGGCTGGGCCGTACTTCAACTTCTCGGTGCCCGAGCCCACCGGCGTGGTTGCCGTACTCGCCCCGCAGTCGTCGTCCCTGCTCGGGATCATCAGTGTGGTGGCGCCGGTCATCGTCGGTGGGTCGACGGTGGTCGTCGTGAGCTCACCGGATCGACCGCTGCCGGCGGTGACCCTCGGCGAGGTGCTGGCGACGAGCGACCTGCCCGGCGGGGTGGTCAACGTGCTCACCGGCGCGACCGCGGAGTTGGCGCCGTGGCTTGCCGCCCACATGGACGTCAACGCGATCGACCTGTGCGGTGCACCCGAGGATCTGCACGCCGACCTGGAGCGCCGGGCGGCCGAGAACGTCAAGCGGGTGGTCCGTGCACCAGTCGGTGGCGAGCCGGACTGGACGCTCGAGCCGGGGCTGCGCCGGATCTCGGCGTTCGTCGAAACCAAGACCGTATGGCATCCGATGGGAGTCTGAGTGGCGGCCGACCCGTCCGAGCTGTGGTTGGGCCTCGACGTCGAACCGGTGCAGTACTGCCTGCCCGCCGGCTGCGGTTACACGTTGCGGCACTACCGCGACGGCGTGGGCGAGGATGACGTCGAGCCCGTGCTCCTCGGCCGGAACAAGGTGGCTTACCTGTTCGCGTCGACCGAGGGCCTGGTCGCGTTCCTGCGCAGCGGTGAGGCGCACGATCTGGCCGACCTGCCTGGCTGGGAAGTGGTCGCCGAGACCCCCGACATCGACGCGTCACCGGATGAGATGGGCATCTACCAGCTCGATCTAGTCGTCGAGATGCTCCGGGCCGGGCCGGACTCCTGGGACCACGAGCTGCTCATCCTGGCTGGTGAAGGAGCCCGCGACCTGGCCAAATACGCCGAACTGCCAGACGTACTCGGCGCGCTAGCGGCCGGCTCAACCCTGGATTCTCTGGACGACGACCTTCGGGACGGCGGCTTCCTGGCCCGCCGCCGGCTGGGCAAGCTCGACGGCGAGACGCTGGCCATCGGCTGGCGCACCGTGATCTCGCGGCTGGCCGCCGCCGTAGAGCTCCGCGACTGACGCGCCCGGCTGCCAGCTACGGTGCGGTGAAGAGGGCGACTAGCGGAAATCGCGACCGGCACGTACAGTTTCTTGTACGTACGGTCGAAGGGGTTTCCATGAGGACGATGACATATTCGGAGTCACGTGCAAGGTATGCCGAGACGCTGGACGCCGTGGTAAACGATCGCGAAGAGGTGGTCATTACCCGTGCTGGTCACCAGCCTGTCGTCATCGTCTCCCTTGACGACTACCAGTCGCTGAAGGAAACGGCGTACCTGCTCCGCAGTCCCGAGAACGCGCGGCGACTGCTCGCGTCCATCGACCGACTGGAGAACGGCGGCGGTGTGGTGCGAGAACTCGCCGAATGAAGCTCGTCTGGGACGAAAACGCCTGGGACGACTACGTCTGGTGGCAGACCGAGGACCGCAAGGTGCTCAAGCGGATCAATTTGCTCATCAAAGACGTCGCCCGCAACGCCAACGCTGGTCTCGGGAAGCCGGAGCCTCTCAAGCACGGGTTTCAGGGCTATTGGTCGCGCCGGATCACCGATGAGCATCGGCTGATCTACAAGATCAGCGGCGACGAAATCCGCATCGCCGCCTGCCGGTACCACTACGAGTAGGCCGGCCGTGCGCGAGGCTGTACCCATGACGGACGGATGAAATGTGGTGGACGTCGAGCGACGTCGGGCCGCGGCTCGCGTCTGGCGGCGGGATTATCCGGGTGCGTTGATCGCGGGCGTCGTCAGTCGGGTGCGATGCTGCCCCGCCGCGCGCCGCAGCCCTCCGGGCGGAAGCCACGCGCCGGTCAAGAGCTGGGGATGGCGCGGGTGCGCGGCGAGCGCCCAGGTAACGAAGACAAGCTCGGCCCAGTCCGAGCGCAAGATCCAGCTGATCGGGCCGCGGCTGCTTTCGCCGGTGAACTGGACATCACCTGGCCCCACCATGCTCGCCATGGTGATGCCGTTCCAATGCCACGAGTGCAGCCCAGTGGCGACGTGCAGGTAGAAGCCGTAGGCACTCACGTAGAGCGTGCCCGCGTCTATCCGCATCCATCGCGGCACGGTTTGCGCCTGCGCCGCCCGGCGTCGTGCGCTGTTGCCGGCCGCCGCCCCCACGCCACCTCATCGGTAGCGAACTGTGGTGGGAAGGGCGTGAGTATCTCAAGGCGGCGGTCGGCTGCTTGTCCGTCGGCCAGATCGGCGGCGATCTCACATGTGTTTCACAGGGCGCTGTCGCGGTCGGTCCATCCTGCTTGCGGCTCCTTCGTGCCCATCGCGCGGACCCCTCGCGGCTACGGCCGACGCCCTCCTCGGCGTTTGCCAG
>JBBPZR010000069.1:0-52680 GCA_038276285.1 Mycobacteriales bacterium | reverse complement strand
CACCGGGCGCATCGCGGTCAAGGTGATCAACCACTACGGCGACGAGGTCCTCAAGGTCTACGACGTGTGACAGGCGAGAGCCGACCGCCATCCCGAGTACCGGCCCTCGCCGCGACCGTTCACACACGACCCGCACACCGGGTCGGTTGCGTCGGGCCGGTCCGCGGCGGACGCTAGGGGAGTGACCCGCACCCGCAGCCAACTCACCCGCTGGACGGTCCCGGTCGCCGTGCTCGCAACGGTGCTCGCCGTTGCCGGTTGGCGCACCAGCGTCGCAAGCGCGGCTCCGGCTTTGCCGCGGATCAGCGCCGCCCAACTTCTGGCCAAGGTGGCGAACAGCCACGTGCAGAGCCTGTCCGGCGTCGTGCAGACCACGACCAACCTCGGGCTGCCGGCCCTGCCGGACACCGGCGGGGCCCTGTCCCCGCAGGCCCTGCTCAGCGGCAGGCATACCCTGCGGGTCTACCTCGACGGACCCGATCGGCAGCGGGTCGACCTGTTGGGCACGCTCGCCGAGACCAATCTGGTTCACAACGGCGGCGACATCTGGCAGTGGTCGAGTACGACCAACAAGGCCACCCATAGCCGCCTTCCGGCCCTGCCTACCGGGCGGCAGGCGCTTGGCCGTGCGCACTCTCCCGCGGGCACCCCGCAGGCTCTCGCGCAGCAGCTGCTCGACGCGGTCGATCCGACCACATCAGTCAGCGTCGGCACGGCGGCGATCGTCGCCGGACGCTCCGCGTACGACCTGCGGCTCGCGCCGAAGACGGGCGACAGCCTGATCCAGCGGGCCGATCTCTACGTCGACGCGGCCACCGGGCTGCCGCTGCGGGCCACCGTCCTGGCTCGCGGCGCGAGCAAGCCGGCCATCGATGTGGGCTTCACCTCCATCGCGCTGCGCGCGCCCGCCGCCAAGGTGTTCCGGTTCACCGCGCCTGCCGGAGCCAAGCTGACCGAAGGCGCCCCGCCATCCTCTGCCGACAGTGAGCCGAAGCGGTCCGGCGGGCTGATGCGGTTCGGCCGTACGCCGTCCGCCGCGTCGGGGGCGAAGGTCCTAGGCAGCGGCTGGAGCGCGGTCGCTGAGTTGCGCAGCGGCCCGGTGTCCACCGCGGACAGGCAGCTGAACCTCCTGCTGCGTGGCGCGCCGGCGGTCACCGGGCGGTTCGGCTCCGGCCGCCTGATCACCACCCGCTTGCTGACGGTGCTCATCACCGACGACGGCCGGATCTTCGCCGGGGCGGTCACCCGGCAGGCGTTGCTGCGTACGGCGGACTCCGCCGGCCACGGGTGACCGACGCGGTCGTCACCCGCGGCTTGACCAAGCGTTTCCGCGGAGGGCAACTGGCGGTCGCCGACCTCGACCTCAACGTGCCCGAGGGCAGCGTGTTCGGCTTCCTCGGGCCCAACGGCTCGGGCAAGACGACGACCATCCGGATGCTGCTGGGCCTCGCCACCCCGTCGGCCGGGCAGGTGCAGCTGTTCGGGGAGGCGATGCCGCGGGGGTACGCGAGCGCGCTGCCCCGCGTTGGCGCGCTGATCGAGGGCCCGGCCTGCTACCCCTTCCTGTCAGGTGAGGGGAACCTCAGGCGCTTCGACATGGCCGATCGCACGGCCGACCCGAAGACCCGCGGGGCCCGCATCGATACCGCCCTCGAGCGGGTGGGTCTGCTGGCGGCGCGGCGCAAGCGCTACCGCGCGTACTCCCTCGGGATGCGGCAGCGGCTCGGTCTAGCGGCGGCACTGTTGCAGCCCCGCGACCTGCTGGTGCTCGACGAGCCGACCAACGGCCTCGATCCGCAGGGCACCCGAGAGATCCGGTCGCTGGTGCGCAGTGTGGCCGAGGAGGGGTCGACTGTATTCCTGTCCAGTCACCTGCTCGCCGAAGTGGAGCAGGTGTGCACGCATGCCGCTGTGCTCTCGCGGGGGCGGCTGGTCGCGACCGGGACCGTCGAGAGCCTGCGGGCGGCGGCGGCCGGGCACCTGGTCGTCCGTACCCCCGACATCGCGAAGGCGGTCGAGACGCTGCGGCGCCTCGGAGTGGCCGATGTGTCAGGCAACGGCGATCGCGTCACCGCCGCGGCGGATTCCGTGCCGCCCGAGGCCGCCTGCGCCGCGCTGGTCGCCGACGGCGTCCGCGTACGGGCGCTGGCGGTGGAGCGGCCGTCTCTGGAGGAGGCGTTCGTGGCGCTGACCGGCGAGGGGTTCGATGTCACCGAGTAACCCCACCGGGCTGCTGCGTTCGGAGTTGCGCACACTGTTCCGGCGGCTGCGCACGCTGGCCATGCTCGCCGTCCTGGCCGGCGTACCCGTCCTCCTGGCGGTCGCCGTCAAGGCCTTCAGCGCGCCGAACGGCCCGCAGGAGGGGCCGCCGTTCCTGTTCCAGGTGACCTCCAACGGGCTCTTCGTGGCGTTCACCGCGCTCACCGTGACCCTGCCGCTGTTCCTGCCGCTCGCGGTCGGCGTCGTCGCGGGCGACAGCTTGGCCGGTGAGGCCAACCAGGGCACCCTGCGCTACCTGCTCGTCGTGCCGACCGGCCGGACCCGGCTGCTGATCGTCAAGTACGCCTCGGTGCTGATCTTCTGCCTCGCCGCCGCGTTCACCGTCGCGCTGGTCGGGATGGCCATCGGCGCGGTGCTCTTTCCGCTCGGGCGGGTCACGCTGCTGTCCGGCGACACGATCGGCAGCGGTACGGCGCTGGTCCGCGCGCTGCTGGTGGCCGGCTACGTCGGCCTGTCCTTCGCCGGCCTCGGCGCGATCGGGGTCTTCGTCTCGACCATCACCGACGTGCCTATCGCGGCGATGGCCACGACCGTGACCCTTGCCATTGTCAGCGAGATCCTCGACGCGATCCCGCAGCTGCACGCGATTCATCCGTGGCTGCTCAGCCATCACTGGTTCGCCTTCGGCGACCTGCTCCGCGAGCCCATGTACACAGCGAACGTCGGGCGCGGCCTGCTGCTGCAACTCGGCTACTTAGCGGTGTTCGGCACGCTGGCGTGGGCGCGGTTCACCACCCGCGACATCCTGTCCTGAGCGTACGTGAACCGGCACGCCGGCCCGGTGTTTGGCGCGGTTACCTGACTCTGCCCGGACGGGACCGGCGGCATTCTCGGGCGCCCGCTGCGTGATGGCCGGCCTGCGGCCGGCCGCCCTTCCACCGGGGTAGCCGACGACCTGATCACGACCCCGAGCCTTCGCCTCGTAGAGCGCCGCGTCCGCGCGTGCCACCACCTGGTCGACCGTCTCGTCACCCGGCTCGACGGCGGTGATACCGATCGCCACCGTCACTCTGAGCAGATCCCGGCCAATGTCGATAGGCAACGTCCGGATCAGCTCCAGGACGCGGTTGGCGATCGCCTCGCCGTCCCCGTACAGGGTGTCCGGCATGACGATGACGAACTCGTCACCTCCGTACCGACCCAAAACGTCACGGTCCCGCAGGCCGGTACGCATCCGCTGGGCAGCCTGCCGCAGGACGCGGTCGCCCATGAGATGCCCGTGACGGTCATTGATCTGCTTGAGGTGGTCGAGGTCGACGATCGCTAGCACAGCGGGAAGCCCCTGGTGCTTGGCCTGTGCCACCACGATCTCGACCCAATCCAGCAGCGCTCGCCGAGCGAGCGCCCCGGTGAGGGCGTCGTGCGCCGCCTGGAAGCTGAGTCGCTCGTGGACCACGGCGAGGTTGCGGTAGAGCTTGCTGATCTCGCCGACGAGGGCGACTAGCAGGACGCCGGCGGCAATGACGCTCAGCATCCGGCCACCGAACCACCCCACGGTATACGGGCGGGCCCCCAGTGTGGTCAGCACGACGTCCGCGCAGGATGCGGCCAGCGCGCCGAGAACCCACCTGTCGTAGCCACCGCTGCGTCGAGAGCGCCAGTACGCCAGTGGCACCACGATGGGCAGCGTTACCAGATTCGCCAGCAGGGCCGGTCGCCCTTCGCCGTGGATGATCGGGATCGAGGAGGCGTATCGGATCAAGCCGACCGTCACCGCGGCCACCGCGACCGAAGTCAGGACCACAACGCAGGACATGTTTCGATACTGGTGGAGCCGGGCCCCCGCGTCGGAACGGCCTCCTCGGCGCAGGGCCACCGAGAGGGCGATACCCACTGGGAACACGACGTGGGCGATGATCCACAGCCACATGCTGGCCTGTAAGCCACCCGGCAAGCTCGCCATGCGCGGGCTACCCGGCACGCTCGCCATCCCCGGCATAACCGGTAGGCCTGCCATGCCCGGCATGCCAGACAGCGCGACCGGCTTGAGCGGAAGGATCGAACCATCACCGAACGCACCGGGGGCGACGAGCTGGCGCGCAACGAAGAGCAGCCCGGTGAATAGGTACGTCGCCGCGAGGGCGAGAAGCCGCGGGTCGGACTCGGCGATATAACGTTGAGCCAGCAGGAACGCCGTCAAGATCTCAGCGAAGATGATCAGGGTGAAGATGGCGGCGGCAAATGAAGACGAGTCGGGCAGGAACGGTTTTGTGGCGAATGGTGCGACCGCCAGCACGACCAGGCCGATCGTCGCGGCGAACACGACGTGCGCGAACCCCCTGCGCCGGAGATCCACGTTCGCCCTCATAAGCCACGGATCCATACTCGTCGGCAACGGCTACCGTCATTTTCATCGAGCCGGACCCGCCATAGCTTGAGCCGACCTGGCCCGTAGTCCCCGGCCCAGCATGTGTCGCGGTCATGGTCACCGCGTCGAACGCCTGCCCGGGGTGGCTGAGCGTATCCTTCTCCTGCGGCGTCGGCTCGGGGTTCGTGCGTGCGTGTCCGCTGGCGCCGACGATCGGGTCATACCCGAAACCCCTCGACCCCGCGAACGCCGCCCAGCGCCGGGCCACCGGTGCGTCCGCGAGCTGATGACTGTCGCGCCCTACCGGTAGCGGGAGTCCACCCTGTCTGGGGCGATGACTGTGTGCCGGTCCACCATGGCGGTGCGACCCCTGGCGGGTACATCGTGCAAACAGACGTGCCCCGATCAGGTGAGGTTGCGATGCTGCACCGACGGATGGTCCTTGCCGCCCTCTCAGCGACCGTGATGGTCTCCGGCCTGCTGGGTGTGCCGACCGCGGCGGCAGAGCCCGGCTCGAGCGGCTATCGAGCGCACTGCGCACGGGTCGACCGCATCGCGGTGCCGGACGCCGAACGGCAGCAGACCGCATGCCTCGATGACCTGACCACCGCCGGCACCATCGGGACCGGGCACACCAAACCCGACGACTGGGCCGGTCTGCACGCCGCCGGGACGATCAACCGGACCGGCGTGCCCGGCATCCAGGTCGACGGCTACTTTGCCGACACCTCCACGACCAACACCAACCACGGCTGGAATCACGACGCACAGTTCGTCATCCGGCTGCCCGACAACTGGAACGGTGGACTGGTCATCACCGGCGCACCGGGGGTGCGCCGGCAGTACGCCAACGACTTCATCATCAGTGACTGGGTGCTGGCCAACGGCTACGCCTTCGCGGCCACCGACAAGGGCAACACCGGCACGTCGTTCTACCAGGACGGTGCAGCGCCTGGCGACGCGATAGCCGAGTGGAACGCGCGGGTGACGGAGCTGACGCTGGCCGCGAAGCGGGTCGTCAAGCAGCGTTACGCGAAGACAGTGCGGCGCACGATCATGACCGGCATCTCCAACGGCGGCTACCTCACCCGCTGGCAGTTGGAGAACCGGCCGGACCTCTACGACGGCGGGGTCGACTGGGAGGGCACGCTGTTCCGGGCCGAGAGCCCCAACCTGCTCACGTACCTGCCGACGGCGTTGCGCAACTACCCGGTCTACCGCGCGGGCAGCCAGGCCGCCCACGACGCGATGATCGCGGCTGGTTTCGCGGCCGGGTCGGAGTTCCTGTGGGACTTCCATTACACCTACTACTGGGATCTGACTCAGCGGATATACCGCGAGGAGCTCGACCCAGACTACGACGGCGCGCTCGAGGCAGGGATCCCGTTCTGCGCCAGCGGAACGCTGTACTGCGACGCCGACTACGACTACGCGAGCCGCCCGCAGTAGGTCAAGGACGCGGTGGCGCGGATCTCGCTCACCGGCCGGATCGGCAAGCCGATGCTCACCCTGCACGGCACCCTGGACGCGCTGCTGCCGCCAGCGACCGATTCCGACGTGTACGAGGGCCTTATCGCCGACGCCGGCCGCGCCCCGCTGCACCGCTACTACCGGGTCGAGGACGGCAACCACGTCGACGGGCTGTACACCGCGTTCCCGACCCAGCTGCGGCCGATCCTGCCCTGCTATCGCGCCGCCTTCGACCAACTGGTGGCCTGGATTCAAGTCGGGCGACCCCCCTCACCCAGCGGCCCGATCGCTCGCCCGGCCACCGGTGACGTGGTGAACTCCTGCGCCCTGCCCGGGTGAGCCGATAACTCGCCGCACGGAACGGCCGCTGGACGCGCTGTGACGTGTAGGGCCGCTGGTACGACGGGATGCGCCACCTCGATGAGTTTTGCGTCGGGATGCCGTCACGCGATCTCCTCGCTCGTGCGTACCCTCTTGTCGCGAGTGCGCGACGACTTGGGGAATGCGGGGCCGGGCCCGTAGGCCACCGTAGGGCCGCGTTGAGCCTGCGATGTCTTCACGAGGATGCCGCGCTCGACCAGGTCGGCGAGCACCCGCGAAGCCGGCGCGGCATCCAGGTCGAGGAGGAGTCTCACCATGCGCGCGTTGACCTCTCCCGCCTCCCGCACCAAGGCGATGATCTTTCGGTCGTACTCGTCGGGGGTGCGTCGGCGGTACGTCACCGCAGGTCCTAGCGCGGCCACGGCGTGCTCGCGCAACCGGTAGACAGGTCGCCGTCGTTGCGCTGACTCCCGCGTTCGTTCTAGCAACCGCACGGTCTCCGACGACAGGCGGTCGAGGATTGACTGCGTCTCGTCCTCCGGCTTCTGGAGCAGTGGCGCCATGACCGCGGCGGTGACGGTGCGCCGCGCCAGGAGGGTGAGCAGGGTGAGCATCGTGTCGGCGTCTTCGGACTCCTCTACGGGAAGAGTGGCGGCGAAGCAGGCGACGAACGTGTTCGGCGCCCCACCCAGCAGGGTCACCCGAACGCGATCGGGATCGACCGTGAATGCTGGCGGTTGGTGACCGAGCCGCGCCATCTCGGCGTACATGCGGTCGACGCCGGCGCCTGCCGTCTCGGCGAGACCAAGCATGCGGATGGCACCGGCGAGAAGCGGGTTTCGCGACCGGGGCGACGTTGTCAGCACGTTGTGCACGGTCACGCCGGTGACGAACGGGCCCGGTGAGGTGACTACGAGCCGGGTCGCGGTGTGCTCGACATGAACGGCCTCCGGCCGTCGGTAGTCGCGGTGCATGACCGCGTTCACGACAGCCTCCCGGACCGCGACCGGGGGCAGGTCCGCGAGCTGAATCTGCTGCCCGCCGGGAAGGTTGACCGACGTCCGGTCGGAGCGGACATCGATGAGGTCGAACGCGCGCTCCAATGCGCGGAGCAGAGGCGTGTTAAGTGGCTCGTTGACGACGAGCGCGCCCGCCGGTGTCCGCCGGTGCACGTACGTGAGTTGTGTTGTGCCGCTGTCCGCGCAGAACAGCAGCGCTCCTGCGTTGACCAGGGTGCGTCTGGGGGTCACCAGTCCGAGCCCCGGGAGCAGATCCGCGTCACTCGCACGGGCGAGCCCGCTGCGTCTGGCGTCGCTGGACCGCTCCAGCATCGCGCGGGCCAGTTCGAGCGCGAGCGGATCAGCGGCACCGATCGGCACGGTGGAGTCGTCTGCCGACCAGTCGTCTCCCCGTCGCTCGGTGACGACCGTCGCGATCCGAGAGCTCGACATCGGCTCGCACGACGTGCCGATGCGTTCAGTCGAGCGGCCACCGACCGCGTGGACATCGGGGCTCGCCGGGACGGTGATCACGAGCAGGCGGTGGCCTGTCCGTGTCAGCTCATCAACACTCACGGTGAGCCGCGGGTCGGTGAGCTCGAAGATTCGTCGCTTGACCTTGGTGGAGTCGAGATCCGTACCGACCAGCGCCGCAGCCCCTCGCTCGCGATCAGCAACGCCGACAACGATCGACCCACCTGCGCTGTTCGCCAGGCAGGCGGTGGCCTCGGCGAGATCACGCAAGGTGTCGGGAACCGACCGGCCCTGGGTCTTGAAGTCCAGCGTCTCGCTCTCGAGGTCACGCGGCAGCGCACCGGCATCCACCGCCTCGACTACGCGGAGGATCTCCGGAGCGACTGGCATAGTTTCCTCCTCGTTTCTCGTGGGCTCGGCGCTGAGGGTTGCGCAAAACTAGGCAGAAACTCATGCCCTCTCCCCCCATCGGGGTGTATTTTCTGGGCCGGTTCGGCGGCGTGGCCACCCTTTCCGACTGGCCGGGCAACTCGAGCAGGCCGACCCTGGACGACGTGCTGGCCGGCGGTCTCTGAGGTGCGGTGAGCCAGGTGCGGTGAGCTGGTCAGGGGAGGACGTCCGGTTGGCGGAGCCGGTGCAGCCGCAGCGCGACCTGGATCTCCAGGGCTCGCGCCGGCGCCTGCCAGTCCGACCCCAGCAGCCGGCCGATCCAGGTCGAGGCGCTGGGTGACCGTGTTCACGTGCACGCGCAGATCGTCCTTAGCCCGGGACAGATTGCCGCCGCGGGCGAAGTAGACCCCGAGGGTCTCCAGTAGCTTCGTCCTGCGGCGGGCGTCGTAGTCGAGCATCGGGCCGAGGGTGCTCCGGATGAAACCGGCCGGGTCGCCGCGCTCACCCAGGACGAGGCCGAGGAACCCCAGGTCCTCGAGGCTGGCACCGGTGCCGTCCCGGTCGAGGTCGCGCAGCACTTCCAGGCAGCGACGGGCCTGCTGGTACGCCGCGACGAGCATCGCCTCGCCCTTGGCCGGCCACGCGCCGCCGGCCGTGACCGGGCCGGCCAGGGCGGCGCCCAGTTGGCTGGCACACTTACGAGCCGCCTCGCCAGCCGGGATTCCGGGTAGCAGCAGGACGACCTCGCCCGCCAACTCACCGGCCAACCCTCCGTGCGCCTTGGCCAGTTGAGCGTCCGCGAAGGCGAGGCGCTGGCGTCCCGATGCGACGGGGGCGTGCACGACGACGACCGCGTGCTCGACGTCGAGATCCAGGCCGAGCCGCCGGGCGTGGGCGCGCACGCCTTCCGGGTTGCGTTCGAAGGCGGTCAACAGGTCGTGCAGCAGATCACCGCGGACCCTGGCCTCGGCGTCGGCGACCGTGCGCTGGAACAGCAGCAGAAGCGCGGTGACCAGCGCGGCCCGTTCGAAGATCCGTCGGTCCGCTCCGGCGAGGTCGGCTCGCCCGTCGAGAACCAGCGTGCCCAATTGCTCTCCGCCGGCGACGACCGGTGCAACCCAACGGTCGCCGGCAGCGACGGCTCGGCCGCTGGCCCGGGCCATCCGCAATGCTTCCGCCAGCCGATCGGTGTCGGCGTCTGCGGCCTCGCCGGCACGGGCCAGGGTCAGGCCGTCGGCGTCGATGAGCAGCAGCCCGCCACCGAGCACCTGGCTCACCGCGGCGGCGACGTCCTGCGCGTCTCCACCCGATAGCACCAGGTCAGTGAGGCGGTCGTGGGCGTCGGCAGCCCGTTCCACCGCGACCTTCTGCTCGGTGATGAACCTGCTGGCGTCACCGAGTTCGCTGAGGGTCTGCTGCATGTCCGCGAGCAACCGGGCGTTGTCGATGGCGACTGCCGCATGGGCGGCCAGGGAGCCGAGCAGGGCGACCTCCTCCCGCCCGAACGGCCGCTCGCTCCTCTTGGCTGCGAAGAGCACCCCGAGTACCCGGGGGCCGAGCAGCAGTGGCACGCCAAGGATGGCCGTGAGTCCCTCCTCGGCGACCGCGCTGTCGATGTCCTCGGTGTGCCTGAAGCGCTCGTCGGCGAAGTAGTTCGACGGTCGAGTAGGGCGCCCGCGTCTGGGCCACCAGACCGCCGAGGCCGGCCCCCATCGCCAGGCGGACCCGCTGGAAGCGCGCTGACACCGAGCCGTCCGTCATGCGCATGTACGTGTCACCCCGGCGCTCGACGATGAGCGTCAGATAGGCCACGTCGGTGCCGATCGAAGACCGCGCCCGACGCACGATGGCGGCCAGCACCGCATCGATGTCGCGCAGCGCGGCTAGGTCGCCGACCGTCTCGTGGAGTGCGGTGAGTTCGGCCTCACGACGCCGCCGGTGCTCGAGGACCGCACGCACCTGCAAGGCCGTCAGCTGCGCCGCCTCCAGCTGGTCGATCTCGTCGGGCGGCAACCCGGCCGCTCGAGCGGCGCGCACCGGCTCGTCGAATTCGACCGCAGCGGCGTCGCGCGCGAGCAACTCAAGGAAGGCGTGCACACTCACCCAGCCGATTCTGCCAACTGCCCTGACCATCGGGACCTCCGCCGCTCAGGACGCCGTCCAGCCGCCGTCTAGGACGTACGACGCTCCGGTGATGAAACTGGCCTCGGGCCGGCAGAGAAAGTGCACCATTTCGGCGACCTCGGTCGGCTCCAGCAGTCGCTTGATCGCGGAGTGCTGGAGCAAGACATCGCGGACCACGTCGTCCGGGGTGATGTTGTGGGTTTCGGCCTGGGCGCCGATCTGTCGCTCGACCAACGGGGTGCGGACATAGCCGGGGTTCACGCAGTTGGACCTCACCCGTGTGCCGCCCCCTCGAGAGCCACGACCTTCGACAGCCCCTCGATGCCGTGTTTCGCCGCGACGTAGGCGCACTTGTACGGAGAAGCGCGCAGCCCGTGCACCGAGGAGATATTCACGATCCGCCCCCAGCCCTGCGCGTACATGTGAGGGAGCGCCCGGCGCACGATCCGAAACGGCGCCTCTAGCAGCACCCGCAGGATGAGGCCGAAGGTCTCCGGCGGAAAGTCCTCGATCGGTGCGACATGCTGCAACCCGGCGTTGTTGACAACTATGTCGACCGCGGTGTCCATCTCGTCGACCGCGGCCAGGTCGGAGAGGTCCACCGCGAGCGACTCGCCGCCGGTCGAACCGGCCACCTCCCTGGCCCCGGCCTCATCGAGATCCGCTACCAGGACGTGGGCGCCGGCAGCGGCCAGGCGCAGCGCGATCGCACGGCCGATGCCGCTCGCGCCCCCGGTGACCAGCGCTCGCCGCCCAGTCAGATCGGGCGGGTCGGGATTGGGCGAGTCGTGATCGGGCATCGCCGGTGACGGTGACGTCATGATCGCACCGTAAAGGTCTCTGCGGACCTGACACATAGCTGACCGGCACATAAGTACGAGATGTTCCTCGCCGATGTCCGGAAGTCGACCGCCGGCCGGCTCCGGTGGGAGGACAGTCAATCGCGACGACACAAAGGACGGGACCTCACCATGACCGCATTGCCTCGTACGCTGCTTGCAGTCACGTGCCTCGCCGCACTTGCCGTCACCGGCTGTAGCAGCGGGTCGACAACGGCCAAGTCGAGCCCCAGCACCGCGCCGAGTTCGGTCGGATCCTCCGGCCAGCCTTCGACGTCCGCGACGACGACCGCTCCTCCCGCGCAATCCGCCATCGCCGGTGACTGGGCCGGCACCTATACGAGCACGTCGACACCCGGCGCGACGGGCACCTTCCGGATGACGTTCACCGTCACCGGCAACCGCGTGTCCGGGCCCATCCAGATAGACAATTCCGCCTGCGTCGGGAGGGGCATCATCACCGGCACGCTGAACGGCAACCAGATCACCTTCGGCGCGGTGCACGCCGCGCAGCAGATCACCTACACCGGTGTGATCAGCGGGAACACCATGTCGGGCACCTACTCAGCACCGCGGTGCGGCCGGGCCACCGGCACCTGGCGGGCCGCCCACACGTAACGCGCCCGGCGGCTAGATTCCGTACCCATGACCGCTGGTCGCTCACCGGGCGGGTGCGTGGCCCGTACTCGGGCGTCAGCCGCAGGTGAACCTCATCTTGTCGAAGCTCAGCGTCGGCGGGGTGGTCTCGGGGTCGCCGAACCAGGACATGTGCGCGACCTCGTGCCCGATCACCACTGATCCGTCGCTGCCGGTGAAGCGGAGCGAGAACGTGGAGGTGGTGTTGGCGTTGCGCTTGTTGAGGTTGAAGTTGCCCCAGAAGGTGAAGTGCCCGCTGTAGCTGACGCGGTTGTCGGTGAAGCTGCCTTTTCCCGTTTCGGTGAAGGTGGCCCAGAACTCGTCGCTGCCGGTGAAGTAAGTCTCGTGGAACACCGAGTTCCCGGTCACGGTGACGGTGATGCTGTCGCCCGCGCACGGGTTCGTGTCGCCGGGTTCCGTCCAGGTGCCGTGTTGGTGTTGCGTCATCGTCACCGTGTGGGTGCCGGCGCTCGCCGTACCGGCGGGCGCGAGCGCGAGGACGACCGCCCCGCAGAGCAGGGCGAGCCTGGGTAGCGTACGGATGACAGACATCACGTGGTCTCCCTTCGGGAGTGGCCCATGCCGCAGCGACACGGGCTACAGGTTGTCCCCGAGCTGTCGGCCATGCTGGCCTACCGAGGCCAGCCGACCCATTGCCCAAAGGGGTAGTTCGCCATGCGTCATAGGCAGATCACACTGCGTATCCGTCCGCGCGTCAGCCGTGCCAGCAGACCTCCACCCACGCGCAGCACGCCCGGCGGATAGATTCCGTACCCATGACCACTGAACGCGCGTACGTCACCGAGCACGCCGGCCGGCTGCACGCCGACCTCGATGCCTGGCTGCGCATCCCGAGCATCTCCGCCGACCCGGCCCGCCACCCCGACGTGCACGCGTCGGCTGCCTGGCTGGCCGACGCCCTGCGGCGCACCGGCTTCCCCACCGTGGAGATCTGGCCGACCGCGGGGCTCCCGGCGGTGTTCGCCGAGTGGCCGAGCGGCGATCCGGCGGCGCCGACGGTCGTCGTCTACGGCCATCACGACGTGCAGCCGGTCGACCCGGAGGAGCTCTGGGAGACGCCGCCGTTCGAGCCGACCGTTCGCGGCGAGCATCTCTACGCCCGGGGCGCGATCGACGACAAGGGCCAGGTGCTGTTCCACCTGCTCGGCCTCCAGGCGCATCTCGCCGCGACCGGCCGCGACGCGCCCGCGGTGAATCTCAAGATCCTCGTCGAGGGTGAGGAGGAGTCCGGGTCCTTGCACTTCGCCGACCTGCTGCGGGCCCACCTGGACCGGCTGCGCTGCGACGTGGTCGTCGTGAGCGACACCACGATGTTCGACCGTGACACGCCCAGCATCTGCACGGGGATGCGCGGCATGGTCATGTGCCAGGTCGACGTGCACGGCCCCGACGTCGACCTGCATTCGGGCTCCTTCGGGGGCGCCGTGCCCAACCCCCTCACCGCGTTGTGCGAGTTGATCGCCGGCCTGCACGACGACGACGGCCGGGTCACTGTGCCGCACTTCTACGACCGGGTCGTGGAGTTGACACCCGACGAGCGCGAGAGCTTCGCCAAGCTGCCCTTCGACGAGCAGCGCTGGGTGAGCGAGACCGCCAAGTCACAGGGGGCTTCCGGCGAGAAGGGCTTCAGCACGCTGGAGCGCGTCTGGGCTCGCCCGACGGCCGAGGTCAACGGGATCTATGGCGGCTACACCGGCCCGGGTGGCAAGACCATCGTGCCGACCGACGCCCACGCCAAGTTGTCCTTCCGGCTGGTAGCCGCCCAGGACCCGGCCCAGGTGCGGGCCGGCGTCGCCGAGTACGTCATCGAGCACACCCCCGCGGGGCTCACCGCGAGCGTGGAGTTCGAGGGGCCGGGTGTACGGCCGTGCCAGACCCCGCTCGATCATCCGGCCCTGCAGGCCGTGCGGCGGGCGATGCAACGCGCCTTCGACCAGAACATCCTCTTCACCCGCGAGGGCGGCAGCGGTCCGGAGGCCGACCTTGCCGACATCCTGGGTGCGCCGGTGGTCTTCCTTGGGGTCGGGCTGCCCGACGACCGGTTCCACTCGCCCAACGAGCGGGTGCTGCTGCCCCTGCTGCACAAGGGCGCCGAGGCGGCCGCCTACCTGTGGACGGAGTTGGCCTCGGCCGGCCGATGAGCGAGCCAGCCGGGGCCGGTTGGTACGAAGACCCCAGCGGCGAGCCGGGCCTCTACGCCTTCTGGGACGGCGGCCGGTGGGCACAGCGCAGCCGTACTCCACCGGCGGGGGAGGCGCTCCCGCTGCAGACGCCGCGCGAAGGGCACTCGGGTCGCGGTCGCTCGATCGCCTGGATCCTGCTGTTGGCGATGGTGCTCTTCGCCCTCGGCGTACTCGGCTGGTTGCTCGTCCGCTGACCGCCGCCGGGGCCAACGGTTAGGGTCGGCGGGTGCCAGCCACCGCCGTGAAGATTCCCTCGCCCTCCTACCTCGTCGAGCGCACCACGCTGGCCAACGGCGTGCGCGTCGTCGTCGCCCCCGACCGCGGTGCACCGGTGATCGCGGTGGCCGTCTATTACGACGTCGGCATCCGCTCGGAGCCGCGGGGCCGCACCGGATTCGCGCATCTCTTCGAGCACCTGATGTTCCAGGGTTCGGCCACGCTGGAGAAGCTGGCGCACTTCCGGTACGTGCAAGCCTCAGGCGGCATCTTCAACGGCAGCACCCATCTCGATTACACCAACTACTTCGAGACGCTGCCGAGCAACGCCCTGGAGCGGGCGCTCTTCCTCGAAGGCGACCGGATGCGCTCCCCGCGGATCACCGAGGAAAGCCTCGCCAACCAGATCGCCGTGGTCGAGGAAGAGATCCGCGTCAACGTGCTCAACCGGCCGTACGGAAACTTCCCGTGGCTCTCGCTGCCGCCGGTGATGTTCGACACCTTCCCCAACGCGCACAACGGCTACGGCGACTTCGTCGACCTGGAGAGCGCGACCGTCGACGACGCGGCGTCCTTCTTCGATCGTTACTACGCACCGGCCAACGCGGTGCTGTGCGTCGCCGGTGATCTCGATGTCGACGAGACGCTGGCCATGGTCGAGCGGCACTTCGGTGACATCCCGGCCCGCGAGGCGCCGGCCCGGCCCGACTTTCCCGAGCCCGACCTCTCGGCGCCTCGCTATGCGCGCGAGGTCGACCCGCTGGCGCCCACCCCCGCCGTCGCCCTCGCCTGGCGGGTGCCCGATCCGCTGGCCGACCTGGCGGCCTACCTGCCCTATGTCGTGCTGGCCGAGGTGCTCACCGACGGCGACGCCTCTCGGCTGCGGAAACGGATGGTCCAGGGCGACCGGATCGTCACCTCGCTGTCGGGCTACCTGGGTTTCATGGGTGACGCCTTCGACGTACGCGACCCCACGGCACTCCTCCTGCAGGCACATCACCCGACCGCCGTGGGTGTCGATCGGGTCATCGGGGCGATCGACGAGGAGCTGCGGCGACTCGCCGACGGTGGCCTGGATCGCGGCGAGCTGGCCCGGGTCAAGGCCCGGATCGCGGCTCACCTGCTGCGCCAAGTCGAGCCCGTACTCGGCCGGACCCTGATGATGGCGACGATGGAGCAGCAGCGTGGCCGGGCCGAGCTAGCCGGTGAGCTGCCGGCCCTGATCGCGGCCGTCGCCGAGTCCGATGTCGTGACGGCCGCCGCGCAGCTGACGCCCGAGCGTCGGGCCGTGCTCGAGCTGGCGCCGGGTGCGGGCGCGTGACCGCCGACCTGGGATCGGTCCCGCCGCTCACCGCTCCCCGCAAGCTGCGTCGGTTCACGGTGGCCGAGCGCATCCTTGACACCGGCTTGCGCGTGCTCGTGGTCCGCCGCACGGCGGTGCCGCTGGTCGAGCTGCGGCTCCGGGTGCCCTTCTCCGGCCGCGCGGCCAGCCACTCGGCCAAGGCCAGCGTGCTCTCGGACACCCTGCTGAGCGGCACCTACGAGCGGTCCGCCGTTGACGTCGCGATCGCGGTGCAGGAGGTCGGCGGCTCGCTCAACGTGGGCACCGACTCCGACCGTCTGCTGGTCAGTGGCAACGCGCTGGCGACCGGGCTGCCCCGCCTGCTCGAGGTGCTGGCCGAGGTCCTGACCGCCGCGGCCTATCCGGCCGATGAGGTGGCCGGGGAGCGAGACAGACTTCTCGAGCGGCTGCGGATGGCACGATCGCAGCCGGGCGTCATCGCCCGAGAGGCGCTGCTGCACCGGATGTACGGCGACCATCCCTACGCCAGGGAGATCCCCGAATCCGAGGCGGTTGCCGGTGTGACGCCGGCCCAGCTGCGTTCGCTGCATCGTTCGCGGATGCTGCCCGCCGGCAGCACGCTGGTGCTCGTCGGCGACGTGTCGCCGCAGCGCGCACTCGACCGGGTCGAGGCGGCACTGTCCGGTTGGGACAGTGTCGGACGGGCGCAGACAACGCCTCGGCTGCCCAGAATCGAGCCCGGCCCGGTTGTGCTGGTCGACCGGCCAGAGGCGGTGCAGTCCAACATCCGGGTCGGCGGCCCGGCCGCCCGCCGCGATGACGTCGAATACCCGGCGATGCAGCTGGCCAACCTCGTCTTCGCCGGCTACTTCTCCTCCCGGCTGGTCGAAAACCTCCGTGAGGAGAAGGGCTACACCTACTCACCGCACTGCACCATCGACCATTCAACGGCCGGCTCCGTGCTCGATCTGGAAGCCGATGTGGCCACCGGAGTCACCGCTCCGGCGCTGCTCGAGATCCGCTACGAGCTCGGCCGGATCGCCACGCTGCCGGTCGGCCCCGACGAGCTGGACAACGCCCGGCAATACGCCATCGGCACGCTGGCCCTGTCCACGTCCACCCAGGCCGGGCTCGCCTCGACGCTGACCGCGCTGCTGGCCAGCGGCCTGGGGCCCGACTGGTTGCGAGAGCATCCGGTCCGACTCGGCGCGGTGACCGTCGACGACGTGCAGCGGCAGGCCGCCAGGTTCCTCGCGCCCAGCCGGCTGGTGACGGTTGTCGTGGGCGACGCCGCTGCGGTCCGGCCGGCCCTGTCCACGCTGGACGAGGTCAGTGCCGGCTAAATGGCGGACGGGATGAATCGCCGGCCGGCGCTGTCGAGGGCGACGGTCGATCGCGCCACCGGCCGCCGTACCGACGAGGCGTGGCTGGCCGATGCCTGGCTGGCCGATGCCTGGCTTGCCGACGCCGGGCACCCGGCCGGTGTGCTCGTTCTCGACGATGCCGGCAAGACGGCGGTGACCGGTCCGGGGGAGCAGCCGCACCTTGCTTTGCGTACTGCGGCGGAGGTACCCGCGACCGCCGATCGATTCTTTCTGGGCGAGGACGCCGAGCGTGCCTACTTCGCCGTCGAGGGCGAGGTCAGCCTCTCCGCCGGGGAGCGCTGCCAGGGCCTTCGTGAGGTCGGCGCGATCCTCACCGACCGCGATGCCGGCCTGCTGGTGACGGCGGTCGCCCTCGCCAACTGGCACCGTACGCATACCCACTGCCCGCGCTGTGGCGAGCCGACGGAGGTGAGCGGTGGTGGCTGGTTGCGCCGTTGCCCGGCCGACGGCAGCGAGCACTATCCGCGGGTCGATCCGGCCGTGATCATGCTGGTGCACGACGGGGGCGACCGCTGCCTGCTGGGGCGGCAGGCGTCCTGGCCCGACGGCCGCTTCTCCACGCTGGCCGGCTTCGTCGAGCCGGGGGAGTCCCTGGAGCACGCCGTGATCCGCGAGGTCGCTGAGGAGACCGGTGTGCAGGTGACCGACGTCCGCTATGCCGGCAGCCAGCCCTGGCCGTTCCCCTCGTCGCTCATGCTCGGTTTCACGGCCACGGCGGTGAGCGCGGACGAGCCTCGGCTGCTCGACGGTGAGCTGGAAGAGGCACGGTGGTTCGCCAGGGCCGAGCTGATCGCCGAGCGCGGGCCCGGGCTGCCACCGCCGGTATCCATCGCGCAGTGGCTCATCGCCGGCTGGCTGGAGAGCTAGTGCCCGGCTCGTACGACGTCATTGTCGTGGGACTGGGCGGCATGGGCAGCGCGGCCGCCCGGGCGCTGGCCGCCCGCGGTGCGCGGGTGCTGGGATTCGAGCGGTTCACACCGGCGCATGCCTTCGGTGCCTCACACGGGGGCTCGCGGATCATCCGGATGGCCTACTTCGAGCACCCCTCCTACGTGCCACTGCTGCGGACGGCGTACGACCTGTGGGCCCGGCTGGAGCAGGAGTCCGGCCGCGCGCTGCTCAGCCGGTGCGGCATCCTGCTCGTCGGGCCGCCCGGCGGCGAGCTGTTCGCGGGCACCCTGCGATCGGCCCGCGAGCACGGGCTCGCACACGAGGTGCTGGACGCGGAGCAGATGCGCCGGCGCTTCCCGGTGCTGCGCCCTGGCGACGACCTTGTCGGCGTGTACGAGGAGATCGCCGACATCATCTCACCGGAGGCCGCCGTCGAGGCGCACCTGCAGATGGCTGAGCGCGACGGTGCCGAGCTGCACTTCGGCACGCCGGTGCGGTCGTGGTCGGTCGAGGGCTCGGGGGTGGCCGTCCGTACCGCCGCTGGCACTTATCGCGCCGACCGGCTGGTGCTCGCACCCGGCGCCTGGGCATCCGGCCTGCTCGGCCTGCCCGAGGTGCCGCTGCGGGTGGAGCGACGGCTGCAGCTGTGGTTCGCGCCGTCGGCCGAGCGCGCCGCCTTCGCCGCGATGCCGGTCTGGATGTGGGAGCGCCCCGACGGCCTGGAGTTCTACGGGTTGCCGCTGCGCGACGGTGCCACCAAGGTGGCCCTGCACAACAGTGGAGTCGTATGCGACCCCGACACGGTCGACCGCACGGTGACCGCGGCCGAGGTGGCGGAGGTCCGCGAGGTGCTCCGCGAGCCGGTGCCGGCGCTGGCCGGCGAGTTGGTCCGCGCCTCGGTGTGCACCTACACCCTGACCCCCGACGGCCACTTCGTGGTGGCCCCGCACCCGAGCCATCCCCAGGTGGCGATCGCCTGCGGCTTCTCGGGCCACGGCTTCAAGTTCACCCCGGTGATCGGTGAGGTGCTCGCCGATCTCGCCCTCGACGGCCGTACCGGGCAGCCGATCGCGCTGTTCGATCCGGCCCGGCTCACCGGCGAGGGGGGAGCTCCGCGGGGAGGGACACGCTTGCATCGCTGACCGAGGCGACGACGTCACTGGCCAGGTCCTGCACGCGCCGGGAACGTGAGCGGGCGGCCCGGCGCAGGCCGTCGAAGGCCTCCGTCGGTGTACACCCCCTTCGCTCGGCCAGCACACCGATCGCCTGCTCGATCACGACTCGGGCGGCGAGCGCATGCTCGAGTTGCCGCACCGCCACCCGCAACCGGCCCGCTTCGTCGGCTGCCGCCGCCTTCGTGGGCCGGCCGAGCGGCGGGCTGTGATCGCCGAGCAGGTCGGCGAGCACCATGGCGGAGGTCAGGTCGGGCTCTATCACCGCCGGGTCGTCGCCCACCTGCCAGCCGTCGGGCGTACGGCGAATCACCACACCGCGGCCGGTCAGCGGCTGCGGGGCTGATTGCACCCGGCGATACTCGCGCACCGGGGCGCCTGCGCGGGGCCGAACGACAGAAGCGCGCTATGCGGCGATCTGCGCCTTGATCTGTGCCAGCGTCGGATTGCTGAACGCCGTACCGTCGGGAAAGACCACCGTTGGGACGGTTTGGTTACCACCGTTGACGCCCATCACGATGTCGGCCGCCGCCGGATCGGCCTCGATGTCCACCTCGATGAAGCTGATCCCCTCGCGGGTGAGCTGGCTCTTGAGGCGGTGGCAGGAGCCACACCACGGGGTGCTGTACATCGTGAACTGATCCGTCACTGGTCCTCCGCCTATGCCGTTGCCCCTGCCCCTGGCACAACCGCGAACACCTCCCCGAGCTTCCCGTCGTAGCCCGCTGGAAGGATGTCGATCGTGACCATCGACGCCGCGGCGCACGTCCTGGCCGGGCTCGACGACGATCAGCGCGCCGCGGTGCTGGCCACCCGAGGCCCGGTGTGCATCCTGGCGGGCGCCGGCACCGGCAAGACCCGCACGATCACGCACCGGATCGCCTACAGCGTGCTCACCGAGACCGTCCCGGCCAGCCAGTTGCTCGCGGTCACGTTCACCCAGCGCGCGGCGGGTGAGATGCGCGGCCGGCTCCGGGAGCTCAGCGTCGTGGCCGTGCAGGCGCGTACCTTCCATGCGGCGGCGCTGCGCCAGCTGCGGTATTTCTGGCCCCGGCTGGTGGGCGGAGAGCTGCCGGCGGTCGTGGAGCGCAAGGCGCAGCTCGTCGCCCAGGCGCTGTCTCGGCACGGTCAGCGCACCGATCGGGCCACCGTCCGCGATGTGACCGGCGAGCTGGAGTGGGCCAAGGCCCGGATGATCTCGCCGCAGGCCTATCCGGCAGAGGCGGCCCGCGCCGGGCGGCTTCCGCCACTGCCCGCCACGACGCTCGCCGCTGTCTGCGTCACGTACGAAGCGCTCAAGCAGGCCGCCGGCCGGGTCGACTTCGACGACCTGCTCCTTATCATGGCGGCCGGCATCGAGCAGCATCGCGACGTCGCCGAGGAGATCCGCGCCCGCTACCGGCACTTCGTCGTCGACGAGTACCAGGACGTCAACCCGCTGCAGCAGCGGCTGCTCGACGCCTGGCTGGGCGACCGCACCGACCTGTGCGTCGTTGGCGACGCCAGCCAGACGATCTACACTTTCAACGGCGCCTCGCCGCGCTACCTCGTGGAGTTCGCCCGGCGCTATCCGCAGGCGACGGTCGTGCGGCTCGAGCGCGACTACCGGTCCACCCCGCAGGTCGTGGAGTTGGCCAACCGGGTAATCGCCGGCGCCCGCGGTCCGACGGCAGCGATCCGGTTGCGGCTGGTGGGCCAGCGCGCACCCGGCCCGAAGCCTCAGGTCGAGCAGTACGCCACCGAGCCGGCCGAGGCGGCTGCCGTCGCCGCAGCCTGTCGCGGGCTGGTCGACGGCGGCACCGACCCCGGCGAGATCGCCGTGCTCTTCCGTACGAACGCCCAGTCGGAGAGCTACGAGCAGGCCCTCACCGAGCAGGGGGTGCCCTATCTTGTCCGCGGCGCCGAGCGCTTCTTCGACCGGCCAGAGGTACGCAAGGCCATGGTCCTGCTCAGGGGCGCCGCGCGCTCGGGCGACGCTGCCGACGACCTGCCGACGTCGGTCGCGGCGGTGCTGTCCTCCGCCGGGTTCTCTGTCGACGCACCACCGCCTGGCGGCGCGGCGCGGGAGCAGTGGGAGGCGCTCGCCGCCCTGCTCGCGCTGGCCGCAGGGACTCCGGCGGCGTCCCTGGAGGAGTTCGTCGCCGAGTTGGCCGAGCGGGCCCAGCACCAGCACGCGCCACCGGTCAGCGGCGTCACCCTGGCCTCCCTGCACGCCGCCAAGGGCCTCGAATGGGACGCCGTGTTCCTCGTGGGGCTCACCGATGGCATGGTTCCCATCTCCTACGCGGTCACCGACGAGCAGATCGAGGAGGAGCGCCGGCTCCTCTACGTCGGCATCACGCGCGCCCGCGAGCAGCTGCACCTGTCCTGGGCTCTAGCGCGCACCACGGAGGGCCGCCGGGCCCGGCAGCCCTCGCGCTTCCTCGACGGCCTGACCGGTACGGCACCGCCGGCGGTCGCTGGCCGTCCTGGGCGGGCCAAGCAGCGGGGAGTGGCGACCTGCCGTGTCTGCGGGATCGCGCTGTTCGACGCCCGGCAGCGCAAGCTTGGCCGGTGCAGCGGTTGCCCCGGTGATGTCGACGAGGTGCTCTTCGAGCGGCTGCGCGAGTGGCGGCTCGAGCGTTCCCGCGTCAAGGGCGTGCCGGCCTATGTCGTATTCACCGATGCCACCCTGACCGCCATCGCCGAGCGCCGACCGGGCTCCGCTGAGGCGCTGGCCGAGCTGCCGGGGATCGGCCCACGCAAGCTCGACGAGTACGGCGCGGACGTCCTCGCGCTGCTGCGGGCCGGCGGCGAGCCGACGAGTTGACGCCCGTCCGCTAAAGTCCGTTGCCACGTCGTGGTAGTGGCCGTAGCCTGCAAAGACCACCGGACGTGCCCGCGCGCCCGGCCGACGACTGCCAGAGCCGACGACAGACTGGAGGTGCCCCGTGGAGATCACAACCGCCGCATTCGGGGTGCCCATCTGCGCTCCGGCCGCGCACCTGTCGTACACCCCGCACCGGGTCGGCGCCGTCGCGCCGGGCAATCAGGGTGTCCAGGGCATCAGTGTGTCCCGCGGTCGGAGCCCGCTCGGCGTCAAGGCCGACATGACCGATGGGACGGCCCAGGGTCCCGCAGCTCGAGGACGACCAGTCTGACCAGATCTCAGACCGGCGCACCTCGAGGCCGCGGAACCCGTCAAGGGATCCGCGGCCCTTCGCTTTTCCGCTCGACGGTCCACCAGACCGAGAAGTCAAGCCACACGACACAGAAAGAGGTACACCGGTGAACGACACCGCAGTCGCCCTGCCTAGCGGCCGGGTCGACGTGGCACGGGAGGTTCTGCCCTGCCGGCGTGAGGACCCCGAGCTCTGGTTCGCGGAGGCACCCGTGGACCTGGAGCTGGCCAAGTCCTTCTGCGCGGGTTGCCCCCTGCGGGCGGCGTGCCTCGCCGGTGCCCTCGAGCGCCAGGAGCCGTGGGGCGTGTGGGGTGGCGAGCTGTTCGAACGGGGAGCCGTGATCGCGCGTAAGCGGCCTCGGGGCCGTCCTCGCAAGACCGAGGTCGCGGCGTGATCCGCGGGCCGGGCCGCTGAGGCGTGATCGGTCGCCGTCGCCATGATCCCCGGCACCCCCTCGCGGTGATCCCCGGCCTCCCCTCGCGGTGATCCCCGGCCTCCCCTCGTGGTGATCCCCGGCCTCCCCTCGCGGTGATCCAGGGAGAGTTAGTCCGGCTGGGACCGGCCCAGTCTTCCCTGGATCACCCGCGAGGTGGCCTGGCCGTCGCCCCCCATCGCCCCGGCCTCCCCTCGCGGTGATCCCCGGCCTCCCCTCGCGGTGATCCCCGGCCTCCCCTCGCGGTGATCCAGGGAGAGTTAGTCCGGCTGGGACCGGCCCAGTCTTCCCTGGATCACCCGCGAGGTGGCCTGGCCGTCGCCCCCCATCGCCCCCGGTAGCCGCGCGGCGCCTCCGTTGTCATGATCCAGGGAGAGTTAGTCCGGCTGGGACCGGCCCAGTCGTCCCTGGATCACCGCGAGGTGGGCGCGCAGGCCAGCCCGAGGTCCCCAGTCCGCTACCGTCCGGTCGTGGACGAGCCGGTGGTCTGCGCGCGCTGCGGCCGTACTCAGCCATCCCGCCCGCCGACCTGGACACTGCAGACCGACCGTGACGAGCGCAGCTGGCTGTGCGAGACGTGCACGCGGGAGCACCTGCGCTCGATCGAGGGCAAGCTCGACGAATCCTGGTGGTGAGTGCCGCCCTAGGCCCATCTGGGTCACTCCAAGGTGTACACATCTGCGATACACTTGGCGAGTGGTAACCCCAAACGTGCTGACGATGCGCGAGTTGCGCCGGGGTCTGTCTGATGTTGTCGACAAGGTGACGGCCGGTAGAGAAGTATTCGCCGGTGCGTACCGGAATCCAGAGGTCGTGATCATGTCGGTGCGTCGGTACGAGCAGCTGACGGTCGCGCAGCAGCGCGTGGTCGATTCCGCCTCCGCCTCGATGCAGATGGAGGGCCTGCCGCCGGTCGAAGAAGAGGTCGGCGCCGCCCGTGAGCTGGCCGCCGGCCGGATCGACTTCGCCGAGTACCGACGCCGTGTGGGCGTCTGACCAGAGTCCCGGCGCCGGCCCGACGACGAAGCATGAGCAGCGAGTTCCAGCCGGGGGATGAGTCTTTGTGGCCCGGCACGGAGGTTCTGCGCAACAAGCTTGGGCTGCGCGACCCGGCTGACCTTGAGCGGGGTGAGCGGGCGCTGAGCTTTGGTCGCCTTGTCGAGTTGCGCACGGTTCGGCCGTTGGCCGGTCGGTTCGACCTCGCACACTTGCAACTCATCCACTGGTATGTGTTTCAAGACGTCTACGACTGGGCCGGTGAGCTCCGTTCGTATCGCCTGTCCAAGGGTGTGACTGAGTTCTGCCGGCCGGAGCACATCGCTTCCTTCGCCGCGGAAGTCTTCGGCCGCCTAGCCGACAACGACCTGCTGTGCAACCTTGACGAGGCGTCGTTCGTCCACGCGGCGGCCGAAGTGCTCGGCGACCTGAACGCGCTCCACCCGTTTCGGGAGGGCAACGGCCGAAGCCAGCGCGCGTTCACCGAGCTGCTGTCCGACAACGCCGGTCACCCAATCGCGTGGCCGGCCCACATGGAATCTCGCAACATCCGCGCGTCGATTGCCTCTGTGCGTGGTGACAACGCCGGCCTGCGAGAGCTGATCGCGGAGGGTCTGCACGCGCCAGGCCCACCGGTCGTCGACCACGACGAGCCGCCGGCCTAGCGCGCCAAGCCCGCCCCCTAGCTGGGCGGGCGCTTGGTGGCGCGGCGCTTCTTTGGCTTGGGCGGCGCTGAGAAGCCGGGCTGCCACCGCTGGACCACGGCACGGTAGGGCGCGCGCGCCTGGAGCTGGCAGAGCACGCCGATCGAGCCCAGCGTCACCCGGTGGATCAGCAGGTACGACGGCGGCAGGTTGAGCTGGCGGCCGAGCTGCGCCGCTTCGCTTCGGGGGTCGCCGACGCGTACCGCCTCCTTGCGCAGCCATGCCCGGGTGAAGTGGAACTCCTCCTCCTCGAGCGGAGCCAGCATCGGCCGGAGGTAGGCCAGCACACGCTCGGCGTCGACCTCCACTGTCGGCTTGACGAATCCCGCCTCGCGCAAGCCGGCCAGCACCTCATCGGCGCAACCCTGCAGTGCGAGCCGGGTGAGCCGGCCGACCGGCTCGGGAAGCCCGTCGGGCAGCCGGGCGACGGCGCCGAAGTCGAGCACGCCCAAGCGGCCATCAGGGAGGAGCCGGAAGTTGCCCGGATGCGGGTCGGCGTGCATCAGCCGTGCCCGCTCGGGGGCGGAGAAGTGCAGGGTCGCCAGTAGCAGCCCAGCCCGGTCGCACTGCTCCTGGTCGCCGTCGGTGATGATCTGCGAGAGCGGGGTGCCGTCGATCCACTCGGTGACGAGTACGCGGGCGGCGCCGGCGACGACGTCGGGTACGTGGATGTCCGGATCGCCCGCGTAGGCCGTCGCGAAGGCGTGCTGCGCGGCGGCCTCCAACTCATAATCCAGCTCCTCGGCCACCCGCGCCTTGAGCTCGGCCAGCAGGGGCTTGATGTCCAGGCCGGGGGTCAGCAGTTGGAACAGGCGGGCCACCCGCCCCAGCTGGGTGAGGTCGGAGATGAGCGCCGGCCCGGCACCGGGATACTGCACCTTGACAGCAACGGCCCGGCCGTCTGACCACACCGCGCGGTGGACCTGCCCGATGCTGGCCGCGGCGGCCGGCCGGTCGTCGAAGTCCTTGAACTGGCGGCGCCAGTCGTTGCCGAGCTGATCGGCAAGGACCCGGTGAACGATCGCGACCGGGAGCGGCGGGGCGGCCTCTTGCAGCCGGGTCAGCGCGGCCCGATAGGGGCCCGCGACCTCCTCAGGGATCGCCGCCTCGAACACCGACAGCGCCTGGCCGAACTTCATCGCGCCGCCCTTGAGCTGGCCGAGCACCGAGAAGAGCTGCTCGGCGGTGCGCTGCTGGATCTCGGTGGCCACCATCTCGGCCGGCCGGCCGCCGATGCGCTTGCCCAAGCCGACCGTCGCCCGGCCGGCCATACCCAGGGGAAGCGTCGCTAGGCGGAACCCCCGGGTCACCGCCCGGCGAGGGATGTCGGACACCTCGCCATTGTCGCCCTCACGCACCGGGTGACAGCCAGCGGGCAGGCCGCCTCCGGCCGCCATCAGCCCGCGCGGCCCAGGGTCACCTCCCGGCAGCCGCACTCCGGATGTGGCGGCCAGGACCGGCGGCGCACCCGGCACCCCGGCAAGGCCACCTCCAGGGTGCCGTCGACGGTCTCCGCGGCCGCACCGTCGAGATGCGCCAGCGCTTGCACCGCGGCGAGTCCGACCACCACCGTGCCCAGCGCCGTGTCGTGTGCCTCGTGCGCAGAGCGCGGCGCGGTGGCCAACTGGGCTGATAGCGCCGGCCAGGCCGGGTCGCGGTCCTGTCGGTGCAGATCGGCACAGTGCAGGCAACTCGACAGGCCCGGTTGGACCAGCGGGCCGACCACACCGGTCGTGTCGCGGACCGCGACCACCAGGTGCGGCACCCGGTCGGCGACGAACCGGGCCACCAGATCGGCATCACGCGCGGCCGAACCGGCCACGACGGCGAGGTCGGCGGGCCGCCGCGGCGGCAGGGGACGGGTGTCGGCCTCGGGTGCCACCCGGCTGATCGCCGCGGCAGCGGCGGCCGGCCGCAGCAGGGAGACATCGCTCGCAGTGAGCCCGCCCGGCGCCACGTCGCCCGGCTCGACGACACCCCGGCCGGCCACGTGCACCCGGCCGACTCCGGCGGCGGCGAGCGTCGCGGCGAGCGGCACTGCGAGCCGGGCACAGCCGTACACGGCAACCATGTGGGCATGCCGCGCGGCCAGCACCCCGCCGGGGTCGCTGCCGAGCAACGACAGCGACGCCACCTCGGGCCGCAACCGCTGCCGCGCCGGGACGTCGAGTGCGGCCGGGAGCGGAATCATGCTCGCTGAGTCCACGATGGCGCCGGCACGGATCAGCACGCCGATGAGATGCGTGGCGACGTCTCGCTCGAGCCCATCGACGGCGGCCCCGGCCAGCACCGTCTCGAGATCGGTCATCCCGTCGAGCCGGTCGAGCAGATTCCCGGCCCCGGGAGGCAGGCCGCAGACGAGCACCGCGCGGGCCGGGTCGACGCCCAGTTGCAGCGTCGACCGGTCGCGCCAGAGCCGGCGCAGTGCCGGTAGCAACAGCGGTCTCATCGGCCACCTCGGGTGGTACGGGTGCAGGCGGCGAGCCTGGCACCCGCAGCCGCCCCGCAGCAGCCGTCGTCCACAGCGCCGGCCGTATCCACAGCGTTCCCGTTATCGCGATTCACTTCTCCGAAGGGTCACTTGCTTGTGGGCATAGGCTTTCGCGGAATCGGCTCTCGCCCATGAGCTCAACTGCTCAACCCCGGGGCCGGCCGCGGACCCCACGGAGGCAGCGCCATGAAGATCGGAATCATTGGTACGGGAGTTGTCGGGCGCGCCATCGCAGCGCGCTGCTCCGAGCTGGGTCACGGGGTGACCATGGGCACGCGCGAGCCGGAGACGACGCTGGCCCGTACCGAGTCCGACTGGATGGGCAACCCGCCGGTCGCGACCTGGCTCAAGCAGCAAGAAGGAGTACGACTGGCCACGTTCGCCGAGGCCGCGTCCGACGCTGACGTGGTCGTCAACGCGACCAGCGGCGGGGCATCCTTGGAGGCGCTCGAGGCGGCCGGGGCGGACAACCTCGCCGGCAAGGTCATCATCGACATCGCCAACCCGCTTGATTTCTCCGCCGGCATGCCGCCGACCCTGTTCGTGAAGGACACCGACTCACTCGCCGAGCAGATCCAACGCGCCTATCCCGATGCCAAGGTCGTTAAGAGCCTCAACACCATGACCGCGAGCGTGATGGTCAATCCGGCCGCGGTCGCCGGCGGGGACCACTCCGTGTTCGTCAGCGGCGACGACGAGGCCGCGAAGGCCACGGTCGGAGGCCTGCTGCGGGAGTTCGGGTGGACGGAGATCGTCGATCTCGGTGACCTCACCGCTGCGCGCGGCCTGGAGATGGTCCTGCCGCTCTGGCTGCGGTTGTTCGGCGTGCTGGGTACGGCCGAGTTCAACTTCAAGATCGCGCGCTGAACGCGGGCGTCTGCGTGACAGCACTCGGGCGGCCCTCGGTGGCATGAGCCACCTGACGGGCCGCCCGAGCGGTCGACTGTGAAGGTCAGGCCTTGCCGAGAATCCTGTTCATCTTGGTGCCGCACACCGGGCAGATGCCTTGTGCCATGCGGCGGCCGGATTCGCTCACCTTGACCTCACCATCGAAGTCACGCTTGTCCTTGCACTTCACGCAGTAGCCGTTGTAGGTCTCAGCCACGTCGGACTCCTCAGCATTTGCAGTTGGTTCCTCAGCCGCCGATTGCGGTGAGGCTCTGCTTCGACCCTACCCGGCACGCACGCTCAAACCCCTCCCCATGGCCTCCTGCTGAGCGTGTCCGAGCAGACAAATCGGTGCTTTCGGTACGGTCAGGCGCTTGGGACGCTCGCTCGCGGCGGCGCGGCGGCCGGTCGCCGCGCTGAGCGCGTGCTCGCCTGAGCCGCTCCGGACCCGGATCGGGGGGCGGCTCGGGCGACTGCGGGGTGTGGTCGGTAGCCTCCGGCGGGTGAGTTCCGAACCGCTCCGGGTCGAACATTCCGGCGACGGTGTCGTCGTGCTCACGCTCGACCTGCCCGCGCAGCGCAACGCGATGACCGAGCAGTTGACCGCCGCGTGGGGAAGTGCCGTTCAGAGCCTGCGTACCGACGACTCGGTACGGGTCGTGCTCGTCACCGGGGCCGGCTCCGCCTTCTGCGCGGGCGGCGACCTGGGATGGCTGGGAGTGGGTTCCGGCCTCTCGGTCGACGGGCTGCGGTCGCGGATGCTCCCGTTCTATCGGACCTGGCTGTCGATCCGCGATCTCGAGGTACCCACGATCGCGGCGATCAACGGCCCCGCCGTCGGCGCCGGCCTGGCTCTGGCGCTGGCGTGCGACCTGCGCTACTGCGCACCCGACGCCACCCTGTCGGCACCGTTCACCGCGCTGGGCATCTCACCGGGCATGGCCACCACCTGGTTGCTGCCCGAGGTGGCGGGGTTGCCGGTGGCCCGCGAGTTGCTGCTGACCGGGCGGGTGGTGACCGGCGAGGAGGCCGTCGACCTCGGTCTGGTCAACCGGGTGTTCCCCGCCGAGGGCCTGCTGCCGGCGGCTCTGGGAGTGGCCCGGTCCATCGCCGCCAAGGCGCCGGTCGCGACCCGGCTCACCACTGTGGCGTTGCGCGACGGGCACCGGTCGCTGACCGATGCTCTGCGTTGGGAGGCACTGGCCCAGCCGGTGACGATGGCCACCGAGGACCTAGCCGAAGGCCTCGCCGCACAGCGCGAACGGCGGCCCCCGCACTTCACCGGTCACTGACCGCAGGCCGCATCCGGCAGGAGGCTGCGCCAGCTCCCGGGCCGACCGCGGTGCGCCCCGCAGTCTGACCGTTGGCGTGGAGCCCCATATCAAAGCTGATATACGAGTCGCCGTCATGAGCCACCTGCCGGTTGTCGGCGTGAGACTTCACAGGCAGGTGGCGCAGTGGTGGCCGCGGGCACGGGCGCGGGCCGCAAGCGGGCGAGTCGGGCCGCCGTAGGAAAATCACGAAACCCCCGGCGTGCCTTGGGATTCCCATCGCCTTCCCCTTGCGAGGGGCCTCCCTCAGAACAACCGGGGGCTTCGTTCTGGACGACGCTAGGTGCCACTTTGCCGGCACGTCAACGTCGGCTGTGCACAGCCTGTGGATCGTACCTGTGGGCGGTGCGGCGTGTCGCTGTGGACAACCTGGGAGGACCCGGTGGACCAAAAAGTATCACGCAGCGGACACGGCCGGTGACCTGCAGCAACGTCGTACACCGGCTGTGGAAGAAAGAAAGCACGCGCCTCGCCCCTGGGTTACGGTCCGTCCGTGACTGCCTCCGGCTCCGCCAAGCCCCGGGTCGAGGTGCGCCGCAGCGCCCGCAGGCGCCGGACCGTCTCCGCCTACCGCGACGGTGACGTGACGGTGGTGATGCTCCCCGCGCGGATGAGCCGCGCCGAGGAGCGCCGGTGGATCGAGTTGATGCTCAGCCGGCTCGAGGCCAGGGATCGCCGGCTGCCGGCCTGCGGCGGCGACGCGGCGTTGCTCTCGCGCGCTCGCCGCCTCTCGGCCGCCTATGTCGACGACGCCCCGCAACCCGTCAGCGTCCGCTGGGTGGAAAACCAGAACAGCAGGTGGGGGTCGTGCACGCCGGAGGACCGATCAATCCGGCTGTCCGCGCGCTTGCAGGTCTTCCCGCCGTGGGTGGTCGACTACGTGCTCGTGCACGAGTTGGCGCATCTGCGCGAGCCCGGCCACGGCCCCGGCTTCTGGGCGCTCGTCGACGGTTATCCCCGCGCTGAGCGCGCGCGCGGCTACCTCGAGGGCGTGGCCGCCGCCGCCGGCCTCGGGATGTCCGAAGTGGACGGTGGAGCCGGGGAGTGATCCGCCGGTGCGCGCTGCTGGTCGTCGCTGACCGCGACCACGGCGCATCCTCCGCGCCGCCCGGCGTCGCGCCGCGGGCGTACGCCGATGCGCTGATCGAAGACGTCGCCGATGTGCTGCACGGCCTGGCCGGCGTGGACAGCCTGCTGGTCTGCCGGCCGGCCGATTCGGCGGCGATCCGGTGCATGGTGTGGCCGGACGTGCCGGTCATCGAGGTGGCCCAGCCCCGCGTACGGTCCGCGCTCGCGCTGGCGCAGGAGCGCGGCTACCAGCAGGCGGCGGTGGTCGCCGCCGACATACCTGACCTGCCGCAGCTGGTCCTTGCCAAGATCTTCCAGGCGCTGGGCGGCTCGCCGGTCGTCGTGGCACCGGCCAAGGATGGCGGCGGGGCGGTCGCGCTCGGCGTCTGCCTGCCGGTGCCGGCCTGGCTGGGCGCCCCAGCGGCGGCGGCGGCCGTCGATCTCGACCGGGCCTCGCTGACCGAGGACCTTCGGGCTGCGGCACCGGACCCCGCCCTGGTCGCCGTGACGCCGGGCTGGCACCGGCTGCGGGCTCCCGCCGACGTGCACCGCCTCGACCCCGGCCTCGAAGGCTGGGAGCGCACCCGGGCCCTCCTGAGCGGAGCGGTCAGGCCTCGTCCGGAGGCATGAGCTCGTCGCTCGAGCGGCCCACGAAACCGGCCGGGTCGTCGAGGTCGGCGGCCGCGGGCAGCAGGTCGGGGTGCCGCCACAGCTCGTCGCGGGCACTTGCCCCGCCCTTCGCGGCCAGTGCGGTCCACATCGTCGCCGCCTCGCGCAGCCGGCGCGGTCGCAACTCCAGGCCCACCAGGGTGGCGAAGGTCTGCTCCGCCGGCCCGCCGGTGGCGCGGCGGCGGCTCAGCGTCTCACCGAGAGCGGCCGCACTGGGCAGCCGTTCGCTGGCGGCGTCGGTCACCACGACGTGCACCCAGCCCTCGACCAGCGCCAGGGCGGTTTCCAGCCGGGCGAGGGTGGTCTGCTGCTCGGGGGTGTTCTCCGGCTCGAACATCCCGCTGCCGAGCGCCTGCTGCAGGCTCTCGGGGTGCTGCGGGTCGATCTCCTGCATGGCGCGCTCGATGGCGTCGCGGTCGATGGTGATGCCGCGGGCGTAGGCGTCGACCGCCTCGAGCAGGTGCTGGCGCAACCACGGTACGGAGCCGAAAAGCCGGTGGTGCGCGGCCTCGCGGAGGGCGAGATACAGCCGTACCTCATCGTCGGGACGTTCCAGACCGGCACCGAAGTCCGCGACGTTGACCGGCACGAGGGCCGCCTGGCCAGGGGGACCGAGCGGCAGCCCGATATCTGTGGCGCCGAGCACCTCGGTGGCGAGGGAGGCCAGCGCCTGCCCGACCTGGGCGCCGAACATCAGCCCGCCGGCCTGCCCCAGCATGCCGAGCAGGGCGCCCGCCTCGGCCTGTGCCTCCGAGGGCAGCGCGCCGGCCATCGCGGCGACCACCTGGGTGGCGATCGGGTCGCACAGCGTCGACCAGACCGGCAGGGTGCGCTCGATCCACGCGACCCGGCTCCACGCCGCGCTGCCGCGGATGCCGCTGGGCAGCTCGGTCAGCGGGTCCAGCCACAGATCGGCGAGGCGCAGCGCCCCCTCGACCGCGGACCGGTCGGTCGCGGTCACCGGCCGGTCGGTCGCCGCGATCTGGCTGATCGCCAGCTGCCGGGCCAGGTCCCAGTTGACCGGCCCGCCGGACCAGGACATCAGCTTCTGCAACTCGGCGAACAGTGGCGCCTTGCCGGCCAGGTCGCCGGTCTCGTCGGGCCGGTGCCCACTGGACGAGCCAAAGCCGAAGGGAAGGTCAGTCATGCTCCTAACGCTAACCCGCCCCGGGCTCGCCCTCCGTCGCGGTACGCCAACGGCGTAGCCACACGGCCCGCGTCGCGGCCGGCCGGCCGGCAGCCGGGGCGGTAGCGTGGAACGCAGAGAAATCCCTTGGCGCGATGACGAGCGAGGCCCCAGATGACGCCCCTCGTGTGGACTGTGGCCCCGCTGCTCGTGACCCTGCTCGCGATCGCCTGGGTGTCGTGGCGGTCCCGCCCGCGCCGACCGGGCGACCCGATCGACACCATCGAGGAGCACCAGCGCTTCCGGGCGGCTCTCGCCCGCCCAGTGCCGCCAGGTTCGGTGTCGCCAGGTTCCGAGCCGCCCGGGCCCGAACAGGGCGGCCGCTGAGACGGCGCTCAACTCCCTCGCCTGATCTGCCGACTCTCTGGACGTAATGTGCGCCCGGCCCGGCCGGGACGCACTCCGGCTCGTGAGAGGCAACCCCGTGGAGCATGTCGTGTTCTTTCCCGGTCTCGACGGCTCGCCGGCCTACAGCCGCGTGGGCACGCTCGACGAGGCCGTCAAGCTGGTCGAGCGCCTGCGCAACGACGGCAACCTCGCTGACTTCAGCGTGCACGCGATGACCCCGGTGCCGCTGTCGGTCCGCGCCTACTACCGCGTCGAGGCCGTCGGGGCGACTGTGCCCGAGCCGCGGCCGGAGCCCGATGACGAGGGGCCGTTCCTGTCGCACGAGCCCGAGGACGACCCGATGGACGTCGCGCCGGTCTCGGCGGCGGGCTCGGACACAGACGTCGGCTTCTTCGTCAACTGATCTGCAGGCCCCCGATACCCTCGGGGCATGACACGTCGGGGGGCCACGCTGCTCGTCGGTGCCGTGCTGCTGACGATCTTCGGCCTCACGATCGCGACGCTGCCCGTCCCGTACGTGATTCTCGGCCCGGGACCGACCGTCAACACCGTCGGCGCCTTGCACGGCAAGCGCGTCATCACCGTCACCGGCCGCCCGGTGTCGACCTCAGCCGGGCACCTCAATCTCACCACCGTCTCGGTCGAGGACCGCATCGACCTGATCTCCGGCCTGCGAGCCTGGCTCGACCGGCGCTACGCCGTCGTACCCCGGGAGGAGATCTTCCCGCCCGGCAAGACCGAGAAGCAGGTCGACAAGGAGAACGTCGCGGACTTCAAGACGTCGCAGGATTCCGCCGAGGTCGCGGCGTTGGCGGAGTTGCATGCCTTGCAGGTACGGGTGGCCGAGGTGGTGGCCGGCGCCGCGGCTGGGGGCAAGCTGGCGGCGGGTGACGTGATCACCGGCGTCAACGGTGCGCCGATCATGACGGCCGCCGAGCTGACCACCCGCATCCGCGCCAGGCACCCCGGCGACTCGATCGCCGTCCGGTACGTACGCAAGGGACAGCCGGCGACCGTGACCATCCGCGCCGGGGCGGCCAAGGACGACGCGAAGAAGGCCGCGCTGGGGATCAAGATCACCCAGGAGCCGACCCCGCCCCTGCACATCGCCTTCGACATCAAGGACATCGGCGGCCCTTCGGCTGGGCTGATGTTCTCCCTCGGCATCATCGACCTGCTCACCCCGGCCGATCTCACCGGCGGCAAGTTCATCGCCGGCACCGGCACCATCGACGATCTGGGCAAGGTCGGCCCGATCGGCGGCATCCACCAGAAGCTGGTCGCCGCACGCGCGGCCGGTGCCGCTGTCTTCCTCACCCCCGCGGGCAACTGCGCCGAGGCGCGGCTGCTCATCCCGGCCGGCCTCCGGCTGGTCAAGGTGACCTCACTGCACGAAGCCCTTGGGTCGCTGGCGGTCATCCGCTCCGGGCAGGGCTCCTTGCCGTCCTGCGATTCCTAGGCGGCGCCTGCGCGGGAACCTCCGCCGGGCCGGTACGTTTGATCTCACGGCAGCCCCGATCAACCTGAGGTGACAACGCGTGTCCATGCGTCCCCCGACCTACCGGATGTCCAGCCGTACCCGGCTCCTCATCCCGGTGGTCCTCGTCCTGATCGCCCTGCTGTCCGGCCTCGGCGCCCTGGTCTCGCTCTACACCGATGTCCTGTGGTTCCGCGAGGTGCACTTCTCGAAGGTGTTCACCACGGTGCTGTGGACCCGGGTCATCATGTTCTTCATCTTCGGCATCACGATGGCCATCATCATTGGCGTCAACCTGTTCATCGCGCACGCGCTGCGCCCGAGGTTCCGCCCGATGTCACTCGAGCAGCAGAACCTCGAGCGCTATCGTGTCGCCGTCGAGCCGCGGCTGCGGCTGCTGATCGTGGGCATCAGCGTGCTGGTGGGCGTGGTCACCGGGATGTCGGCCCAGGGCAACTGGCAGATCTGGCTGCTGTGGCGCAACGGCGTGAACTTCGGCACCAAGGACCCGCAGTTCCACCGGGATCTGTCGTACTACGCCTTCACCTATCCCTTCCAGCGCTACATCCTCGGCCTGCTGTTCACCGCGATCGTGCTGTCGCTGATCAGCTCGGTGGTCATGCACTACCTCTTCGGCGCCATCCGGCTGCAGACCCAGACCCCGAGCGACCGGATGACGGCGGCCGCGCGGGCACACCTGTCGGTGCTGCTCGGCATCTTCGTACTGCTCAAGGCCTGGGCCTATTACCTCGATCGCTTCGGGCTGGTCTACTCCACCCGGAGCACGGCCAAGGTGGCCGGGCCGTCATACACCGACGTCAACGCGGTGCTGCCGGCCAAGACGATCCTGCTGCTGATCGCGCTAATATGCGCGCTCGCGTTCCTGGCCAACACCGTCGTACGCAACTTCTCGCTGCCGATCATCGCCTTCGGGCTGCTCGTCCTCTCGGCCGTGCTCATCGGCGGCGCCTTCCCGGCGGCCATCCAGACCTTCCAGGCCAAGCCCAACGCCAACACCAAGGAAGCGCCGTTCATCAAACGCAACATCGACGCGACGCTGGCCGCGTACGGGCTCGACGGGATCAACACGACGCCGTACGACGCGAAGAAGTCGCTGACCGCCGCGGAGGTCAAGGCCGACACCGGCACGGTGCCCAACGTCCGGCTGCTCGACCCGGGCATCATCACCGACACCTTCACCCAGCAGCAGCAGGTGAAGCCGGTGTACGGGTTCGCCGACAAGCTCGACATCGACCGCTACACCTTCGAGGGCAACACGCAGGACTACGTCGTGGGCATCCGCGAGATCAACGACAAGGACCTGGTCGGGACCCAGGGCAACTGGATCAACCGGCATCTGACCTACACGCATGGCAACGGTTTCGTCGCCGCGCCGGCCGACGAGGTGGTCAAGGGAGGGCCAAACTTCATCTCCGGCGCGCTGACCCAAGCCGAAAAGAAGAACACCGGTGAGAACGTCCGGGCGGTGATCCCGGTCGACCAGCCGCGGGCCTATTACGGCGAGCTGCTGCCGGCGTACTCGATCGTCGGCAAGAAGGGCGGCGTGGACCGGGAGTTCGACCGGCCGGGCGAGGGTGGGGGACAGGACCAGATCAACAACACCTACGCCGGCAAGGGCGGCGTGGCGATGGGCAGCGAGTTGCGGCGCATCGCGTACGCCATCAAGTTCCGCGAGACGAACATCCTGCTCAACAGCGCGGTGGGCGGTAACTCGCGGATCATGTACATCCGCGACCCGCGCCAGCGGGTGGAGAAGGTCGCGCCGTTCCTGAAGGTCGACGGTGATCCGTACCCGGCCGTTGTCGGCGGGCGCATCCAGTGGATCGTGGACGGTTATACGACCAGTGATGGCTATGCCAACGCGCAGCGGACCACTTTGGGTGAGGCGACGGCCGACACCTTCACCGGCGCCGGCGCGACCGGGCAGCCGCAGGAGCAGGTCAACTACATCCGCAACTCGGTGAAGGCGACCGTCGATGCCTACGACGGCACGGTGACGCTGTATGCGTTCGATGAGAAGGACCCGGTGCTGCGTACCTGGATGAAGGCGTTCCCGGGGATTGTGAAGCCGTCGTCTGCCATCTCCGATGAGCTACGGGCGCACTTCCGCTATCCCGAGGATCTGTTCAAGGTGCAGCGCGAGATCCTCGCTCGGTATCACGTGCATGACCCGCAGACGTTCTTCTCCGGCGTGGCGGCGTGGAGCGTGCCGACCGATCCGACGACGGCTGGCGGCGGGCTGAAGAAGGCGCAGCCGCCGTACTACCTGCTGGCCCAGACGCCGGGGTCTATTGGCGCGACGTTTGAGCTGACCACCGTTTTGAACCCGATCCGCAAAGAAAACCTGGCGGCTTTGGTGTCGGTGTCGTCTGACCCGGATCGATATGGGCGGTTCACCGTCTTGGAGGTGCCGAGCAACACGGTCATTCCCGGGCCCAACCAGGTGCAGCGCAACTTCACCTCGACGGCCGAGGTGTCTCGTGACATCACGCTGTTCGACAACGGCGGGTCGCGGGTGCGCTTCGGGAACCTGCTGACGTTGCCCGTTGGCGGTGGGCTGCTGTACATCGAGCCGCTGTACGTCCAGGGGCAGGGGGAGGGGTCTCAGCCTTTGCTGCGGAAGGTGCTGGTGGCCTTCGGTGACCAGGTGGCATATCAGGACACGCTGTCGCAGGCTCTCGATCAGCTGTTCGGGCCGGGTGCTGGGTCTGGGGTGACGCCGCCGGTGGGGCAGCCGACGCCTACTCCGACTCCTGGGCCTAGTGGGTCGCCGTCTCCTGTTGTCGGCGGCAGTGCCGAGTTGGCGGCGGCTGTCAACGACATCAAGGTTGCGCTGGACGACCTGGCAACGGCGCAGAAGAACGGTGACTTCGCCGGCATCGGGCAAGCTCAGGCGGAGCTGGCTCGGGCGATCGCCCGGTTCCAGGCAGCCCAGAAGGCTGGGGCGGCGCCATCGCCGAGCCCGTCGCGGTAGGTCGTTTGGTTTGCATCGGGGGGCCGGGGTTCGTAGACTGGACATACCGACGCGGGGTGGAGCAGCTCGGTAGCTCGCTGGGCTCATAACCCAGAGGTCGCAGGTTCAAATCCTGCCCCCGCTACAACGCTAAAGGCCCCGGATTCCGGGGCCTTTAGTCATTTCGGAAGATCATCGTCGAGCCCCTGATTTCGGCGAATGTCCGTCAAATGTCCGTCACCCCCGCGACGGCCCAAGCCTGCTGTGGCCCGCTCGAGCGGCTGCGGCTGATCCGCCGGGGCTCCCCGGAATCGTCCGGCAGAGGCTGGAACACTGTCGCAGTGACCCTGGCGAGCAAAGAGGCCGAGCGTGCGGAGCTGCACAAGACGATCTGGCGGATCGCGAACGACCTCCGCGGCAGCGTCGACGGCTGGGACTTCAAGAGCTACGTCCTCGGGATGCTCTTCTACCGGTTCATCAGCGAGAACCTGACGGTTTACCTGAACGAGCAGGAGCGTGCGGCGGGCCACCCGAACTTCGACTACGCCACGCTGTCCAACACCGACGCCGAGTTCGGCCGGACCTCCACGGTTGAGGAGAAGGGCTTCTACATCCTGCCGAGCGATCTGTTCGCCAACGTCCGCGGGCGAGCCCGGCACGACCAAGACCTCAACGAGACACTGGCGAAGGTCTTCACCCACATCGAGGCGTCGGCTCTTGGTACGGACCAGTGAGCACGACATCAAGGGCCTGTTCGACGACCTGGACGTCAACAGCACCAAGCTCGGCCAAACGGTCGCCAAACGCAACGAGAAGGTCGTCAAGCTACTCGACGCGATCGGCGACCTGAACATCGGTACGTACGCCGATCACACGATCGACGCCTTCGGCGACGCCTACGAGTACCTCATGCAGATGTACGCCTCCTCGGCAGGCAAGTCCGGTGGCGAGTACTACACGCCGCAGGAGGTCTCCGAGCTTCTCGCGCGGATCACGGTCGTCGGCAAGACCGAGGTTAACAAGGTCTACGACCCGGCCTGCGGCTCGGGGTCGTTGCTGCTGAAGTTCGCGAAGGTCCTCGGCCGGGAGAACGTGCGGCAGGGGTTCTTCGGCCAGGAGATCAACCTCACGACGTACAACCTATGCCGGATCAACATGTTCCTGCACGACGTCAACTACGAGAAGTTCGACATCGCCCACGGCGACACGCTGATCGACCCGCTGCACTGGGACGACGAGCCGTTCGAGGCGATCGTCTCCAACCCGCCCTACTCGATCCGATGGGCGGGCAACGCCAGCCCGCTGCTGATCAACGACCCGCGTTATGCCCCGGCCGGCGTGCTCGCTCCCAAGTCGAGGGCCGACCTGGCCTTCACGATGCACATGCTCAGCTGGCTCGCGGTGAACGGCACCGCGGCGATCGTCGAGTTCCCCGGCGTGCTGTACCGCGGAGGCGCGGAGCAGAAGATCCGCAAGTACTTGGTCGACAACAACTACGTCGACACCGTAATCCAGCTACCGCCAGACCTCTTCTTCGGCACGACCATCGCGACCTGCGTGATCGTGCTAAAGAAGAGCAAAGCCGACAACAAGGTCCTCTTCATCGACGCCTCGGCCCAGTTCGTCCGTCTGGGCAACAAGAACAAGCTCACCGAAGCGAACCAGCAGGCGATTCTCGACGCCTTCACGGTACGGTCGGATGTCGACCATTTCGCTCGCTTGGTCGACTGCAGCGTCGTCGCCGACAATACCTACAACATCGCCGTCTCGTCATACGTTGAGGCCGAGGACACCCGTGAAGCGGTCGAGATCACTGCGCTCAATGCCGACATCGGCCGTATCGTTGCGCATCAGTCGGAGCTTCGCGCTGCCATCGACGGGATAGTCGTCGACTTGGAGAGCTCATTGTGAGCCAAATCGAGGATCTGCTCAGACGGCTTTGCCCGAACGGAGTTGAGTTCAAGACGCTTGCTGAGTTAGGCACGATTACCCGAGGCAAGCGCTTCGTAAAGACAGATATCACCAAGTCCGGCACGCCGTGTATCCACTACGGCGAGATTTACACGCAGTATGGCGTTTGGGCTAGTCGTGCGTTAGTCCGGCGCGGGCGAACTCCTGTTGCAGCCGCGGACGGCGGCGGTTGGACTCGCGCAGCTCGGCGATGAACTGGTCGACCTCGGCCGCGTAGTCGGATCCGACGGCGAGGGTGCGCATCTTCTTCAGCCTGCGTGCGGCGATCTTGTAGTGCTGCGCTCCGGTCTCGACCAACTCGCTCAGGACGAGGCGGTTCAGCACCGGGAGGACGGCGACCGGGTCGACCTTCTCGTACGCCTTGACCAGATCGCTCCAGGTGCGGTCGTCGTCGAGGCCCAGGGATTGGGCCAGCTCCCACGCGAACGGAACGTCCTTGAGCGACAGGAGCGCGAACAGCACTGCATCGCGGGGGCTGGCCGCGAGTCGATCCATGATCTCGTCGCGGTGCTGCGGCCACGCCTCGCCCGCATCCCGATGCATGTGCGCGGCGGTGCTGGATGACGGCCAGCGTCGGAACACCTCCAGCCGTGCCGCGACCAGCTCGACCGGACGGTGCTCGGCGAGCAACGTGCACCAGTACTTGGCGGCCTTCAGCGACTGGTGTCCCGGGCCGACATCGAGCGCCTGCCTGGCCCAGTCGATCGCAAGATCGAACTCGCCGATCTCCGCCAGCGCCTCGGCGGTGTCCTGCAGCCATGCCGCCACCTTCCGGTCGCGGGCATGGGTGCGGATGATCGCCTCGACATCACGGTCCAACACTGCCAGTCGCTGGGTGTTCCAATCCAGCGTGAACCACTCGGCGCGATGCGGGACTGTCCACCGCTCGTCCTCCTGCGGCCGTGGGCCGAGGCTGGCCTCCAGGTCGGCGAGCTTGGCCCGGTAGGAGGCCGTGCCCTTCTCGCCGAGCGCGGGGGCGTAGGCGACGGGGTCGATGGCGAAGTAGTCGCATTCGTTGTCGAACTGGAACGCGATCATCCAGTCGACCAGTTTCGCGGCCGGCGGCTTGGCTGCCGCCGCGACCTTGGGGTGCAGGTCCAGTAGCGCTCGGCACGCGTCGCCGATGATTCCGCTGGAGTCGTCGGCGCGCATGATCACCTTCAGCGCCGAGGCGATCGCCTTCTGCGTTACCGCGAGGACGACGGCCGGATCCTCTGTGTCGGAAGCTTCTTCGAGAATCACCACCGCTTCGTGCATATGCCGGCCATGCTCGTTGGCTGCGCTCCAGCGCCAGGCGGCTGGGTGAGAGTCGGGGCCGAATCAGTCCTCAAGTTGGTCGCACATGGGGGTTATCCCACGATCAGCTGATCGCACGCGACCGAGGCTGATATAGCAGCGGCTGCTATGATGACCGAGTGGGAGACCGGGGCGAGTTGTTGCGGCAGGTGATGCGTGAAACGCGCACCACCCAGTCCGAGCTGTCCCGGCTCAGCGGCGTCCACCAGCCAAGCATCAGCCAGTTCCTCTCCGGCAAGATCGACATGAGCGACGAGCAACTCGATCGTCTGCTGTCGTGCATGGGATACCGCCTCGAAATCGTCCGACGTCTGGTCGTTCCCGAGCTGACCCGGTCGGAGCGTCGCTCGTGGCAGCTGCACCGGCAGCTTTCCCTGCGGCTCAACCGATCGATGCTGGACGAGTGGCGCCCCGTAATTCGGAAGAACCTGAAGCGGCTCGGCAGCGGCGTGCAGGGCCAACCGCACGAACGGAACCTGCAACGGTGGAAGTCACTCCTGAACTCCGGTGACGTCCGAGGGTTGCGCCGCGTCCTCACCGGCCTTGACCGAGATTCGATCGAGATGCGCGAAGTATCGCCGCTCAGCGGTGTCCTATCAGCCGATGAACGCGCCGACGTCCTGCGCCGGGTCAGCTGATGCGCCGCGACCAGCTGGAACACGCGATCCGTACGGCGTGCCAGATCATCGGGGTTCCCGAGGTGATCGTGGTCGGTTCGCAGTCCATCCTCGGCACCTACAGCGAAGAACAGCTTCCGCCCGCGGCGACGATGTCGGTCGAGGTCGACGTGCTTCCCATCGCCGAGAGCAACGAAGAGACGGCACGGCTGGCCGACCTCATCGAAGGAGTAGCCGGGGAGTTCTCACCGTTCGAGCAGACACATGGCTTCAGTATCGACGGCGTCGACCTGAGCACGTCCGCACTGCCCGACGGCTGGCGCGACCGGCTCGTCAAGGTGCAGACCGCCAACACCGCCGCACCGTCAGGGGAGCCGCAGTTCACGGGCTGGTGCCTCGACAAGGAAGATCTCTGCGTCGCCAAGCTCTGCGCGTTGCGCGAGAAGGATCAGAACTTTGTCGGCGCGCTGCTCGACGCCGGCCTCGTAGACGCCGCAGTCATCGCGGCACGCCTCCCCATGGTTCCCGAGCGGTTCCAGCCAGGCGCTCAGCGAGCAATCGACTGGCTGATGGCTCGCCGGGCGTGACGACCCGACTGTCCGGCTAATGGCCGCGACTCCGAACCGCCTCGAAGGCCTTTAGCGCCCGCTCGCCGGCGTCGGGAAGGCTGCCGAGGTACTGCTGGGTGGTCGTGATCTGCCGGTGGCCGAGGCGGTCCATGACCACCTTGAGGTCTGCGCCGCCGGCGAGCAGCCACGAGGCGTGCGCGCCACGCAGGTCGTGGAAGCGGACGCGCTGACGCAGCGCCGACCGCTCGATCGCCGGTAGCCAGACTCGGGTGCGGAACGTGTTGCGTGAGATCGGCGTACCGACACTGGTCGAGAAGAGCAGGTCGTCGTCGCGCTTTCCGTGAGCCAGCATGTGCCCGCGAATGGCCCGGCACAGATCGGCGCCGACCATGACCTCGCGGTGCTCGTTGTCCTTCGGGTAGTCGCGGAACACGAAGCTGGAGTTCGAGCCCGTCACCTTGCGGGCGACCTCCAGCACCACTCGTTGCACCGTGATCACATGTGAACCGAAGTCGAGGTCCGCGGGTCGCAGTGCGGCCAGCTCGCCCCAGCGCATGCCGGTCTCGATCGCCACCAACACCATCAGGCGGAACTCGTCCGGGATCTCCGCGAGTAGCGCCTCGAACTGGTCGGGCGTGATCGCCGTCTTCGGCTTCTTCACCACCTTCGGCAGCACGGTGTGTCGGCACGGGTTAACGGGGATGACGCAGTCGATGACCGCGCGCTCGAAGATCGCGTGCAGGAAGGTGTGGTACTTGGCCACCGACCGGGGGCTCAGGCCCGCCGCGCTGGCGTCGTTAACCCACGCCTGCACCTCGGAGGCGGCGATGTTCGCCATCCTCATCCGGCCGAAGCGGGGGAGGAAGTGCTTGTCGAGGTTCGACTGGTATGCGGCCAGCGTCGTGGGCTCCAGGTGCTGGGCGGCGGGCCAATAGAACCTCGCGACGTAGTTGGCAAAGGTGATCTTGCGCCGGGCGCGGTCGGCGGCGACGCCACGTTCGGCGTCTTTCTCCAGCCTGTCTGCGGCTCGCTCCGCGTCCCGCTTGGTGGAGTAGCCGCCGCCCACCATCTGGCGGCCGTCCGGGGTGAAGTACGTGGCGTACCAGCGAACGGCGCCGGAGGACGTCACGCGTCGTTGTGCGTATGCCATCGGATGACCTCTGGGTTGTTCTTGGGTTTCGAGCGATGTCCGTCAAATGTCCGTCAGTCTCGCGCCGGGCCAGGCCTGCTCGAGCCTGCTCCAGCCGACTGACTGAAGTGTTGTCTCGCCTTATACTACAAGGGATTCAGCGCGATGACACCCGCTAACCTCAGAGGTTCCGCTGGCGCCAATATCGGCCAGATTTTGGGCTCATAACCCAGAGGTCGCAGGTTCAAATCCTGCCCCCGCTACAACGCAAAACCGCAGGTCAGAGGCCGTTTCCCTGGGTAACAGGGAGGCGGCCTTTCGACTGCTCGTCCGTGGCTCGTCCGTGAAGTTTTGAGGTACCCGCGGGTACGGCAGGGCATTCGGCGACACCTGAGGGTGCGTGTGGTGCCGCATGACCGGCCACCCGACGGCCATGAAACGGTCCGGGTGTAGGCGCCGGGACGACGTCTCAGGTGATTGTGATGGTCGTCGTGCCCGCCCACTCGAGACAGCTCCACGCGGCCGTTGGGAAGGCGCCAGAAGTGCAACCGTCGGGCGGACGGCGTGTTGATCTGGAGGCTGACTCGCCAGGCCTTCGCTCCGTCCTCGGCCCGGACGCGCTGCTCGGTCCCGCCAGCCTCGCTGACCCGCAGGGGGTGCAGTTCCCGGCTCGCGAGCGTCTCGGCGCGACCGGTCAAGACGTCAACGGATACCTCGACGACCTTGGCGCGTGGGATGCCATCAAGGCGGCTGAGCGACGGCAAGAAGTCTGACCCCACGGTGTCCGTGCGCAGCGGCAACGTCGTGCGGTCTGAGCCTTGGACAGACCGTTCCCCCTCCACGGTGATCTCGTGGCGAAACTGCTGCTCTGGGTCGTCGCACGGCCGGTGCCGCGCAGCTGGTCCTCGAGCCAAGTCATCCGGTCACGTGCGCTGCGCAGCTGGTGTGCTCGTCGTTTGGCACGGCGGTGTGCGCGTCGCTTACGGTCTAGGCCTCGACGGACACGTCGGCTCGCGCGGCGTCCAGGAACGCGACTGCCGGTGCGGTCCGGTGGCGGATCAATCCGACCTGGTACACGGCGACCGACCGACCGTGGTCCTCGGCGAACATGTTCGCGTTGACCTGGTGACGGCCACCTAGGCACGTGGGCGTCGGAGGCGTAGCACCGCGAAGGTCCCGCCAGCCAGCGCCACGAAGGCCGCAGCGATGATGCCAGCGATCGCTGTGTGCGAGAGTCCGTCGCTGCCTATGCCATCCGAGGTGGCGACGGGCGTGCGGTTCGGCGGCGGCACGGCTGGCGAGGGCACCGTCGACACGGCGGGCGGCGAGGTGGAGTTGCGCACCGCTCCTCCGGGCGACGGGCTTGGCGACGCGCTGTGACGTTGCGCGGACGACGGCCGTGGTGCCGCGGTGTTGACGGGCTGCGTTCGTGTCGAGGCCGGTGTGGAGATGGAGGGTGTGGTCGCCGAACCGTTGTCTCGGATGGTGACGGTCACGTCGGGATCCACCACGTAGTCCGGGTTGACTGCGCAGCCACCGGGGTGGCTCAGGTGCAGGCGGAACGTCCTCGCCGGGCTCTGGGCATGGTCATCGCAGGTGGTCACGGTGAAGTTCTGCGCCCTCTCGTTGGTGCCTCCCCCTGGCAGGACGCCGCACAGCGCCGCGTGATTGCGGGCGTCGGGGTCGGGCGGCCACGTCCCTTCACGCAATGATCCCCGGCGCCGTGCAATCAAGGATGCCCCGCGTGTGTCCTGAGAGGTACCGACCGAAAGCCTAAGGAACCTGCATGGCCACGAACGCCGAGCAGCGAGCGCTGCTACGCCCTCGGCAATGGGGTGCCCTTCATCGCGGTCCGCCTGCTGCTCGGCAAGGGCGCGAGGCCGGTCGTCGCGCCGCGCCGGCCCAGCCTCGCCCTCGAACGCCTGGGCGGCGCCCTGCTCGTAGGCCTCAGGCGGCTGCATGTCGTCGGCTTGTGGGATCACCCGCCGCTGGCACTGCGTCCGGCCGTCGCCGGTTTCACCCCCTCGTTTTGACCCCTTGCAGCGTGGCGGTGAACACACGATGAGCCTCCGCACGACTGTTCTGACCGTCGCCTTCGTTGCGGTGCTGAGCGCATGCGGGCGCCCCGCGGCGCCGGCGTCAAATGCCCACGCCACGGCCGCTCCCCGCTCGAGTTCCACTTCCAGCATCCCCATCGTGGCGCAGGCGCTCGGCCGCACCCCTGGCCGCCCGTTGGTGGACCCCGCAGAGATCCGCAGCGGTGGCCCGGACGTGGACGGCATTCCGGCGATCGACCACCCCCTGCACATAACCGCCGCCGAGGCCGGCCGCAGCTTGGTCGACACTGAGCAGGTGCTGCTCATTGAGCACGCCGGTGAGGCCCGCGCGTTCCCGCTGCGGTCGCTGGTCCGCCACGAGATCGCCAACGACGTCCTCGGCGGTCTGCCGGTCGCCGCGACGTGGTGCCCGCTGTGCAACACCGGCGTGGCCTACGACCGGCGCGTCGCCGGTACCACCACGACGTTCGGGGTGACCGGCACGCTCTACCGCTCCGCGATGGTGATGTACGACCGGGCAAGCCGCTCGCTGTGGACCCAACCGAACGGGCAGGCCGTCGCCGGCCCCCGGACCGGCACCGATCTGGTCGTCCTGCCCTCGTCGTTGCTGTCGTGGGCGCAGGCCCGCCGCACCTACCCCGGGCTGACCGTCACGCTGGCCGACCGCACTGAACTGGACGCCGCCACCAACCCCTACGAAGGCTACGACACCTCCAGCAGCCCGTTCCTGTTCCGCGGTCGGCTCGACCCACGACTGCCTGCGTTCGAGCGGGTGGCGGGAGTGTCCCTCGCCGGCCAGTCGCAGGCCTGGTCGTTCACGCTGCTCCGGACCCGCCGGGTCATCGCCGCGACCGTAGGCGGCCAGCCCCTGGTCATCTTCTGGTCGCCCGGCACGAGCTCACCCCTGGACGCCTCCGACGTACGGCGGGGCCGCGACATAGGCGCGACCGGCGTGTATCGGCCGCAGGTCGACGGCCGGCCGGTGACGTTCACCCCTCTCGGCGACGACTTCCGCGACGACCAGACGCACAGCGTCTGGTCCGTCGGTGGCCTCGCGGTCGCCGGGCCGCTACGCGGCCGGCACCTGGAGCGGTTGCCATCACAGGACGCGTTTTGGTTCGCCTGGGCCGCTTTCAACCCCACGACCGGGCTCACCTCGTGAGCCCGGACGGTGGCGCGCCCAGCAAGCTGTGGCCTCGCAGGATGGTTGCCCCGGCGTGGGTTCCGCTGTGCCGCTCGTGGCGCGGCGGGGAGAAGCTGAGAGTCGTGGCATCGCTACCACTGCCTCGGAACCTGCTTGACGCGGTGGAGCGGGAAGGGCGGCACCCTTGGCTCGCGACGCTGCCCACGATCGTCGAGCAGGTGGCGGAGTGGTGGTCGCTCAGGGTCGGCGACCCCTTCCAGCCGGGCGGTCAGACCGCCTGGGTAGCTCCAGTCCGCGGTGCTACGGGCGCCGAACTGGTGTTGAAGGTGGCCTGGCGTCACCCGGAGGCGGAGCACGAGGCCGACGGTCTGCGCGAGTGGGACGGCGACGGCGCCGTCCGCCTGGTGGCCTGAAGGAGTGCGACGACAGCACCACCGCGCTGCTCCTGGAGCGGTGCGCGCCGGGCACGACGCTGGCAGGTCTGCTCGAGTCTGAGCAGGACACCGTCATCGCGGGGTTGCTGCACCGGCTGTGGCGAGAACCCGCCCCGGGTCACCGTTTCCGGCCGCTGCAGCTGATGTGCGATCGCTGGGCTGATGAGTTCGAGCGGGAGGCGGCAGGTGGTCATCGGCCCCTTGATCCTGGTCTGGCCCGGGAGGGCACAGCGCTGTTTCGCGCGCTCCCGGTGGCCGCGGAACGCCAGGTGCTGCTGTGCACCGACCTGCATGCCGAGAACGTGTTGGCTGCAGAGCGGGAGCCGTGGCTGGTCATCGACCCGAAGCCCTACGTCGGTGATCCCACATACGACGCGCTGCAACACCTGCTGAACTGCGAGGAGCGGCTGCGCGCCGACCCGCGCGGTCTTGTGTGGCGGATGAGCGACCTGCTTGGTCTCGGCCCAGAACGGCTACTCCTGTGGCTGTTCGCCCGCTGCGTGCTGGAGTCAGCCGACTGGACGACGGAACTCGCGCGCCGCATCGCACCCGACTAGCCATCGCCATGTGCGGAGCGGCGAGTGATCCCGTCGACACCGTGTGGGCGCGAGCGGCCGGGGGAGGACCAGCTCGTTACCACGACGGGAAGGGGTAGACGTGATCTCCGAGCGGACCGCGGACGTCGACGGCACACCTGTGCGCTGGCTCGAGCAGGGCACAGGGCTGCCCGTGGTGCTGGTGCACGGCATCCCGACCTCGCCGACGCTGTGGCGACACGTCCTGCCGCAGCTGACCGGGTTGCGGGTCCTGGCGTTCGAGATGACCGGGTACGGCGAGAGCATCCCGGCCGGACGCGATAGGGACATCTCGGTCGGCGCGCAGGCCGACCGGCTCAACGCCTGGCTCGCCCAGCTCGGGATCGAGCGGGCCGTCCTTGTGGGACACGACCTGGGCGGCGGCGTCGGACACATCGCCGCCGTGCGCGAGCCTCAGCGCTGCGCCGGGCTGCTCATCACCAACGGCATCGCCTACGACTCCTGGCCGATTCCCTCCGTCAAGGTGATGCGGGCGGCCGCACCGCTGCTGGCCATGCTCCCGGCCATCGCCCTGAAGCCAGCCCTGAACGTGGCCGACGGAACGGTGCTGCCTGTCGCCTCCGTGCTGTGGTGCACCGGTTTCCGGCCGGACACCGGCTGGATCGAAGTCTCAGGGGCGCTCGACCCCACTGGCGCGCCGCTGCACGACAAGGGTGCCGCACCCGTTCCCGGCCTGCACTGGATGGGGCTGCCGTGGCAGACCCGGCTGAACTCCTCGATCATAGACGGCGTCGACCGGGACGCGCGCCGGACGGCGAAGCGCACAAGGGCCGGCGTGAGCCGCCGCCATGTCTGAGCTGACCGAGGGCGAGCGCCGGCTGGACGGAGGTTGTGCCCACCGCGGTCGGACCGCCACCTGCCACCGGGGGTGCGTGGGGCAGGGCATGATCGACGGGTGCATGTCACCACACCCGCGGCGGCTGGGCGTTGGATCCGTCCCTCCACGTCCCTGGAGACGCTCGGGTTTGTTGCGACCCGGTGAACTGGCCCAGCTGCGCACGATCGGGACAGTCCGGTACGTCGAGGCCGGCACCCTGGTCGCCGCTGCCGGGTCGATCGCGACGCACGTGCAGGTCGTCGGAGGCGGCGAGCTGGAGCTCATGGCGCGGCAAGAGGGTGGCCGCGCGACGGTGGCGCTGGCCCGCACGGGCGGGGTCATCATGGACATCCCCCTGCTGCTCGGCAACCCCATGCCGTTCGATGCCCTCGCCAGCCGGGACACCGAGATGATCTCTCTGTCACGGCAGCGGTGGACCCAGCTGCTGGCGAGCTCGCCATCGCTGTCGCTGCGCTGGATGACGTCGATCGCGCGGCGGCTGGACGACGACCGGCGGCGGCTCGTCGTGATGACCAGCAGGCCGCTCGTCGCCCAGGTGGCCTACCTGCTCCTGGACCTGGCCGAGTCCGGCACCGGCGAGCAGCGGGAGGTCCGGCTCAGCCACACCACCATGGCGCACCTGCTTGGTGCCCGCCGTCAGTCGATCACCCGGGTGATCGCCCAGTTGCGCCAAGGCGACCTAGTGTCGACCTCCTACGGCTCGACCGTCCTGCTGGATGAGCGCTTGCGCGACGTGATGGGCACTGAACCGCTGCCCTGATCGGGCACCCTATGGCGGCACATGAGAAGCCCGGACCCGGCAACGGGCATGCGCCGGCTGCAAGTCGACTCAGTCGCGACGGCTCCCGCTGCGGGCCCAGGCTCCGCGACCCGGGGCGGGTGGCGGACGTCGCGGCTGACCCGCGTCACGTCCTCGACGCCCGACACCGTGAGGTCGGGTTTGGTGAGGTACGGCGGGTACCCCGGACACCAGCTCGAGGGCGACCGCCAGCAGCATCAGCAGGGCGGAGCAGATTGCGGCCGCGAAGCGACGGCCGCTCGGGCCCGCCTCGGACGGATCGGTGAGGGCACGGTCAGAGCGCCGGGGTGAAGTCGGCGACGCCGGGGTGGACAGCAGCAGCGCCCGGTCCCACAGGCCGCCAAGGGGATCAGCCCGATCAGCACGAGCATCGCACCTCCGTCGCGCTCGACGCCGCGCCTGTGCGGCGCAACCATGCGACCCCGGCGACGCCACGGTCGAGCAGGAGCGCGACAGCAGGAAGGGCGGGCCCGGTCCGGTGGAGTAGCAGAACGCGAGGAGCTCACCGGGGGTACGGGGCGCTGCGCGCTCGCGGCCGGCGGGGTGAGGCTTGGGCAGAGCACCGCTCGACCCGGGACAGGCCGATCCTGGCGAGGACGAGGACGGCTGCCCCTGCAACGAGCGGGCCCACGGTCGTCAGGAGCCAACGGGCCGCCCCGCGCTGCCCCGGCGCGCGTGGTGGGCGCCCACTCCACCACCACCACCTGCTGCGCGCGCAGCACGCCGCCGGCGCCGCTGGCGCGCGGCGGCTCGGCTGTCTCGTGGTCTCGATTGTCATCGCGCGGCCCGGTCGACCCTGCCGCCCGGGGCGACACAACGGGGCGCTGGAGGCGAGAGGCCGAAGGTCACCCAGGTGACAATGTGGGCAGGTCAGCATGCTCCCGAACGTTAGCAATACCGGGACCACACGGCCCGTCTCCAGAGAGGACTTCCATGACTCGCATCCCCGTTCATACCGTCGACTCGGCTCCCGAGGGCAGCCGCGACACGCTCAAGGCACTCGGCGCCCGGTTCGGCAAGGTCCTGAACATCCACGGGGCAATGGCCCACTCACCGGCGGTGCTGGAGACGTACGCCGCCATCCAAGAGGCGCTGCAGGACACCGGAACCTTCGACGGCAAGACACGCGAGGCGATCGCTTTGGTCATCCCAACGTCGATGAGTGCTCGTACTGCCAAGCCGCCCACACCGCCGGCGGCAAGGCAGCCGGGCTGAGCGAGCATGAGACCGTCGACATCCGCCGCGGGTCGGTCGCCGACCCCAAGCTGGCCGCGCTCCTCGCGCTCGTCCGCGAGCAGGCAGCGAACGTCGGCCACGTCCAGCACACCACCTGGCAGGCCGCCCTGGACGCCGGGTGGACCGACATCGAGTTGACCGAAACCTCTGCCTTCGTGGCCCTCAACCTGTTCACCAACTACTTCAACCACCTGGTGCAGACCGAGCTCGACCTGCCACCCGCCCCAGCCCTGTGACCCGACCTCGAGACGGGAACGTCGCGACCGTCCCGAACGCTGCCTGGTGCAAGGTGTAGGCCACCGCTTTCGGCCCTTAGCAGCCAGGAGCGCGCCATGAGCCGGACGCGGACGCAGCCTTCGGGCTGTTGGTCGCCGGAATCGGCCTCGGCGCGGCAGCGGGTCCACTGCTGATCGTGCGGCACATCGGGGACCTCAGTCGCCCGCTGCTCGTATTCGTCCCGTACGTCGTCAGGGGTGTCGTCGACCGCGTGCTGGCGAGCGTGACCGCGCTGCCTGCGGCGGTAGCGGCGGTGGTGCCCTACGGAATGTCGACTTCGACCGGCACCGTCACTTTCAGCAGCCTGGTCCAGTCGCGGGTACCCGAGCAGCTGCGCGGTCTTGCCTTCGCCGGGATTCGACGTCATCTGGCAGACCGGCCGGCCGTTCAGCCTGCTCGGCGGGGGGCTGCCCGCCCTTCCTCTACCTCCTAGCCTGGCTCCTCACGTACACCACGACAGGAGTACTCATGACCCTCACTGCCCTACTCGACCTGACACTGAGCCAGGAGTCCCTGACCGACGCGCCCCGCGTTCTGCACGAGACGCTCCAGGCGACCCGCGGCTTCCCCGGCTGCATCGGCGTGGACGTCCTGCGCGGAGCGGACGACCCGACCCGCATCCTGATTGTGGAGCGCTGGGAGTCCGCCGAGGCCGACACGGCGTACCGCGCATGGCGGGCAACCCCCGAGGGCGCATCCCAGCTCGTCGGCCTACTCGCCGGTGCCCCGAGCCTGGCGAAGTTCGTGGCCGAGCCTGACATCTGAACCCGGCATGCCCAGGGGCGCCGGCGGCCGTTTCACATGGCCACCCTCGCCTCGGGCGCAACGCGGCCCCGGTGCAGGCTGCCACGGGCCGGCCGCACGCTGTCGAGGGAGGCGTCCCCCTGATGCCGCCGTAGCTGCCGGTGAAGCCGCGGACCGGAGCGTCTCACAGAAATGATGAAGCCCTCATGTCGACTGTCGAGCGATGGGGGAACCGGCGCTCACACGGTCCCTCCGGAGACGCCGTCTCGGTCAGTGTTTGCGGCCATGTCACGAGCAGGCTCCGGCGGGGCGGCGGCACGGGCGGCGCGGTAGGCCCGCCAAGCTGCACGGGCCTCACGCACCACGAAGGACAGCCGACCGAACGGTCCGCTGCCGCAACCCGGCACGCCCGTGTCGAGCGGGCTCGACTGCTGCTCTGGTATGACCGGACCAGCCCGGAGGGTGTCTCGACCGCCTGACGTCCTCCCCTTAGCGGCTCTTTCGCGGCGGTTCCCACCGTCTACCGGAGGCAGTGCGCGATCCGGCCGAGCCGCGCCAGGAGCGCGTCCGTTCCCGGTGTCGCTTCGCTTGGCGGCTGCCCGCTTCGTGTTCGTCGTCTCCTTCATGAGTTCACTCTGCAATCCTTGCTTGGGACCCCGTGAAGGCTGGTAGCCGCGGACGGGGGCGGTTTACCTCGCATCGTCGCGGGCCGGGCGCCACGTCGCGCCGGAGAACTCGCCGAAAAGGCGAGCCGCTGCGAGCCGCAGGCCCAGTGCGTAGGTGGGGTAGGGCGCGATGGTCTGTGCCATCCGCCCGACGAACATGTTGGTGCGCATGGCCAGCGCAACGTGCGCGGCCAGCTCGCCGCCGGTGGGCGTGACGGCGGTTAAGCCGATGACCCGATCAAGCGCATGGGCCCTGACGAGCTTGCGCGGGCCGGCGACCAACTTGATGTAGCCGTCCGCATGGCCGGCCGTGCGGGGGCGGTCCATCTCGTCCAGCGTCACGACTGCGACGCGGGCCCGCTCTCCGTACGTGTCGTAGGCCTGCTGCTCGCTCATGCCGACCCGCCCGATCTCTGGGTCGGTGAACGTGACCCATGGGAGAACGCGGTCATCGAACTTCTTCGCGCCGCCCATGAAGCCGGGCCGTAGCGTGCCGCCCGCGAAAGCGTTGGCGGCGGCGAGCCGGCCTTGCTGGTCCCCGACGTGGGTGAACTGGAACCTAGTGGTGCAGTCCCCGGCCGCGAAGATGTGGCGGGCCGTGGTGCGAAGGTACTCGTCGGTGACGACCTGCTTCCGCCCGCCGATGCCGACGCCCGCCCGGTGCAGGTCCAGGCCGGCCGTCGTCGGCGTGCGCCCGACCGCGACGAGCAGGTGAGAGCCGCTGATCGTCTGGCCGCCAACCAGGTGCAGCGTCGGCCCGTCGGTCACCTTCTCGACGGCTGATCCGGCGAGCACCTGCACGCCCGACCGCTCCAGCACGGTCGTCAGGATCGCAGAGACCTCCGGCTCCTCCTTGGTGAGGATCCTGGGCGCTGACTCCACGATGGTGACGCGTGTCCCCAACTGGGAGAACGCCTGGGCCAGTTCGACGCCGATCGCGCCGCCGCCCATGATCAGCAGGTGCTCCGGCCGTTCGGTGAGGTCGAACAACGTCGTGTTGTCCAGGTGCTCTACCGAGTCCAGGCCCGGGAGGGGCGGGATGGCGGCATCCGCGCCGGTCGCCAGGACGAACCTGGCTGCCGTGATCTCTCTGCCGTCCACGTCGACGGCGTTGGGCGCGGTGAACCGCGCCCACCCGCCGATCAGGTCGATGCCCTCGGAGGCCAGCTGCGACGGCGACTCGTCCTGCTCGATCTGCTCGATGACCTGGCGGACGTGCGACATCACCTTGCCAAAGTCCACGTCGCCCACCGACGCGAGCCCCCACTGCTGCGCCATCCGCGCTCCGGCGACGCGGTGGGCGACGTCCAGCAGCGTCTTGCTAGGGACGCAGCCGTAGTGGGTGCAGTCGCCGCCAGGGCGAGCCTTCTCCACCAGCGCCACCCGCCGACCGCCGCGTCGGGCTGCCCGTGCCGCGGCAAGTCCGCTCGCGCCGCCCCCGATCACGATCAGGTCGTACCCGAACACGGTCGTGCTCCTTTCGGGTGCAACTCCGCGCCGCTTGGGAAGCCGCTCACGCAGCATGGCCGAGAGATCATGTTCGGCTCGGCCCCTGGCAACCTCTGATGCCGT
>JBBPZR010000068.1:0-3252 GCA_038276285.1 Mycobacteriales bacterium | reverse complement strand
CGGTGGTCGCTGCCAAGGCGACTGCGGGCGCGAGCGCAACCACGGCGGCGGCGGCCGCCGCGATGAGCCTGGTGCCTCGGTGCCTGACAACCCCCTGCCGGAGTCGTCGGCTCTTCCAGCCGACATTCGGTGGACCAGGATGCTCGCTCCGGGTCCGTCGCGCCAGGGCGGTAGCAACGTCCTACGTTCGGTGATCGTCCGGTCACTCCCTCGCGCTGTGGTGGCCCGCCGTGCTGCGCCGACGGCTGCGGTGTCGCCCTTCCGGCCGGTCAGTCGGTGAAGCGGGCCAGCGAACGCAGGGACAGTGCCGTGAGCAGGATTTCGGTAAGGGCGATGGTGAGCACGCAGGCGCCGAGGGAACCCCATTGGATGTTCGCTGCAGCACGAGGTCGCGCAGCCCGACGATGACGTAGGTCACCGGATTCACCTGCGCGACGGCCTGCAGCGGGCCGGCCAGCAACTCGAGGCGCTGGGCGCGACCCCTGCCGTGGTCATCGGCCGCAGCTACGGCGGCGAGATCGCGGTCAACCTGGTGCAGCGATACCCCGACCTCATCCGGGCCCTGATCCTGCTCGAACCAGCCATCCTCACGTTGTCGGCGGAGACCCGCGCCTGGGCCGAGGCGCTGACCGCCCAGGTTCAAGCAGCCGCCGCGACCGGCGGACCAGCCGCAGCCGTCGACAGCTTCTACCGCGTCGTCCTCGGCGATGCGACCTGGGAGGGCTTCCCGGACGCGCCGTTAGATGTTCATCGACAACGCCCCCGCCATCCTCGCCGAGTTGAACGGCGAATGGTCCACACCCACCGTCGATCGGTCATTCCCGCCAGGACACCCCGGCGTGTCGGACCCCGATCACTTACACCCTTCGTCGGACAGACCCGCGGGGGACCGGTCACTATCGCCGGCGAGGCCTTGTCCGTGCCGTCTGACGATGGTGATCACCCGCCTCGATGAGAGCGCCGAGCTGGGCGTCGTTGAGGGCCGCGCGACGATGTCGGAGTTCCGCGACCAGTCCGGGCAGATCCGGGAGGTCTCTTGCGGTACGGCCGCGGATAGTCTCAAGCCCTTCGTCGGGGTCGCCTGTCGGGTCGGCCGGCTGGGCCGACCCCGCCTCCACGTAGTAAGTGGTCAGGTCGGGGCCGTAGCCGACGACCAGCCGCTCGGTGCCGGTGCGCAGGTGTAGCCGAGTCATCGCGGTTCTCCCCGGTCGGGTCGACCGGCGGGCGCATGTGAGGTCAGCATGCGGTGGTCTCCCCCTGGTCGAGGAGCTGGCAGACGAGCCGGGCGACGGCGAGTCGGGTGATGGGCTGAGAGCGCATCTTGTTCGGCCCGCAGCGCCGGATCGTTCGGTGGCTGGTGGTGCCGATGCTCGGCGCTGTCCCACCAGGGGCCGGATCAGGCCAGCCGCATCGGACCCAGCGTCGCCGGGTCGGCGGCCAGGGTGCGTAGCGCCGGGGCGGCGAGCGGCGCGGGCCAGCCGCGCACCGAGACGACTTCGCGGAGCACCTCGAGCGGCCGGTCTGCGGACCAGCGGGCCTGCGGCTTGCCGGGACCGGCGCGCAGCCTGGCACTCCCGAGCCAGCTGCGTGATGTCGGTGATACCGCAGGCGCCAAGCAGCGCGAGATCGCCCGAGGCAAGCCCGCCGCCGGCGGACGGTGAGTCGGCGTGGCGGGGACCAGGCGGAGGAGGGTTCTCGGTCAAGAACTCTGGGTTGGGCCGCACGGGTACGGCCACGGTGGCCGCAGACCTGCGGCCAGGGGTAGCCGCACCGGTGCGGCCACCCGCGAGGGTGGCCGCATAACTACGGCCACCGGGACCTGCGATGAGGCTGCGAGCCGCGGGTGGGCTGCTCATCAGCGCGTAGCGGTTGGTCAGGTACCGGCCCTCCCGGCAGCGGTGCTCGACGACGACCGCGCCAACGGCGACGAGCTCCTTCAGCGCCCGGTCGACGGTGTCCTTCGAGCTCTTGTGCAGCCTTGCGGCCAGGGCGCCCCGGCCGGGCATCCGCTGCCCGGAGGTCTGCCGTAGCGCAGCAGGACGGAGTACAGCCGGTAGGCGCAGTCGGAGATCTCCGCGTCAATGATCCATTCCGGGATGATCGCGAACCGCTGCTCGAGGACCAGCGAGCCGTCCTCGGCGACGTCGTCGAGCGGGGTCTCAGCCACGGCCAACACCGCCTCGTCAATCTTCGGACTGCGAACGGGATGCGAACGCAGCCGCCACCACCACGCCGCACCAGCCGACACGTGCCGGCACGCCACAGCGGCGCTGACCAGTCGCAACGGCACCGGTTGGCATCACGTGGCACCACCCGGCACGTCGTCGTCCGCGCTCTTAATCCGCGGGTTCGGGGTTCGAGTCCCTGGCGGCACACCCCGTTCAACCAGGCAAAATGCCTGTATCTAAGATCAAGCTGCAAGATCAATGGTGCCACCGTGGTGGCCAGTCAGCCCCACAGCGCCTCACCCATCCGCCGGGCGGCGTCCTCGGCGACCTCGGTCGCGACGTGGCTGTGGGTGCCGTGGGTGAGCCCGTTCTGGCTGTGACCGAGGATCTCCAATACGACTCGCAGGTGAACGCCCCGCGTCAGCAGTAGCGTGACGGCGGTGTGTCGAGCGTCATGGAGCCACGCTTGCCGCACCCCGGCGACGTCGAGCAGTGCCCGCCAAGCGCGGTGGTCTCCTCGAGGGTCGAGCGGTTTTCCGTTTACCTGACGGAAGACGAGACCGTAGTGATGCCACTCGGACCCCGCCACGAGCCGCTCCGCGCCGGCCGCTCCGGTCGGCGAACATTGCGTGCTTGAACCTTTGCCGCTGAAGTGCCTCCCAGCTTTCGAGACAGTGCTGGAACGCAGGCTTCCCGCACATCGGCCTGGGGCTGTCGACGCCGTATGCCGACGGCGTCGCGCAGTGGGTGGCGGAGGAGATCATCGACGCGGACTCCACGACGGGCTGAGCACGACGTGACAACGGCGCCCACACCCCTCCCCGACCTCGCCCGGTGATCGACACGACACGACGCGACACGGGCGGAGCCGGCGCGGAGAGGGCGGGGTGATGAGAATGCACTCCCGGGCGTTAACACCCGCGACGATCGGCGCGCTGCTCTCAGCCCTGATCCACCGATGATCTTGGGGTTGTAGGCGTGCCGTGGAACGAGAATGCCCTTGCCTGGCACGAGAATCGGGGTGTCTGAAGTCCTGATCTCGGCCACGGCGAAGGGCATCTCGTAAATGCGAGCATCTCACAGG
>JBBPZR010000067.1:0-5415 GCA_038276285.1 Mycobacteriales bacterium | reverse complement strand
GTATTCCCGGTAGCCGAGGAAGGTGAAGTGGTGGTCGGCCAGCCAGCGCAGCAGGTCAGCAGCCTCGGCTACCTCCTCCGCCGGGTCAGGGGCCGAGGCGGATTCCAGCTCCTCGGCGAGCCGCAGCGCGGTTTCGCGCATCCGGGGCCAGTCGTGCACCGCCTCACGCACGTCGGTCAGCACCCGGCGCAGGTCGTTGACGATCGGGACGAGGCTGCCGTCGGCCTGCCGGTCGATCTCCAGGTGCATCCAGGATTCGACCAGGGTCCCCGGGGGCGCATGCTCCGGGTCGACGCCGCAGAGCACCTCGGTCAACCGGCCGAGCACCTCACGCCGCAGGACGAACTGGGGGTGCACCACCAGGTCGACGCCGATCTCCTGGCGGCTGAGTTCGGCGACAACCGAGTCGACCAGGAACGGCATGTCGTCGGTGATGATCTCCACGATGGTATGCGGCGAGTCCCAGCCGTGCGTTTGCACCGTCGGGTTGTAGATGCGGATCCGCACTTCGCCCACGAGGCGCTGCTGAGCCAACTCGCGCTGTGACCAGGCTGCGCCGGAAATCTCCTCGGGCAGGCGCTGGAGCAGATCCTCCGCCGCCACATGACGGTGGTAGGCGGCCAGGTAGTCGGCCCGCTGCTTATCGCCGCCCGGCGGAGCGGTCGTCGCCACCGCGGTTGAAGGCGCGCCGGCGGTGAGGGCCCGGGCGAGCAGCCGCTCCCTAGCGAGGTGGTCGGCACCTGCGGAGTCACCCACAGCGCACACCTCACAGTCTGCCGAGCCCTGACATGCACCCACCGACGGGGCTCCGCGCTGTCCAGACTACCGCTGCGCCGTCGGCGGCGCCGGTTGAACGCCTCGCTGCTCGTCGGCAATCCAGGCGCCGATCAGGCCGCTGAAGTGGGCCAGGAAACGGTCCTGCTCGGCGGCCGGATAGGTCGCCCGCACGGTGTCGGCCAGCAACCGGGCGAAGTCCGGCCCCGCCACCCATTCGAGAACCATCACGTCGAGGTGTGGCAGCCGGGTCGCACAGAACTCGGAGTAGCGCTCGGTCTCGAAGTATTCGTCGGCAATGGCCCGGTAGGCCTGCAGCTTCTCCTGATAAGACAGGTCCCGGCGGTCCGCCACCTCGAAGTAGCGTCGCGTGTCCAGGTCGATCCGCGGCTCGCGGCCGGTCGCCAGGCAGAAGACCGACCACCTGATCAGCGCCTTCATCGCCCACGGGAAGTAGTAGTGCAGGCTGGTGACCGCGACATCGGGGCAGGCGTTGGCGTAGTCGATCGGATGGACGTCGGAGCCGTGGATCAACGTTTCGCAGGAGTTGAACTCCCACCGGAAGAAGGCGTTGACCAGCCGGCCGATGGTCACCACCTCGTCACCGAGGTCGGAAGAGAGGAAGGAGTGATCGACGGCGTACCGGTCATGCATGGGTAGCTCGGGTCGGAACTTCATCACCATCGTCTCCGCGCCGATGGACAGCGACCGGGCGAACACGTCGTAACCCTCGACCGAAGCCTGCAGGTGCATCAGCATCTCACCGGACTCGTCGTAGGCCCGGTGGAGTGCCGCCCGGTCGACGATGCGCGACACACCGCGCCAGGCACCGCCGTCGTAGGGCTTCATGAACAGCGGGTAACCGATCCGGTCGGCGACCTCGTCGAGGTCGAAGGACTTGTTGTAACGCGCCGCGGTATAGGTGTACTTATCGTTCTCTATGGGGTTCTTGTACGGCACGAGCGACGTCGCAGGCACCTTGAGCCCCAGCCGCATCATGGCGCAGTAGGCCGCGTGCTTCTCCATCGACTGGAACGTGAAGGGACTGTTCAGCAGGTAGACGCCGTCCATCAGCGCGACCTTCTTCAGCCACTCACGAGGCACGTAGTACCAATACGCCAGCCGGTCGATGACCAGGTCGTAGCGCGGCTTGGACCGCAGATCGAAGGGCTCGATGGTGATCCGCTCGATGCCGAAGGTGTGGGTGGTGCCCGCCGGGCCGGCGACCGGACCGAGCCGGCGGACCAGCGCCTCGAAGGCGGTCGGCCAGTCGTCCTCCGTGCCGAGCAAGAGCCCGATCAGGTGCCTGGCGTCTGTCATGTCAGGCATCCAAGCACGCCACCGCTGTCCTGCGGCCCTCCCGCGGCAAGTTCCGGGAACCGTCGTCTCCCGGGCGGATACGACGCCTCCCGGGGCCTGCCGCCGCGTGGGGCATGTCGCCGCCCGACCGCGCGGGTAACCTGGCCGTCGTGCTGGACCATCTGTCGATCCAATGCCAGGACCTGGCCGCGAGTGCGGCCTTCTACGACACGGTGCTCGCGCCGCTGGGCGGGGGCCGGGTGATGGACTTCGGCGAGGTGATCGGCTACGGCCGGCCCGACCGGCCGACGTTCTGGATCGGCCCGGTGACCACCGGCGAGGCCGCCCGGGAGGTGCACGTCGCCTTCGCCGCCGACGACCGGGCAGCAGTCGAGGCATTCTTCGACGCCGCGGTCCTTGCCGGTGCCGAGGTGCTACACGGGCCGCGGGTCCGGCCGGAATATCACCCTGGCTATTTCGGCGCCTTCGTCCGCGACCCGGACGGCAACAACGTGGAAGCGGTCAGCCACGGACCGGTGTAACTGTCGGGGCGTGAGGCTGGATGGCACGCGCGGTGCATCCTGACATGAAATGGGGCACTCGTGCCGCAGGCAGGGCAGAGCTGACCGGGATCTCACAACCGGGCATTGCCAGCTGGGAGACGCGGCTCAGGCACGCGCTATAGACCGCGCGCACCGTCGTAGGCGTCGTGCGACAGCGCGGTCGATGCCCGAAGAACGGGCCGCTGCAGCTCAGAACAGGGCGGCGGAGAGGTCCCGGCGGGCCCTGGCCACCCGAGGATCGTCAGGCGGCAACACGTCGAACAGCGACAACAGTCGGGTACGGGCGGCGTCGCGATCGTCACCCCCTGAGCTGCGCACGCACGCGACGAGCCGGGCGAACGCCTGCTCCACCTCGCCCGAGAGCAGTTCCACGTCCGCGGCGAGCAACTGCGCCTCGATGTCATCAGGCTTGGCCGCGGCTGCCGCGAGCACAACGGCCGGGTGGGCTACCCCGGCGACGCGGCGGAACAGTGCCACCTGCGCCACGCCGGCGCCGGCCAGCCGATCACCTGGGCGGTCGGCAAGGACGGCGCGATAGCCGGCCTCGGCGGCGTCGGAATCGCCTTGCCGCAGCGCCTCCTCGGCCTGCAGGATCCGCTCGTCGAGTTGCGGGCCACCGGGCTCGCCGGCCGGCGGTTCGCCACCCTCGCCCGAGCGCACCGAAGCGACCGCATCGAGCAGGGCGGTGATCCACTGCCGCAGCTGAGCCTCAGGCATCACCCCAGTGAATTCACCGACGATCTGCCCGTCGATGATCGCCTTGACGGCGGGGATGCTCTGCACACCGACCGCGGACGCCAGCCCCTGATTGGCGTCGACGTCGACCCTGGCCAGCACCCACGACCCCCCGCCCTCGGCGGCCAGCTTCTCGATCATCGGGGAAAACTGCTTGCACGGCGCGCACCACTCGGCCCAGAAGTCGAGCACCACCGGCACCTGGCGCGAGCGCTCGATCACGTCGGTAGCGAAGGTGGCCTCCGTGACATCGACGACGGTGCCGTTGGCCCCGGGCGGCTGGGCCGGCGCCGGAGTGGCGGGGCGGCTCTTCAGGCTGGACAGGTCCACGGCACCGGCCAGGGCACCCGGTGGCATCGGTGGAACGGCCGTGCTGCGCGGCGGAACGGCGCCGCGACGCGGCGGCACCGGCGCACCGCGCGGCGACGTGGGTGCGCTGTGCGGTGACATCGGCGCGCGGGGCGGTTGCATGCCGTCCAGTCTCTCATCGCCTCGGCGAAACCGGCCAGCGACGCCGGGTCAGGACGTCCGGAGTGCTGCACCACAGGCGACCGGTGACGCTGACGGCGACCGGGTGGGGGAGGGCGCCGGTCGAGCGGAGTGCGGTGGGGTGAGTCGAGCAACAGCGAGGACGAACAGGGGCGAATACGGCCAATAGCCATTTCACGGACATCAGCCTAGGGCCGGACGCGCCACCGTTCGGCGAAGCGCTGCCGAGCCGTCGACCTGGCGTGCTGCACCCATCGGCATCGTGGCTGATCTGCCGGGCCATCCGGCCTTCGACCTTGTCGAGCAAACCGTGCTCGCGGCGTCCCACCGGGGACCGCCGGACGCCGTGATGCTCGTGGGGCTCCGGATCGAGCCGGCAACGACCGTCAGAAGACCGGAATTATGTCGTCGGGAGTGATGTCGGTGACGTCGACTCCGGAGATGTCCAGCTCCGGGATGGCCGGGAACTCGATCCCCCAGCGCTCCACGATCGCTCGCACCTTTGCCATGGCGACGCGCCAGTTGTCGGCCTGCTCGGCGTAGGACAGCACCCCGAGGCCGGCATCGCGGGCATGATCGATCAGCACGCGGTGGTTGGCCAGGAAGTACGGCGGCAGGTCCCAGAACTGACCCGGTGGCTCCCACAGGATCATCGACAGGAACACGAAACCGGCCCGCAGCTGGCGGGTGATGAGCACCTTGTGATCCTCGGAGAGACCCGGCCAATCCTTTTCGAGGATCGTCATGCAGATCTTGAGATGCCGGCTCTCGTCACGGCCGATCCGCTTGAAGACCTCCTCGAACACCGGATGCCTGGTGCCGGTCGCCATCATCCGGAACAGCGTGGAGGAGGCGACCTCACCCATCATGAACGACGTGAAGAGGACCGCCATCGGATACTTGCCGAGGGAGTTGTTGTAGCCCTGCCAGTAGCGGCCCCCGTTGTGGTAGAGCCATCCGATGTTGTTGTGAGCGGCCTGCTCAAGGTCGTCGCGTGGCTCCCAGCTCAGCGGGCCGCCCGGCCACAGCTTCTCGATCGCCCGCTGGCAGCACTCCTCATGGTTCATCTCGTCACGGGTGATGGAGAAGAAGCACTTGCGGACCGGATCCTCCTCGTGCACCTCGAAGGAATGGATCGTCGCCCTGGCGAACACCGCCGGGCCGCTGGCGTCGAAGTTGGCCAGCAACGCCCACCAATACATCATCCCGAGGCGCTGCTCGCGGGTGAAGTCGTCGGCCCGCAACTCGTCCCACGGCAGGTCAGCGGGGTTCCACAGCATCCGCTTCGACTTCTCGTAGATGTCCGCGAGAGCCTGGGTCTCTACCCGCCATTCCATCGGATAGATGTTCGGCTGAGGCACCTCCGGTGCCGGCCAGAAGCCGCCTTCGGGGACCGTGACGCTGTTGGCTCTACCGTCGTTCATTGGAGGTCACCTTTCGGGAACGCCTGCGGCGCTGTCTCATTGGACTCCAATCGGTGCGGGACCGCCCCCAAGGCCGGTGCTCAGAACCTCGCCCGCTCCGTGTAGACGCCCCACTCGGCACGCAGGGCGTC
>JBBPZR010000066.1:0-9510 GCA_038276285.1 Mycobacteriales bacterium | reverse complement strand
GGAGCAGCATGCACAACCATGGACCCACCTCCGGGGGTGCCAGAAGACCAGGGCGCGCGAACGCCCAGACCTTCGCGTTGAGGAACCTGACGGTCCCTTCCTGGCACCTCCGGAGGTGCTCACGAAGGAGACACCCCGGAGCTATATCAGCGGCTCAGGTGCACTTCACCGCGCGGTTGACGCCCGAGAGGTAGTTCAGCGGGCCCAGCGCGGTCGTCTTGAGCACGCTCGCGCCGGCCGAGCAACTCTTGCCCGCCTTGCGGACGTAGCCCCTGTCGTAGGCGAAGGTGAAGCCGATCGCCGCCCAGACAAGCAGCACGACAATCAGAGTGGGGACGCCGCGGCGCATGGCAAGCCTCATTTCATCGGGGGTATGAGGGATAACGTGGAGGACTTCTTCCCCCCAGTCAAGGGGCCAACCCGGGCGCCTCCGCGGCAGTGCGGGGCGGCACCTCCGGAGAGAAGAAGCGCTGAGCGATCGCGGTCGGCAGCACCGCGGTGGCGACGACCACGGTGACCAGCACCGAGAACTGCGTCCGGTCGATGATGCCGGCGGTCAACCCGTAGGTCGCCGAGATGGTGCCGAAGGTCAGCCCGGTGCTCATCAGCAGCGTGGTGAAGGCGGCGTGCGGTCGGGCATAGCGGCGGGCCAGCGGGTAGACGCCGACCGACTTGAGGCCCAGCTTGACGGCCAGCAGCACACCGAGCAGGCCCAGGTTGGCCAGCACGAGGGGCAAGGACACGTTCATGCCCGACCGTAGGAAGAAGAAGGGCGTGAGCAAGGCGAAGGCGACCACCCGGAACCGCTGCTGGGTGGCCCGGTGCCGGGCGAGGATACGGGACACCGCAAGTCCCAGCAGGAACGCCGGCAACACCGCATGGCTGTGCGCCCGATCCCCCAGCCACATCAGCAGCAACAACGCGGCGAACGCGCCCTTGATCTCCGGCTCGATCACCCGGTTGCCGTAGCGGTTGAAGAACCAGTCGTCCAGCCGCGGCATCACGACGATGAGCGCCACCGAAGCGCCGAAGAACGGAACCAGCCACCAACTCGGGCTGATGAACAGCGCGGACAGCGCCAGCACGGTTCCCAGGTCCGTGACGAACGTGGAGCTCATGATCAGCTTCCCGATGCCGGTCGCGTTCAGCCCGGTCTCCACCAGCACCGCGTAGACCACCGCCAGCGAGGTGGTCGACAACGCGATGCCGCCGATCTGCGCGGCCCGCCAGTCCCAGTCGAAGACGTACCGGCAGGTCAGCATCGCACCGGCGAAGGGCAGGGCGAACGAGACCGAACCGATGAGCAGGCTGGCCCGCCAGGTCTTCCGCAACTCGTCGGGATCGACCTCGGATCCGGCAAGAAAGGTGAGCACCACGCTGCCGAAGCTGGCCAGGAAGACCAACCACTGCGGTGTGGACAGGTGCAGCGTGTTGCCGACGACGACGCCGGCGACGATCTCGATGACCGACACCGACAAGGCGATCTCGACGGAGAGCATGCTCGCCACCAGCGCCACCAGCGCCAGCACCATCGCGACGTACAGCGTCGTGCCCATCCCGCACCTCCAGCGCGCCGGCCCCTGGCTACTGCCAGGAACCATCAGCCTCTCGGGCGGTTCGGGGGGACGCCCCGGGCGGGATCCATCGCCGTCCGCAGAGGAAAGCCCATCTTTCGGCGATGGTCAAATCGGGCACATACTACGGGAGTGTTCGAGCGGATCGTGCTGGGCTACGACGACTCCCCCGGTGCTCGGCGGGCCCTGGCGGCGGCCGTCGGCCTGGCCAACGAGCGCAACGGGCAGGTAACGGCGGTGGCCGTCGAAGCGCACCTGCCGCACGCCGCGGCGCTCGTCGGTGAGGTCGAGGAAGAGCTTGCCGTCGAGGACGAGACCTGCCGCCGCTGGCTGAGCGCGGCCGAGTCCTACGCCGCCGAGCACGGTGTGACGCTCGCGACCGAAGTACGCCGCGGACATCCGGCTCAGGAGCTGCTGCGCGCAGCCGAGGCGCACGAGGCCGAGCTGCTGATCCTCGGGCACAGCGGCCACTCCGCGATCTGGGGCCGGTTCCTCGGCAGCACCGCCGAGAAGCTCTGCCGGCATGCCCGGTGCTCGGTGCTGCTGATCCGCTGACCCCGCCGGCCTCGTGCGCCACCGGCCGGTGAGCCGGCTCAGACGGCGCGGCGCTTGAGGCGGCGGCGCTCCCGCTCGGAGAGCCCACCCCAGATGCCGAACCGCTCGTCATGCTCCAGCGCGTACTCCAGGCACTCCACCCGCACATCGCACCCCGTGCAGATGCGCTTGGCCTCCCGCGTCGATCCGCCCTTCTCGGGAAAGAAGGCCTCGGGATCGGTCTGTGCGCACAGCGCCTGCTCTTGCCACTCGGGCGCTTCGCCTTCTGCAATCGCCGGCACTTGGTACACGCCGTCCTGGGTGCCCGATTCCATGGCGCCCCTCCTGCTCTCGACCCGGTGAGCCGCCTCGCCGATTCCCCCGACGATGTCGACTCACACATGTGGAATTACACGCGCGTCACTCCCCCCTCGTCAAGCCGAAGCGTGATATTGAGCCCTTCGGGCAAGATTCTTTTTCAATCCGCCTGCCGGGTGCCGGCCGGCACCTCACCGTAGGTAGTGGTGCGTTGCCGGGCAGAGCGGCCGATTCCCGTTGCGATCGCTTCCAGCTCCATGACACTGCGGCGGGATCCGTGCGCCGCACCGGCCATCCGGCTGATCGTCTCCTCCATCAAAGTGCCACCGAGATCATCGGCCCCGCCGGTGAGCATCTGCCGCGCTCCCGCCGTGCCGAGCTTGACCCAGGAGCACTGCACATGATCGATCCGGCCGTGCAGGAGCAGCCGGGAAACCGCGTGCACGGCGCGGTTCTCGGCCATCGTGGGGCCGGGCCGGGCCAGGCCGGCGAGGTACAGCGGCGCGTTGTGGTGGATGAACGGGAGCGGCACGAACTCGGTGAAGCCGCCGGTCCGGTCCTGGATCGCGGTCAGGACGCGCAGGTGGGCCACCCAGTGCGCCGGCGTGTCGACGTGGCCGTACATCATCGTCGAACTCGACCGGATGCCCAGCTCGTGGGCCGTGCTCACGACCTCGATCCAGGTGGCGGCCGGCAGCTTGCCCTTGGTGAGCACCCAGCGCACGTCATCGTCGAGGATCTCCGCCGCCGTGCCGGGGATGGTGTCCAGGCCGGCCTCCTTGGCGGCGGCCAGCCAGTCGCGGATGGACAGTCCGGTACGGGATGCACCGTTGACGACTTCCATCGGTGAGAAGGCGTGGACGTGCATCTGCGGCACCCGACGCTTGACCTCTGCGGCCAGGTCGAAGTACGCGGTGCCGGGCAGGTCGGGGTGGATGCCGCCCTGCATGCAGACCTCGGTGGCGCCCACCGCCCAGGCCTCCTCGGCCCGGTCGCCGACATCTTGGAGCGACAGCGTGTAGGCGTCGGCGTCGGTGCGCCGCTGCGCGAAGGCGCAGAAGCGGCAGCCGGTGTAGCAGACGTTGGTGAAGTTGATGTTGCGGTTGACGACGTAGGTAACGGCGTCCCCGACGGCGTCCCGGCGTACGTCGTCGGCGAGCCCGCACAGGGCATCCAGAGCGGCCCCGTCGGCGCACAGCAGCGATTCGTACTGCGGGTCGGTGAGGCCGGCCGGGTCGTCGGCGGCCCGCCGCAGGGCCGCCGGCACGTCCCCCAGGTGGGCCGCCGGTGATGCGATCGGGCCGATCGGGCCGCGCAGCGACGCCCAGTCGCCGTACACCGAGTCGAAGTCGTCTCGCCGGTCGCTGCTGCGGCCAGTGGTGTCGATGGTCGCGTGCAGGTCGACGCGACCGGTGGAGACGAGGCCGCCGTCGGGCTCCTGCCAAGGGGCGCCCACGGGCCGGGCTCCTGGGTCGGCCAGCCCGTCGGCGCCGGCCAGCGCGGTGACGTGCGGCAGGAGCCGGGGGTCGAGCCAGGGCTCGGTGAGGTACGGCGGATAGGCCGTCAGCCGCTCGGCGAGGGTGAAGCCGGCCGCCGCCGTGCGCCGGGCCAGCTCGTCGATCTGCGGCCACGGTCGCTCGGGGTTGACGTGATCTGGGGTGAGCGGGGAGACGCCGCCCCAGTCGTCGATGCCGGCCCGCAGCAGCAGGTCGTACTGCTCGTCGACGAGGTTGGGCGGTGCCTGCACCCGCATCGACGGACCCAGGACGAGCCGGGCCACCGCCACGGTCGCCGCGAGGTCGGCCAGGTCGGCGTCAGCGACATCGCGCATCGCTGTGTCGGGCTTGGCCCGGAAGTTCTGCACGATCACCTCCTGGATGCCGCCGTAGGCGCGGGCCACCCGGCGGATCGCGAACAGCGACTCGGCCCGCTCGCTGCTCGTCTCGCCGATACCGACCAAGATGCCGGTCGTGAACGGCACCGCCAGCCGGCCGGCGTCTTCAAGCACCCGGAGCCGGACGGCCGGCTCCTTGTCGGGTGACCCGTAGTGCGGGCCCGCAGGCTCCGACCACAGCCGGGTCGCCGTGGTCTCCAGCATCATGCCCATCGAGGGCGCGACCGGCTTGAGCCGCTGGAGCTCCGTCCACGACAGCACGCCGGGGTTGAGGTGCGGCAGAAGACCGGTCTCTTCGAGTACGGCCACCGCGCAGGCACGCAGGTAATCCAGCGTGGATCCATAGCCACGGGCCGCCAGCCACTCGCGCGCCACCGGCCAGCGCTCTTCGGGGCGGTCGCCGAGGGTGAACAGCGCCTCCTTGCAGCCCATCTGCGCGCCACGTCTGGCGATGTCGAGGACCTCGTCGCGCTCGAGGAAGGCGGCCGGCAACCGGTGCGGCACAGTGGCGAACGTGCAGTAGTGGCAGCGGTCGCGGCACAGCCGGGTCAGCGGGATGAACACCTTGCGGGAGTACGTGACGACGCCGGGGCGGCCGGCGTCGATCAGCCCGGCGTCGCGCACCCGGGCCGCGCTGGCCAGCAGATCGTCGAGGTGGGCGCCCCGGGCGCGCAGCAGGACCGCCGCTTCGGTGACGTCCAGCGTTACGCCGTCGCGGGCCCGCCGCAGCGCCCGGCGCAGCGCCGTGTCATCGGTGTCGGCGGTCACCGGACCAGAGTAGGCACCCCGGCCCCCCGACCTTCATGATCCAGGGAGAGTTAGTGCGGCTGGGACAGCACTGATCTTCCCTGGATCATGAAGGTCGGGGGCGGAGAGAGAGTGAGTGTGGGCGGATGCGGGTGGTCGTGCTGGCAGGGGGCATCGGGGGTGCCCGGTTCCTGCTCGGCCTGCGCGCGGCGGTGCCCGACGCCGAGGTGACCGCGATCGTGAACACCGGCGACGACGTGACGATGCACGGCCTGCGTATCTGCCCCGACCTCGACACGGTGATGTACACCCTCGGTGACGGAATCGACGTCGAGCGCGGATGGGGCCGCCGCGACGAGACCTTCGTCGTCAAGGCCGAGTTGGCGGCCTACGGTGCCGAGCCGACCTGGTTCGGGCTCGGTGATCGCGACATCGCCACCCACCTCGTACGCACCCGGATGCTCGACGCCGGCTACCCGCTGTCGGCGGTCACGGAAGCGCTGTGCGCGCGGTGGCAGCCCGGAGTACGCCTGCTGCCGATGAGCGACGACCGGGTCGAGACCCACGTGGTAGTGCACGATCCGGCCGGCGATGGCGGTGCCGAGCGGCGGGCGATCCACTTCCAGGAGTGGTGGGTGCGCCACCACGCGGCGCTGCCGGCGTTCGCGTTCGTCCCGGTGGGGGCCGATGACGCGAAGCCCGGGCCGGGCGTACTGGAGGCGATCGCCGGCGCCGACGTCCTGCTCTTCGCACCGAGCAACCCGGTGGTAAGCATCGGCATCGTGCTGTCCGTCCCGGGGCTGCGCGCGGCGATCGCGTCCGGGCCGGCCACCGTGGTCGGGCTGTCGCCGATCGTCGCGGGGGCACCCGTGCGCGGGATGGCCGATGCCTGCCTGCCGGTCATCGGGGTGCAGACGACGGCCGCGGCGGTGGGCCGGCACTACGGCGCACGCACGGCCGGCGGGCTGCTGGACGGCTGGCTGGTGGACACCCGCGACGCCGGTACGACGGTTCCCGGAGTCGAGGTGCGGGCGGTGCCGCTGATGATGACCGACGTGCAGGCGACCGCCGACATGGCGCGCGCGGCGCTAGCGTTGGCCGGCCACGTCCAGTAAGACATTCTGCCTTATGCTAGGTGATACGCTCGCCGCATGCCGGAGACCGTGACCTTCCGCCCCGACGCCGACGCCCAACGCGCCCTCGCGGTGCTCACCGCTGACGGGACGTCCGTATCCGTCGCCGTCCGCAACGCACTCATCGAAGCTGCGCGGCGACGGGCCGGCGAGCACGTCCGCCGCGAGGCCACGGCACTGGCCGACGACGCTGCCGATCGCGCCGAAGCCGCACAAGTGCTCCGGGACATGGAGACGCTGCGTGCGTGGTGAGGTCTTCCGGCTGCGGGCGCCACGACACGCAACCGGTCGCGAGCAACGCGGAACCCGCTACGCGGTCGTCGTCCAGTCGGATGTTCTCCCGCTGTCCACGCTGTTGGTAGCCCCCACGTCGGGGGTGGCCCGAGCGGCCAGCTTCCGGCCGCAGGTCGTGGTCTCGGGGCGACCAACGTTCGTGCTCGTCGAGCAGACCGCGGCCGTCGATCCGAGCCGTCTCGGCAATTCGGTCGGCACGGTCACGCTTGCCGAGATGCAGCAGATCGAGGCGGCCCTCCGCGTGGTTCTGGCGTTGTGAGGTCGGCGCCGAGCGGCCACCCGCGCCCCCCTCCCCGCCCGGGTGATCGGGGGCGCTGCGAGAATTCACAACATGGCCCTGGAGTCCGCCGATGCCTGATCGCCTCGAAGTGCTGGGCGTGCGCGGCCTGCCCGACGTACGGCCGGGCGACGACCTGGCCGCGATGGTGACCGTCGGAGCGCCCTGGCTGCGCGACGGCGACGTGGTGGTGGTGACCTCCAAGATCGTGTCCAAGGCGGAGGGCCGCCTCGTGCACACCCCCACCGACCCGGCCGGCCGCGCAGCCGCTCGTTCGGCTGCCATCGACGGCGAGACGGTCCGGCTGGTGGCGGCCCGCGGCCGTACCCAGATCGTGGAGAACCGCAATGGCCTGGTGCTCGCCGCCGCCGGGGTCGACGAGTCCAACGTGCGCAACGACGAGCTTGCGCTGCTGCCGCTCGACCCGGACGCCTCGGCTCGCCGGCTGCGCGACGGGCTGCTGATCACTCTCGGCGTCGACGTCGGGGTGGTCATCAGCGACACCATGGGCCGTCCGTGGCGCTACGGCCAGGTCGACATGGCGATCGGCGTCGCGGGGCTCACCGCCATCCGCGATCATCGCGGCGACGTGGACCCCTACGGCAACGAGCTGGAAGTGACCGAGATCGCCGTTGCCGATGAGGTGGCGGCCGCGGCGGAGCTGGTCATGGGCAAGCTCGACGGTGTGCCGGTCGCCGTTGTGCGCGGGCTGACCGCGGTGGACGATCCGGCCGGAAGCCGGCCGCTGCTCCGGGCGGCCGAGGAGGACCTGTTCCGGCTCGGCACGGCTGAGGCGATGCGCTCGGCGGTGCCCGCCCGCCGGTCGGTACGCAGCTTCGCCAGCCGACCGGTCGACCGGGCCGACGTTCTCCGATCGGTCGGCGCGGCGATCACCGCGCCGGCCCCGCACCACACGACGCCCTGGCGGTTCGTCCTGGTGGAATCCGGCGAGGTACGCGACCGGCTGCTCGACGCCATGGCGGAGCAGTGGGCCGCCGACCTGCGGGGCGACGGCTTCGACGAGCCGGCCGTGCAGCGGCGGCTGCACCGAGGGAACCTGCTCCGGGCGGCGCCGTACCTCGTGGTGCCCTGCCTGGTCCGCACCGGCGCCCACCTCTATCCCGACGAACGACGCGCCGCCGCCGAGCGGACGATGTTCGAGGTGGCGATGGGAGCCGGGGTGGGCAACCTGCTGGTCGCTCTCGCGGCCGAAGGCTTGGGCTCCTGCTGGGTGTCCTCGACGATGTTCTGCCCGGACGTCGTACGCAAGGAGCTCGACCTGCCCGGCGACTGGGAGCCGATGGGTGCCGTCGCCGTCGGCTATGCGGCCGAGCCGCCCCCGCTCCGGCAGCCCCGCGCCGCCGACGATTTCGTCGTCCTGCGCTGAGCGCTACCCGGCCGGAGCGATCCGCACGCCGGTGGCTCGCGCGCCAGAGCGCAGTCGCTCGTCCCATCCGGCGAGCACGAGCGCGTCCGACCCGACCGCGATGGCACTCGCCAAGTGCACCGCGTCCGCTCCCCGTAGGGCATGATCGCGAGCAAGCTCGCCTGCGTGTCGCGCCACCGCCTGGGTGAGTTCCACCGGTCGCGTCGCCGACCAGAACACCTCCCAGGCGGTTTCCGCGTTGCGCTGCGCTCGGGCACCGAACCGATCGGCGCGACCGGCGGCGGCAAGCGCCGCGCGGACCTCCGGGTAGGCCAGGCGGCTGGAGACGGCGGCGTCACATCCGTCCCACAGCGCGGCCGCGAGTTCACTACCGTCCTCTTCGACGAGGAGCTTCACGAAGGCGCTGCTATCGAAATACACGATCGCCACGACGGTTAGCCGCGCTGCTCGCTCACCAGATCGGAGACGCCCCCTCGGGCGCGCACCCGCTGCCGTCCCGTTGCGCTCGGCCTTCCGGTCTGGCGCGGCTTGCCTACCACGCCCTCTCTGATCAAGCGGCTGATTATCGGCGCCGTATCGACAGCGATGAGTCGCGCGACCGGGACGCCACGCTCAGTGACCACGACATCCTCACCCTCACGTGCTCGGTCAACCCAGCCCGCGAGGTCGGCGCGCAGTGCGCTGATCGCGACTTCCATGTGGCGAGCGTACATGAGAGGCAGGCTGACTTGTACTCATCGGTCCGTCGGCAGTCGCCCAGCTTGGGTTCAACTTCCGGGTCGTGCACCGTGTTCTCAGCCCACATGGCACGGCCTACGGCCGTTCCTGAACCCGCCGCGGGGCCGGCCATAGGCCGTGCTCCACCCCGTACGAATCGTCGCGATGAGCGGGGACGCAAGCGGCACCTACTCCGGCGCCAGCGGTGCGACAGACCCAGGCTCGACATAGTCGGCGGGACGGATGCGCCGCCCGGAGATCGTCACTCCAACCCAGTCTTCTGGAACGCAAGCCTGAGGATGGAGCCACCCGTAGCCACGCTTGACCAGTACGGGATGCGCGAACCGGTCCACGAACGGAGTGTGGAGCCACAGGCAAAACTACCGGGGGGCCGACCGCACTTCGAAGGTAGCGCCGTATCCCTTGGGGATGCTGTTCCAACCTTCGAGTCTCACGCGTGAAGTGTCCACCCGATCCGACTTGCTCGGCCACCGACTAGCTGGCCGTAGGTCGTGTCAAGTCTGATCGTGGGCATGCGGCATCTCCTCCGCGGTGCGGAGAGTGTCTGATCTGTTGGTTGGGTGGCGGGTTCGAGGGGGTGCCTGGCGCCCACGCTGAGGTATGCGACCTCACCG
>JBBPZR010000065.1:0-31152 GCA_038276285.1 Mycobacteriales bacterium | reverse complement strand
TCTGAGCAGGCATTTTTGCCTCCAGCGATGCGAACACGCTGGCACTACCGATCAGGAGCTATCAGCTGTCCAGAGAGCCGATTCCCGCGAGTGGAGCTGAGGGGACTCGAACCCCTGACCCCCACACTGCCAGTGTCGGGTGTCTCGTGTGCATGACAGTCGCAAGAGGCGATCGGCGGCAGCAGATGTCGCCCTCAGGGCATGGTCGGTGACCGTGGTGTGACTCGCTAAAGATCTGGCCGATGCAGCGCTGGTCGACGGCAACCGACCCCACGGCGAGGTGCTCCACGGCCGACTCGCGCTTCTGTACTCCCTACGGGGCGACCACGTCACTGCAGCGAAGCACGAGCAAGTCCTCGGCGTCTTAAAGGACTCCGGGGACGTCGAATTACGATCAAGCGTACGGGCTGCCAGCACCACCGTCGCGCTCGCCGCTGACCGTTACGCCGACGTTGTCGACCTCGCCGATGAGGCGGTGTCCCTCGGCCTCACCGTTGGACTACTTCGGAATGAAGTGATCCGGCAAGCTTGGCCGGACGCACTAGAGGCTGCCCTGACACTGGGGCGCCTCGATGAGGCCGAACGGATGCTGGCCCTCGTCACTGAGCACCCTCCTGGCCACGTACCCCCTACCTCCGCGCGCAGCAAGCGCGCTACAAGGCCCGCCTGGCCGCCGCCCACGGCCGGCACGACACGGTCGAGGCCGACTTCCAAGCGGCCGAAGGCATCCTCACCGCGCTCAGCTACCCCTACTGGCTGGCCCGGACCCGCCTGGACCACGCCGCCTGGCTCGCCGACCGAGGCGACGCCGAACAGGCGGGACTCCTGGCTGAGCAGTGCGCCGACGTGTTCGCCCAGCTAGGAGCGCAACCAGCCCTCGCCCAGGCCCGCCGAATTGCCACCGCCCGTTCCGGCGATGGCGCTCGGGCCGGTTGAGCAGGCACTGCAGCTCGAGGCGCCGGAGCTGCCGGCGACCCTCCGGTCCTCTTCGATGACGCGCCCGCGCCGCGCCGCCGACGGATAGTCTGAGCCCGTGCGGTGCGCGGCCTGCGGTGAGGAGAATGTCCACCGGGCCAGGTTCTGCGTCAACTGCGGAGCGCCGCTTCGAGCTCCGCCGGCCGCAGGCGAGGAGCGCAAGGTCGTCACGGTGCTGTTCTGCGACCTCGTCGGCTTCACCGCCGCCTCGGAGCGGTCCGATCCCGAGGATGTGGCGAGCCGGCTGCGGACCTACCACAGGATGCTCCAAGAGCGCATCGACACCTTCGGCGGCACCGTCGAGAAGTTCATCGGCGACGCCGTCATGGCCGTCTTCGGCGCTCCGGTGGCGCACGAGGACGACGCCGAGCGAGCCGTACGCGCCGGTTTGCGCATCCTCGAGTCCATCGACGAGTTGAACGCCCGCGACCCGCAACTCGGGCTGGCCGTGCGGGTCGGCATCAACACCGGAGAGGCGATAGTCGCGTTGCACGCCCGACCGGAGTCCGGGGAGGGCTTCGTCACCGGCGACGTGGTCAACACCGCTGCCCGGCTGCAGACCGCGGCACCGGTCAGCGCGGTCGTGGTGGGCAGGGAGACCTACGCCGCGACGTCGCGGGTCTTCGCCTACGAGCCCCTCGAGCCCGTTTCGGTCAAGGGGAAGGCAGAGCCGGTGGCGCTTTGGCGCGCCGGCCCGCCGCGCGCCCGGCTCGGGGTGGACGTGCTGCGGTCCATGGACTCCCCGCTGGTCGGCCGCGACCTCGAGGTGCTCCAGCTGCGTACCGCGTTCGACCGGGTTGTGCGGGACCGGACCGTGCAGCTGGTGACGCTGACGGGCGAGCCCGGGGTGGGCAAGTCGCGGCTGGTCGCGGAGCTGTACACCTATATCAACGAGCTGCCCGATCTCGTCGTCTGGCGCCAGGGCCGATGCCTGCCCTACGGCGACGCCGTGACCTTCTGGGCGCTCGGGGAGATCGTGAAGTCCCATGCCGGCGTCCTGGAGTCCGACAATCCGGAGCAGACGGTCGAGAAGCTCGACGCGGTGCTGGGTGACGACGCCGAGACCGGCTGGCTACGAGCCCGGCTGCTGCCGCTGCTCGGAGTCGACACCCACGTGGCCGTCCCCCAGGAGGAGTCGTTCACCGCCTGGCGTCAGTTCCTCGAGTCCCTGGCCGACGGTGCGGCCGCCGTCGTCCTGGTCGAAGACATCCACTGGGCCGACGAGGCCTTGCTGGCCTTCCTGGAGTACGTGGCGGCCTGGGCGCACGGCGTCCCGCTCCTGCTGGTCTGCACGGCACGGCCGGAGCTGTACGAGCTGCACCCGGGCTGGGGCACCGGCCTGCGCAACACCATGACGGTCGCGCTGAGCGGTCTGCCCCACGGCGAGATGGCCACTCTCGTCGCCCAGCTCCTCGGGCGCCACGTGCTGCCGGCCGACACCCAGCAGCTGATCTTGGAGCGGGCCGAAGGCAATCCCTTATACGCCGAGGAGTGCGTCCGCGTGGTCCGCGAGGGCGGGCGGCTGGACGCCGGCGGGCGGCTGATACCCGGCGCGGATGTCCCGCTCCCACAAGGCATTCAAGCACTGATCGCGGCCCGACTGGACACGCTGAGCGCCGATCGGAAGGCGCTGCTTGCCGATGCCGCGGTGGTCGGCCGGCGGTTCTGGGCCGGCGCAATCGCATCGATGGGCTCCAGGGACACGGCTGAGGTGGCGACGGCGCTGCACGAGCTGACCAGCAAGGAGCTGATCCGCCCCTCCCGCGAGTCGAGCATGGCCGGACAGCAGGAGCTTTCTTTCTTGCACGGCCTGGTCCGGGACGTCGCCTACAGCACGATTCCTCGGCAGAGTCGGGCGGTGAGGCACCTGGCCGCCGCTCGCTGGCTGGAGGAGAAGGCGGCCGGTCGGCTCAACGACATTGCGGAGGTGCTGGCGCACCACACCGAGCAGGTACTGCACCTGGCCGGGGCCGCCGGTGACGTCGCCCTGGTCGCCGAGGTCACGCCCCTCGCGCGCCGGCATGCGCTGCTCGCTGCGGACAAGGCCAGCTGCCTCGACGCCAAGCAAGCCATGGGCCTGGTCGATCGGGCGCTTGCGCTCACCCCGCCCGACGATCCGGACCGGCCCCGCGTACTGCGGCGTTGGGCAGAGATCGCTAACGAGCTAGGCCGTGCGCGGGAGGCTGCCGAAGCCCTCGAGAACGCGGTTGCGCTGTTCCGGGCCGCCGGCGACCTGACCTGCGCCGGCGCGACGATGACGGAGTTGGGTGTCATGCTCCGCAGCCTGGGCGACGATCGAGGCTGGGCCGTCGGCATGGAGGGCCTCGTCCTCCTGGAGGGGCAGCCGCCCAGCCCGGAGCTCGTCGATGCCTTGGTGGGAATGACCGGTCAGGCCATCATCAGTGGCGCGTACGGGCAGGGCGTGGAGTACGCCGACCGGGCGCTGGCCCTTGCCGACCAGCTCGGCCTCCCGACGCCCGCCAGGGGGCTGGGCGCTCGCGGCTCCTGCCTGGTTGCCCAAGGTGCCGTCGAGGGGCTGGCTGACCAGGAAGGGGCGATCACCTTGCTCAATGCCGCCGGTCAGGGCCACGCTGCCGGCATCGCGTACAACAACCTGGGCGTCGACCGCTGGAACCTGCTGGGCCCCGACGCGGCGCTGGAGACCTACGCGGAGGGGATCGCCTTCGCCGATCAGCGGGGGCTCGTCCGGGTGGCCGACACCATCGAGGCGAGCCGGCTACAGGCCTTGCTGGAAACGGGCCGGCTGGCCGATGCGCTGCTAGCGGCGGAGGCTCTGCTGCCCCGGCTGGTGCGCACCGGAGACTCCCTCGTCGTCGAGACGCAGGCAGTGCTGGCCCGGGTGATGTACGAGACGGGGCGGCCCGACGTCGTGGTAGCCGAGGCGGCGCTTGACCAGGCACGGCAGATCAACACCCCCGATGTGATGGCGTCGGCCGGGGTGTCGGCGGCGTTGACCTTCCTGGCCACAGGCCGGCCGGAGCTGGCCCGCACGCTGCTGTGGGAGGTGTGCGCCAGCCCTGGGCTGTCGGAGTCGGCGGAGTACGCTCCCCGGCTCCCCGCCTTCGTCCGGTGCGCTCTCGCCGTCGGCGACGTGGACCTCGCTCGCCGGCTCACGGCACTGCTGCCGGCCAACCTGCCGGTCCGCGAGCACGCGGTCGTCACGGCATCCGCGCAGCTCGCCGCAGCGGCCGGGGACCACGCCGTGGCGGTCGCCGGTCTGCGCGACGCCGCGACACGGTGGGCGGCGTTCGGCAACCGTCTGGAACAGGCGTACACGTTGCTGGAGCTGGGCCGGGTCGCGTCGGTTGCGCCTGGCAGTGGCGGCCCGCATGAGCCGCTGGGGCAGGCCCGGCGGCTGTTCGCCGAGATGGAGGCTCGGCCACGCATGGCCGAGTGCGACCGGCTGCTGGCCGGCGTCAGGCAAGACACGGCCTAGGCGTGGAGGGCGGCCCACCAGCCAGCATGGCGCTGGGACCGGTCCTGGCGGCGTCTCCGGGGCGGCCCGCTTCGAGCTCGCGGCATGAACACGCCAGCCGACCGACAGGGAGCGGACACTGCTGACGGGAGTTGCCCTGCCCAGAGGGCCCTGCTCGAAGGGTGGAGCTGAGGGGACTCGAACCCCTGACCCCCACACTGCCAGTGTGGTGCGCTACCAGCTGCGCCACAGCCCCTCGGTCCAGCAAGTCTAACGGCTCTAGTTCAGTGACGGGTCCGGCGGGTACGTGGCCACGGCGGCCATCAGACCGCCCTGCCGCCGCAGGACCATCGGCCACAGCGCAGCGGGCCGCTCGACGAACGGGTCGTCGGGCAACGCCTCGACTACGAACCACGCGCCCTCGGATATCTCGTTCTCCAGCTGACCGGCACTCCAGCCCGCGTACCCGGCGAAGACCCGCAGCCGCTGCACATGCGGCCCGAGCTCATCCGGGGAGCCGGAAAGATCCACCGTGCCGACCTGGCTGCCGTCGATGGGTGACCAGCCGTCGGGCTGAGCGCTGAGGCGCACCCGGGCGAGGCAGATCGCCGCCTCGGGCGACACCGGGCCGCCGGTGAACACCGACTGGGGCTCGCTGGCCAGCGGCGTCCATTCGGGCAGCACGCCCCACATCGGGATCTCCGAGGCGCGGTTGAGCACCACCCCGAGCGCGCCGTCGTGGTCATGGGCGACCAGCAGGATGACGGTGCGGACGAAGTTCGGATCGTTGAGCATCGGCGTCGCCACCAGCAGCCGGCCCACATGCGTCATGCCCGGTGCTCCAGCGCGAGCCGAGTGGCAAATCCCAGGAACACGGTGCCGGTGATCGCGTCGAGGACCCGCCGGGCCTGCCGGCTGCGCAGCAGGGCCCCGACCCTCACGGCCAGCCACGAGACCACCAGGAACCAGAGCACCCCCTCGGCGACATGCACCAGCGCCAGCCCGAGACTGATGAGAAGGAACGGATGATCGGGCACGACGAACTGCGGCAGCAGAGTCAGATAGAAGACACCGACCTTGGGGTTCAGCAAGTTCGTGAGCAGGCCCTGGGAGTACGCGCGAGCCGACGAGAGCGCCGCGGCCGGAGCAGTTTCCGACCGCTCGGCCGACGGCCGACCGGCCCGCCACAGCATCCGTACGCCCAACCCGGCCAGGTAGAGCGCACCTCCGATGCGAAGCGCCTGGTAAGCCGTCTCCGATGCTGCCAGCAGGGCCGCTACACCGAGACCGGCGGCGCACGCCCAGAGCAGCAGCCCGGTCAACACGCCAAGGGCTGCCAGCATCGCCCGCCGCCGACCGGCGACCAGGGCGGTACGCATGACGAGCACGGTGTCGACGCCCGGGGTGATGGTGAGCAGCGCGGCGACCACAGCGAAGGCGGCGAACGCCGCGATCTGCGGACCTCCGGGCGTCCAGTTCACATCGGCAACGTACACAGGCCCGCTAAGGGATCACACCTTGCGCCAGCGTGCCTCGCACCACGAGTAGACGCCGAATGCCACGAGACCGAGGGCGACAAGGACCAGCAGCCACGGGCCGAGGGGGGTCGAGGCGACGGTGCGCAGGGTGCCGTCGAGCCCCTTGGCCTCGCCGGGGTTGTACTTGACAGCGGCAATCACGAGGAAGATCCCGGCCAGCGCGAAGACCGCGCCGCGCGCGACACCGCCGAACATCCCCAGCTTCTCCACGATGGTGCGCGTGCCAGCACTCATCTCGCCGAGCTTGAGATACTTCTCGAACTTCTTCTTGGCGCCCTCGTAGGCCAGGAAGCACCCGATCCCCACCAGGACCAGCCCGACGATCGCGATGAGCCAGCGTCCGCCGGTGTGCCGCATCACCTTCGCCGTGGCGGTAACCGACTGCGAATTGCCGTTCTGAGCGGCGCTGCTGGACGCGCCCAAAACGTAGTTGATCGTGGTGACGGCGAACGCGGTGTAGAGCAGCGCGCGGGCCAGTGACTTCAGCCGCTCCCCGGCGTCATCACTGGTGCCGGCGGGCCCGAAGAAGACCTCGCTGAAGCGCCACAGCGCCAACCCCGCGAAACCGATGCCGAGCAACCACAGCAATGCGGTGCCGAACGGCTTGGTGGCGATTTCCTGAACCGCGCCACCGCGGTCGGCCTGCTTGCCGGACTTCCCGAACGCCACCTGCAGTGCCAGCCAGCCGACGAGCACGTAGATGATGCCTCTAGCGACCAGGCCCAGCCGGGCGAGTCGGTCGAGCCATTTGCTGTTCGCGGCGCGGCGGGCCGCGAACTTCGCGTCCTGGCCGACTCCCATGGCTCGTGTCACGGCGACCACCTCTCGCTGGAGGTGGTGCCCTGCTGCATCCGACCGGAAACCGCGCCGGTCAGCCGACGAGTTGGGTCATAGCCAGCCGAATCACCGAAATGAGGGCCTGCTTGCTCGCCTCTCGGACCCGCGCGTCGGTGTGAAAGACCGGAATGCTGTCGGGCACGGCGAGTGCGTCGCGTACCTCGTCGAGGTCATGGCGGGCCACCCCGTCGAAGCAGTTCACGGCCACGACGTACGGGATGCCGCGCGACTCGAAGTAGTCGACCGCCGGGAAGCAGGCATCGAGCCGGGTCGTGTCGACCAGGACGACCGCGCCGAGAGCGCCGCGTACCAGGTCGTCCCACATGAAGGCGAAGCGGTCCTGGCCGGGCGTACCGAAGAGGTAGAGCCACAGATCGCCCGGCAGCTCGATCCGGCCGAAGTCCATCGCAACGGTTGTCGTCGTCTTGCGGCCTGTGACACCGCCGGCGTCGTCGATGCCGATGCTCTCAGCCGTCATCGCCGCCTCGGTACGCAGCGGCTTGATGTCGGAGATCGATCCGATGAAGGTGGTCTTGCCGACGGCGAAGCCACCCGCGATGACCACTTTGACTGCCACCGGCGCCCGCGACGCGACGTCAGAGTTGAGCAATGCCATCGAGCACCCCCTCAAGGACTTTGAGTTGGGCGCTGGTCGGGGTGTCGCTCTGCCGCGTGTGGTGGATCCGCACCAGACCCGCCGTCGCGAGGTCACCTATGAGCACGCGCGTCACCCCGAGGGGGAGTTCGAGGTGCGCGGACAGCTCCGCCACCGACAGCACCTTCTCTGTGCAGAGTTCGAGCATGCGACGAAGTTCCAGAACCAGGGGCGAGGTCACCGCCCCGCTAACGGTTTGAACGAGCGCCTCCAGCGGCAGCCGGACGCCGCCGGTGTAGGTGCGGCCACCCGTCCAGGTGTACGGACGAACCACCCGCGCCTCCACGAAATCCTCGCCGGTGCTCATCGCATCAGGCCAACGACCGCGTAGGGGAGGTGCGCGCGCATTTCGGAAACCAAGCCGGGAGTCATGACGGCCTCAGCGCGATTGACCAGGAGCGTCATCTCGTAGCCGACCAGGCCGACGTCGGAGCTGGCTTCGGCCACTACGGCCAGCACCGAGCCGTCATTGATCGCCACCGTGAAGAGGAACGCATCGTCCATCTCGATGATCGCCTGGCGGACCTGGCCGCTCCGCAGTTCCCTGGCGGCGCCACCCGCCAGGCTCGCCAGGCCGGAGACGACGGCAGCGAGCTGGTCACCGGAGGTCCGGTCCAGCTGATCGGACATCGCCATGAGCAGGCCGTCGGCCGACACCACCAGGGTGTGCCGGATCCCGGGCACGCTCTCCACGAAGTTGACGAGTAGGAAGTTGAAGTTGACCGCTTCAGAGCTCAGTATTGTCACGATTCCTCCTTCGCCGATGAGTCGTGCTTGGGAGCGACCTGCTGATCAAGCCGGCCCTTTTCCACGCCGGCCCGGAACCCCGACAGCACCCCTCGGACCTGCTCAGCAGAGCGTGGCGCGGCGGCCGGTCGCGGCGGTTCGGGCGCGCCGAGGTCTTCGGTCACCGTGGCGGTACGCCGGCTCAGCGCGGCCGACGGCTGCGCTGCGGTTTCTGGTGTGTACGTCCAGCCCGACAGCGTGGTGAGTTCCGCCAAGGCCGTACGGGCAGACTCGTCTGAGCGCACCTCGTGCCGTGCGTGTTCGGCCGGACTGGTCGGGTGGGTGGCGCCCGGGCCGGGTCGCTGGGCCGGCGCGGGGGCCGTACGGCGTTCGGACAGCCCGGCAGGGGGTCCCGGCGCGGGGACCCGCTGCGCCGGAATCACCGACCCGGGACGCTGCGTCGGCAGCCGGCCGATGTCACCCACGCGGCGTAGTGGGTGACCCGGCAGGATATCTTGCACTGTCGCCGCGAGTGGCACCGGCCGTGCGACGGGGTTCGTGGGGCCGGCAACGGGAAGCGGCATCCCGGCTACCGGCCGCTGCTGCGGGGGTCGGCGGCCGGCCCGGTGCCGGTTAGGCAGCCCGGCCGCGATCACCGGCGTCTGCGCGGTCTCGCCCGCCGGCGCAGTGGTCGGAGTCAGGTTGGCCGGTAGAGAGTCCGGTGCGAACACCGAGGCCGGCAGCGTGACGGTGGCCGCGATGCCACCCTGGGGACGCGGCAGCAGTCCGACCGTCGCTCCCAGGCGTTGGCCGATCCGGCCGACGACATAGAAGCCCAGCCGCTGCGCGACGGCGATCTCTGTCGCCGGCGGGGTGGCGAGGCGGTGGTTGGCGTCCGCCAGTTCCTCCGCTGTCATGCCGAGACCGTTATCGTCGATGACGAGAACCACTTCGTGGCGGCCAAATTTGGTCGTCACTCGCACCCGGGTATCCGGGCCTGAGAAGTGCGTTGCATTCGCCATCAATTCGGCCAGGAGATGGGCGACAGAGAGCGCCACGCGCCCGTTGACCGCGGGATCAGCTTCGACAGCGGCGTCGATACGGTGGAAGTTCTCGATCTCGCCGATGGCCGTCCGGACCACATCCGAGAGCAGCATGGGCGCCCGCAGAGTTCGGGTCGCGTCGATTCCGGCGAGGACCAGCAGACTCTCGGAGTTGCGGCGCATCTGCGCGGCCAGGTGGTCGAGACGGAAGAGGTTCTGCAGGATGTCGGGGTCTTCCTCGAGCGCCTCCAACTGATCGAGGAACGCCAATTGCCGCCCGAGCAACGCCTGGCTTCTGCGAGCCACGTTGACGAACATCTCGGCGATGCTGCCGCGTAGGGCCGCCTGCTCGACCGCGACCTGGACCGTGACCTCGTTGACCGTGTTGAACGCCTGGGCGAGGCGGCCGATCTCGTCTGCACCTTCGACCCGGATCGGCTCGATGACGATCTCCGGGCTCTCCCCCGGAGTCTGCATGCGTTGGACCATCCTGGGCAGTTCGGCCCGGATCTGCTCGGCCGCGCCGGTCAGCCGACGCAGCGGTCGAACGATCCGGCGGGACAGGACGAGAGCGTGCAGTAGCACCACGGCGAACACGACCGCGGCCAGCCCGGCGATGAGCAGCGCGCGCGTCTGTGCCGCGCTGCCGAGTGACTGAGCGTCGTTGATGACGGTGCCGGAGAAGGAACGGCCGAGGGCCGTGAGCACTCGGAGGCGCTCCGCCGATGCCGCCGAAAACGCCGGGCCGTCGATGCTCAGTGGCCGGTTGCCGCCGCTGCCGAGCGCCGCGGCGCGATAGCGCAGGAATCTGCCCGTGTCCGCCTTGCCGAGCCTAAGCCTCAGCTCCTGCCGCTGCTCGACCGAGACGAGGCCAGCCAGCGCGGCCACCAGACGTTCCTGCTGGTCCACGCTGCCGGCGAGCACGACGTACTGCTGCGGGGTGAACCGGCCGGCTGCAGCGGAGACGCTGATCGCATCGCGTTCCTGCGCTGCGGCTTCTTGCAGGTGAGCGACCGTGCCATACGCGCGAAGGGCCCGGGCGAGTTGAGGGTCGCTGACCGCGTCAGCGAGAAGTTCGGGGAGCACCAGGTCGTCGGCGATGACCTGGCCGTAACGAGCCTCTGCCTGGGCCGCGTTCGCCGCGCCGCCATCGACTTCGGCGCGCAACACGGCCAGCTGGTCGTGACCGGCCACGGCCGTCGCAGCAGCCCGGCCCAGCGCCGGTGAAAGATTCGCGAACGCTGGCTTTCCCAGGGCGTCCTGGAGGGATCCGACCTGGCCGTCGACCAACTTGCGGTGGTCGCGCAGGAAGCCGAGTTGCTCGGTGGCCCGGTGGTTCAGATAACCCAACGTGTCGGCGCGTTCGGTCTGCAGGAAGCCGACGAAGGAGACCACCCGGGCGGACACCTCGGTGAGCGATTGCACCTGCTGGGCCCGGCCGGCATCGCTCACCGAGCCGCCGATGAACACCCCCGAGGCCAGCAGCAGGACCGTCATCGGCACCACGAGCACACCGAGCGTCTTGGTACGGATGCTGACGCCGAGTAGCCGGGCCCGGATCCCGGCCCCGATCGGACCCATGCGGCTTCTGAGAATGCGCAGCATGAATGTCCTCCCGCGGGCCCAGACCGGGCATGGCCTGATCGTTAGGGGCGTCGGCGCCGAACGGGTCGGACTTGAGCTGAGGTCTCAGTCGGCGCAGCAGCCGGCCACCCGACCAGGCACAGGCGCTACTTGGCCGGAGGCCGCGGGCGAGAGATCAGTCGCCGTCAGCTTCGGGGGCAACGCAGCCTTGCTGCTCGCTCTGGTCCACCCGGCAGAACGGTCGTGCCGGTAGGGCGCGTGGCGTCGTGTTCGGCAGTGCCGCATATTGCTGCGCTATCGTGGCCGTGGACGTCGGCGGCGGCTGGATCGAAGCAAACTGCGCGAGTAAGTTATCCATCAGTTTACTAACCATGGTCGCTCCCGTCTGACCACTCGGCGGACAGAAAGGGTCCAGGAAGCAAACCCAGTTCTGGGTGCCCGCGGAGAACACTTGCCCTCCGGCCGAATTGCGGTAATACGTCATGTCCGAGTATTGGCCAGCCGCGGCGGCCGCCGTGTTGCGGCACAGTGAAAGCGGGGAGTGCGCGAGAACGGTGAGGCCGGGCGGCTTTGGCTGGCCAATATTGATGACGTCGGTTTCGGTTCCGGTGGCCCCGCCAAGTAGATGCGGTATCTTGCCGCCAGGGGCCAGGCCGGTGTTCGCCCAGAGCCAATTGTTCCCGGCTACCGCATCACCCCCAGCTCCCCAACAATTGTATTGCATACCGAACAGCTTCTGTGAACTCCCGTAGCAGCCGTTCGCAACATCGTGAAAGTAGCCCGTGTGATCCGGCGCACAAGCGCGCGAGGTGTGGAGAGAGCGTTGGTAGTAGCCTGATGGCCGGCCGACCGCCAGATCCGCCTGCCACCACGCTTGGTTGGCGCCGAAGTTAAGTATGTTCATACCACTCACCACGCCCGTATCCACGGTTGATCGCATCCCCACGGTCCAGTACTCCGTGTGGGGCCCCAGGACGAGCGTCTTATGCTGGCTTAAATGTGCAGCATGGTTGCCCAGGTCCTGATCTACGATGTAGGCAGTCGGCAGTCCACGCCGCTCGAATTCCGCTACCAGATGAGCGTCCTGGTAGAGGAACCTGCCATCACTCGAACGGCCAGTGCCACCGAATGGCCGGTCAAACGAGTCGACCACCGCTTGGTCGTAGTCCTGGCCCGAGATACCCGCGTAGAGGCTGGCGCCGCCCCAGGTGCTGTACGCCTGATAGGTCATAAAGGCCATGGCCATCTCGTAGGTGGCCGTCGAGGAATCGTCGCGGATCACAAAAGGCACGTAGGTCTGAAAGCCTGTTGAGTCGGTGAGCTTGAACAGGTAGGTGCCCGGCGTCCAATTCGGCGGGATCGTCACGTAGAAGCTCGTGGTCCAGTTGTTGGCCGTGGTCGCCCGACGTGGGCTCTGAAGGGAGGGTGTGACCCAATCGCTAGAGCGCTCGAGCGTCGTTAGCACTCGGCTAGCCTGGCGGGTGGCTACGCGCGGACCGAGGTTGCTGACGAGTCGTCCCTTTTTTCCCGCGTACCAGCCGTAGCGCCAAACCTCCGTAGTGAATGCACCGGCGCCGTCTGTGACATTGACATGCATGCCAAACGTCTGTCCGCAGTATGCAGAGCTTTTATCAGAATAAGCCTCGATCTGCGGCGACGCCGTGTCAGCGGGAACGGTTAGTTGCCAACCCGTACTTCCTGGTAGCATGTTTTCGTTCGCGATTGTATAGGGGGCTGGCGCACATAGATTGTCCGCTACCGGGTAGCTGCACAGCGCCGGGTAGCTAGGCAGCGGCGCAATAGGATAGGTACGCCCGGAGGTGCGAAAAGATGCGTATTTTGCGCCCGAACTGTTCCAAGCTTCGATAAGTGCATTCACCGTCGATGGTGGCGGATTGATAGCTCCGGTGATCCTGAAGTAGAGCGTCCAGCCCAGACCGACGAGACTGGGCTTGGGGGGAAAGAAGTCGTAGAAGGTACCATATTTCCGCGCAGTACCGGTGGGCCAGTTAGGGCTGTCAATAGTGGAGTTAACGGCCAGCGCGGCGCCCAGCGGGAGCCCAACGTGGATGTTTCGCAATGTGCCGCCAGCGGGCATGACGAGCTTGTAACTGTACACCTGATGTGAGGAATAAGCGTAGCTGTCGGTACTGCCAATGGTGGAGGGCACCACGGCTTGGGCAATGCCCGTGCCCATCAATTGCGCCGCGACAATCAGCGCGGCGAGCGAACCGCAGTCCCAGCTTCGCCGGCCCCGTGATCGCTTGACTCACCGCCGCCGGCGCGGAGGGCAGAATGGTAGACTAGCCATGGTAGAATTCTCGAATGAGCTTGAACATCAAGAACCATGAAGCCGAACGCTTGGCACGGGAACTCGCTGCTGCCACCGGTGAGAGCGTCACCCGCGCCGTGAGCGTGGCGGTTCGCGAGCGTCTTGATCGGGTGAGCCACAAGGACCAGGCGGCAGCCGCCGAGCGTGCCACTCGGGTGCGGGAGATCGCCGAGGATACCGCCGGCCGCTGGGTCGAGCCCTATCGCAGTGGCGATCATGGCAACCTGCTCTATGACGATCTGGGGCTCCCCCGTTGATCGTCGACACCTCGGCGATCATCGCGATCCTGCGCGGCGAGCGTGATGCGGATCGCTACGGCCATGCCCTTGCCCGCGCAGTCGAGCCATTGATCTCGGCGGCGACGTACGTCGAAACCGCCATTGTTGTCGACTCGAATCGTGATCCGGTACTCAGCGGACGACTCGACGATCTACTGGCCGTGACTCGCGTCAAGGTAGAACCGGTGACACAGCGGCATGCGGAAATCGCTCGGCAGGCGTATCGCGATTTCGGAAAGGGCAGCGACCATCCGGCTGGTCTCAACTTCGGCGACTGCTTTGCGTACGCACTGGCTCGCGCTACCGGCAAGCCGCTGTTGTACAAGGGCGAAGACTTCGCTCGGACCGACGTCGAGCCAGCACAGGGTAGAAGGGGATGACCGTGAAGCAGCGCTTGTAGGCACCCCATGCGAGCAGGCGAACGGTCGGTCAGTCCGGGATGAGACCGTTCTTGGCCGCGAAGGAATCCAGGTCCGATCGGCTCGTTCCGCTTTCACCCACGGCATGCGCTTGGCTGCACGTCGCGCGGCCAGCACCGACGTAAGCCGGTTCAGGCGCAACGCTGCTTCTGGGTGCGGACGAAAAGCGGCCCGGGCCATCGCTGGCCCGGGCCTGTGCGACACCGGTTCGTACGGGCCCACATCACGTGGAGGTGGCGGGAATCGAACCCGCGTCCTCCGACATCTGTACAAGGCTTCTCCGGGCGCAGCTCACAGGTCTTTCTCGGCCCCACCGGTGTAGTGAGCGATCCGGTGAGACGGGCCCAGCTGCTGTTGGGTGTTCCGCCGGGCCCCGCAGCCGGGTACGGCAGTGAGCCTCCTAGCGATGCCAGCATCCGGGCCGGAGGCACTCCCGGGCTGACAGAGCCGATTGCTACCTAGGCAGCAAGAGCGAGCTCGGCGCGATTAGTATCGGCGCTTATATCTTGTTTGCGACATTTCGTGGTTAACGAGATCATCGTCGCCTTCCTCGGCCCGCTTCCCTTGCTTCGACATCCGGAGTCGAAACCAATCACCCCCTGATAGGTGTTCGTCCCTAGGGTAACCCGAGAACGATGTCCACCGCTTCCCGCGGATCGGCGGCGAAGAGCATCCCCTCCACCGGCGAGCCGCTCGCGTCGACGACCTGCCAGCCGCCGACCGCCACAACCCGCCGGCCGGAGCGGGCCGCCAGCGCCACCTCCGACAGCGTGCCCCAGGAACCGCCGACGGCCACCACGGCGTCACAGGCACGTACGACCAGCGCGTTGCGTACCTCGCCGAGGCCGGTCGCCAGGGCCACCGTGAGGTCGGGAGAGGCACCCTCGCGGGAATCGCCCGGCAGCAGGCCCACACACAGCCCACCGGCGGACCGGACGCCCGCCGCCGCGGCCGCCATCACCCCGCCCAGCCCGCCGCAGACCACGACCGCTCCCCGCGCGGCCAGCGCCGCACCGACGGCGTACGCCGCCGCGGTGTCCTGCTCAGTGGCGTCGGCCGGCCCGACGACGGCGATGTAGGGCGGCACGTTCACCACGGGTGGCACGCCCTCACCACGACCCGCCACCCCCACCGCCTCCGCCGCCACCGGAGAAGCCCCCTCCACCGAAACCGCTCGAGCCAGATCCGGACGGTGTTGAGGCCATCGTGGTGACCGCGCTGCTGGTGAAGCCGTTCATCGAGGCGCCCAGGTAGGCGAGATTCCACGCGGCCGGCCCGCTGTACCAGTAGACGCCGTTGCCCTGTGCCGGGTTGGCGGCCAGCGATTCGAAGGCCTTGGCCCACCGCTCCGTCTCACCGAAGACGATGGCGTACGGCAGGTAGCGCGAGAAGATCGACTCGCGCTCCTCGAACTTCAACTGCTCGGCTTCGGCCGTGCGGATGTACTGCCGGAAGCCGAGCACCCGGGCCAGCACCGCGCTGCCCTTGGCCGTTCGGGCCGGCAAGAAACGGGCGCAGCGCCAGAGCACGGCGGCGCCGATGATGAGACCGATGCCGAGCAGGGCCAGGTGGGTGTACTTCGCCAGCAGATACGTGATGCCGGCAGCCGCCGCAATGAGAAAGACCCCCGCCGTTGACCAGGTGCTGCGCACCTCGTCGGGTCGTCTGGCGAACCAGCCACGCTTGACCACGTCGATGTACAACCGGTCCTGGACGGACTTCATGCTTGCGGCGAACGTGTTCTTGAGCTCCGACATGCAAACGGTGTCGCGGCCGAGGAACAAGGAGTCGTAGAGCTTTCGTTCGTAGGGCAGCAGGTCGTCCTCACCGGGATGCTCCACCTTGGACAGTCGCCAGTCGCGGCCGGAGAACCATCCGGACCTGGGCAACTCCTCGATGAAGAGGTACTTGCGGACCGCCAGGTCGATGATCGTGGCCGTGACATCGAGCGGGTCGGCCTTCTCGTCGATCAGCGTGCCGATCTGACCGGGACGGATGCCGTCGGGTGGCGCGAACTCCACCGCCCCGTCGGGCTTGGTGAACAGCGGACGATGTTCTTGGACGTCGGCTTGTCCGGCAGCGGGCGCCAGCCCGAGCACCTGGCCCACGTAACGCCGGTCCCGCCCTCGGGTCCACAGCAGCAGGCCCACCCCGGCGCCGGCCAGCGCGAGGATGACACCGAGGCCGCCGACGGTGATCGGCGTCGCGGCGAAGGCCCGGGGCGCCGAAAACCGCTCCTTGAGGATCGGCTTCGCCGGCACGGAACCGGGCGGGATGCCCACCACGACCGTCAGACCCTCAAAGGCCGGCAACGCCGCCTGGCGGAACGTGGCGCGCGGCCCGTCATGGACGGCGGAACCGCAGGGCAACGTGCTCAGCCGCGACCCCCCGAAGCAGGCGACCTTGGTGATCGTCGTCGGCGTCTCGACCACCGCCGAGGCGGCAGCGATTCCGACGGGCCACTCGTCGCCAATCGCATTCCAGTAGAGCTCCTCGTGGTCAGAGAACTTGTTGAGGGCGCCCGCCACGTCGTAGTCGATGACATAGGTGTGCGGGCCGCTGACCGTCCGATTCGGATCGCCTACCCGGATCCGGGTCTCGCTGCCACCGGACACCTTGGTCTGCGTGGGAGCGCCGTCAGGGCTGCTGACTCGTACCTGGGTCAGCCGGTAGATCCGGTCGTAGGTGTTGTCGTAGTGCACCGCGGTCGGGATCTTGCGCTGGATGCCATGGCGCTGCTCGGAACCGAAGTCGTAGGAGATCTGCTCGCGCACGTGCAGCGTGCCGTCGGGGCGCACCGTCATGACCACGGCATAGCTGCGGATCGACTCGGCGGTGGCTGCCCCGGCCGGCGGGGCAGCCAGGAACACGAAGCCCAGCGCGCCCAGTGCGCCCAGCGCGGCGAGGGAGGTCCGGATCGTCCGCGACAAGGCCATGACCACGAAGTTATCGCGAGGCGGTGGCCGATCCGGGTGCGGGGCCGTCACGGCCGGCCCTTGGCCCTCCGGCCCAGTGCGCGGGAGATCTCACGCTCGGCGTCACGCTTGGCCAGCATCTGCCGCTTGTCGTAGGCCCGCTTTCCCCGGGCGAGCGCGATCTCGACCTTGGCCCGGCCGTCCTTGAAGTACAACCGCAGGGGTACGAGTGTCACCCCGCCCTCTCTGGTCGTACCTATCAGTTTGGCGATCTCACGCTTATGCAGGAGCAGCTTGCGCTGGCGGCGCGGCTCGTGGTTGGTCCACGTGCCCTCGGTGTACTCCGGGATGTGCACGCCCTGCAACCACACCTCGCCGTCCCTGATGACGGCGTATCCGTCGACCAGCGACGCCCGCCCGGCACGCAGCGACTTGACCTCGGTGCCGGTGAGGACAAGGCCCGCCTCGAAGGTGTCCTCGATGAAGTAGTCGTGGCGCGCCTTGCGGTTCTGCGCGATCAGCTGGTGCCGCTCGTCAGGGGCCATCAGCCCGGACCGCCTGAGTTGGAGCTCACGACAAGCTCACACTCGAACGTAGAAGCGCAGCGTCACCCATGCCGTGAGAGCGGACAGCACGGCGGAGATCAGCAACAGCAGCGGAGCAACCCTCAAGGCAAAGATGTCACGGAAGGTGATAGTGGGGATCACGCCGGAGGAGAACAACGCCGACAGTTGCCCATCCACGAAGGCCACCTTGCCGACCATCAGCAAGATGATGGCCAGCACGCCGCCGATGAGCCCGGCGACCACGGCCTCGAGGACGAACGGCAGCTGGACATACCAGTTCGACGCGCCCACTAATCGCATGATCTCGATTTCGCGTCTTCGGTTGAACGCCGCCACTTGAATCGTATTGCCGATCAGCAGCACCGCGGCGATCAGGACCGTGATGGCGATCACGACCGCGATGGTTTGCACCCCGCCGATGATGGCGAACAGCTTGCCCAGGATCTTCTTCTGGTTGACGACCTGGTCAACGCCCGGGGTCGGCGGCGCGTACTTGGCGGCAGCCAAGTTGTACTTGGTGGGGTCCTTGAGCTTGACCCGGAAGGACTCGGGCAGGGCGTTCGCCCGGGTGTTGTTGATGAGGTCCGGCGAGTCTTTGAACTGCGCCCGGAAGCGACGGTAGGCGTCGTCCTTGCTCTCGTAGGTGACGCTCTTGACCAGCGGATCGGAGTTGAGCTGGTTGCGCAGGTTGTCGCGCTGTTCCGCGGTGACGTCCTTGGTCAGGAAGATGGAAACCTCGACTCGGAAGTAGAGGTAGTCCTTCATGTCGTTGACCTTGTGGATGAGCAGGAAGCCAGAGCCCAGCAGCGTGAGCGAGATCGCAGTCGTCAGGATCATTGCGATCGTCATCGTGATGTTGCGCCGGAGGCCGGAGCCGACACCGGTGAGTACGTAGTTGAGGCGCATTGGACCCTTCGGGATCGAGGAGGGGCGGTCGGTCAGCCGTAGACGCCGCGGGCCTGGTCGCGCACGATGCGGCCGTTGTCCAGCTCAACCACGCGCCGGCGCATGGAGTTGACGATCGTCGCATCGTGTGTGGCCATCACCACGGTGGTTCCCGTGCGGTTGATGCGGTCGAGTAGCCGCATGATCTCGATGCTGGTGTCAGGGTCGAGGTTGCCGGTCGGCTCGTCGGCCAGCAGGACGAGTGGACGATTGACGAACGCGCGGGCCAACGCGACCCGCTGCTGCTCCCCGCCGGAGAGCTCGTGCGGCATGCGGTTTGCCTTGCCGTCGAGGCCGACGAGATCGAGCACCTCGGGCACCACCTTCTTGATGGTGTGCCGCGGCTTGCCGATGACCTCGAGGGCGAAGCCGACGTTCTCAGCGACCGTCTTGTTGGTGAGCAGTCGGAAATCCTGGAATACGCAGCCGATCGAGCGACGTAACTGCGGCACCTTCCACCGGGACAGCTTTGCGAAATCCTTGCCCGCGACGTTGATACGCCCCTTCGTCGGCGGCTCTTCCTTGAGCAATAGCCGGATAAACGTGGACTTGCCAGACCCGGAAGCTCCGATGAAAAACACGAACTCGCTCTTCTCGACATAGACCGAGACGTCGTCGAGGGCTGGACGGGTGCTAGCCGGGTACTGCTTGGTCACGTGGTCGAGGCGAATCACAGGAGTTGAGTCTACCGTCGTAGGCGGACCGCGCCGGTGGGCGCATGGGGAGGGAGGCGCGGATGTGCTGCGAGCAACTGATCTGCGCGAGGTGCACCGCGCCGGTAGCTGAGGCTCGATGCCCCAGCTGCCGCGCGGCGCGGGCCCAACTGCACCCCATGACGTCGACCGCCACTCTGCAGGCTGTGGTCGTGCTGGCCGTGCTCGCTCTGCTCTTCCTCGCTATCGCCGTGCACGCCCAACTCGGCTGAGGACGACGCCCGCGGCGATCATCATCAGGGCCAGCCAGACCGCGGGCACCAGCGGAAGGGCCGGCCCGGTCTTGGCCAGCCGCTCGCCCAGGACCCTTGCCGGCGGGTGGTGCTTGACGATCTTCTCCGCTTTCACGCCCGGCACCTTTGTCGTGACCACGTTCGACGGCCTCACCGGCGTCTCGGCCGAGCGGATCGAGCCGACGTTGTCGATCTCGGTTCCCGGTCGCGACCCGTCGGCATTCGCCGGCGGCAGCGTGATCCGCACGACGAACCGCACGTCGACCGAGGAACCGGCCAAAAGGGTGCCCACCGACCAGGTGACGGTCCTCGTCGCAGCGTCGTAGCTCGAGGTGCAAGGCAGGACGCAGGACGACGAAACGTACGTGGTCCCGACCGGCACCACATCGGTGACGACCACGTCGTGCTGGTCGACGCTGTGCGCGGTCGCGGTGAGGGTGTAGGTGAGCAGGTCGCCGTAGTCGGCGACCGCGTGATCAACGGCCTTGACGACGGTGAGATCGCCGACCTGAGAGTTCTCACCCGGGTCACCGCAGGTGCCGGTCACAGCCGCGTTGTCGGCGTTGCCGGTGTACGAAGCGATCCAGTGGTACGTCCCGGCCGCCGTCATGGTGTAGTCGGCCGAGGTGACCGTCCACGCCGCACCGGCGTTGCTCACCGATGCCGTGGCCACCGCCGTGGCGGGACCGGAGCAGTCCGCACCGAAGTACAGCGCGAAGTGCACCTGGGCGGCGGTCAACGGGCCGAACACCCCGCTGATGGTGGCGACGTCGTGGATGGCCGAGCCGACCGGTGCGGTCGGCGTGGCCACCGTGCCCAGCGCCGGCTGGGCCGGTGTGACCGTCACGGTCTCACCGGTGTCGGAGCAGGTGCCCGCAACTGGCGCGTTGTCGGAGTTGCCGCCGTAGCTGGCGATCCAGTGGTAGGCCCCGGTGTGCGCCGGGGTCACCGGGCCGGAGGTGACAGTCCAGGTCCCGTTGCCGCCGGTGACACTGACTCCTGCGGCGCTGCCCTGCGGGATCGTGCAGCCGACGTCGCTGTAGAGGACGAAGCTCACGTCGCTCGCGAGGACCGGGCCGAAGATTCCGGTCAGGTGCGCCGTGTCGGTCACCGCATCGCCCACCACGGCAGTTGCCGAGGTCAGCGTGCTGATCAGCGGTGAGCGGGGCGAGACCGTGCTCTGCTCGCTCTCATCCGAACATCCACCGGCAATCGGATCGTTGTTGGCGTCCCCGGCGTAGGAGACCTGCCAGTACAGCGTCCCGGTATGGGTGGTGGTGAACGGCTGCGACTCGATCTGCCACACCCCGCCGACCTTCGTAGCCGTGGCTCCGGAGACCGTGCCGAGCAGGGTGCCGCAGGCACCGTCGGAGTACACATTGAAGCTGAGTTGACTCGCGAGCACGGTGGTGCCGCTGAAGACACCGGTCAGGTACGCGGTGTCTGTCGCCGAGTCACCCACCGTGACCGTGACCTGAGCGGCGGTCGAAATCTGGGGCGCGAGCTTGGTCACCACCGAGGTCTCGTTGGCGTCGCCACAGGCACCGGACACAGCGTCGTTGTTCGGGTCACCGGCGAATGAAGCAATCCAGTAGTAGCTGCCGGCGAAGCTGATGGTCACGGCGTCGGACGTGACATCCCACGCGTTGCTACCGGCCGCACTGACCGCGATGCCACCGACCGATGCGATCGGGAAGATGCAGCCGCTGTCGCTGAAGGCGGTGAAGGTCACATCGGCCGCCGCTGGCGTGCCGAAGAAGCCGGTCAGGTGCGCCACGTCGCTGATCTGACCGCCGACGGGAACCGAATCGGTCGCCGTGGTGGTGATGGCCGGCGTGGCCTTGGTCACCGTGGAGGTTTCCCCGGTCGCCAGGCACTCGCCGGCCACCGGCAGGTTCGCCGCGTTACCGGCGTAGAACGCCCGCCAGTAGTACGTACCCGCGGCCGGCGGGGCAACCGTGTCAGAAACGACCACCCAGGTGCCGTCCGCCCGCTGCGTGGAGGTGACAGCCGCCGGCGTGCCCACCTCAGGACCGGTGCAGGTGTTGTTGTCGTAGAGCGAGAAGCTAACCTCGCTCGTAGCGACCGGTCCGTAGATGTCGGTGAGGTAGGCGGTGTCGTGGATCAGGCCGCCAAGCACCGGGGCGATCTCGGTCGCCTGGGTGGAGATCCCGGGCTGTGACTTGGTGACTGCGCTGTGCTCGTCAGTCGCATTGCAGGCGCCGCTGATCGGGGCGTTGTTCGCGTTGCCGGCGTAGGCGGCGATCCAGTAGTAGATGCCGACCGCCGTCGGGGTCACCGAGTCCGAGGTGACCGTCCAGTCGCTGCCGGCTGACGTGGCGCTAACGGACGCGATGGTGCCGCCGACCTGATTGGCGCAACCCGAGTCGTTGAAAAGCCTGAAGGTGACCTCGCCGGTGCTCAGGGTGCCGGACACGCCGGTCAGCGTCGCGACGTCGGAGATCGTCGAACCGATCACGACGCTCGGCGTGGCACTCGTCGACAGGGCCGGCGCCAGCCGCGTGATCAGGCTCGTCTCGTTGTCCGCTCCGCAAGCACCCGACACGGGCAGGTTGTTGGCGTTGCCGGCGTAGAACGCCCGCCAGTAGTACGTACCAGCGGTCGCCGGGGTCGCGGCATTGGAGGTGACGTCCCACGTCTCGCCGGTGTGGGTCAGCGTCGTCGCGTCCGCGTCGATGACCGCTGGCGGCACCGACACGGTGCACCGGGCGTCGCTGTACAGCTTGAAGGTGACGTCGCCGGCCGACAGCGGGCCGTAGACCCCGGACACGGTGGCGCGATCGGTGATCGCGGATCCGACCGGTGCTGTCGCGGTGGCGTGGGTCGCGAGCGAGGGCTGCCGCTTGCCCACGACCGAGGTCTCGTCGGCGGCCTGGCAGTCTCCCGCAACGGGAGCGTTCTGGCCGTCACCGGTGTACGAGGCGCGCCAGTAATAGGATCCGGTCGCGGTCGGCGTGTAGGTCGCTGAAACGAAGACCCACTCGCTGCCGCTGGGCGTCACGCTGGTGGTGGCAAGGGCGGCGGCGGTCAATGGGGTCGCGCAGGCGTTGTCGCCGTAGACCTGGAAGGTCACCTGGGCCGCCGTCGGCGTACCGACCAGGCCGGTCAGGTGCGCGATGTCGGAGATGGCCGTGCCGATCTCGACCGGCGTGGTGGCCGCGGTGTAGATGCCGGGGATGTTCTTGACCACATGCGTGGTCTCACCGGTCGCCCCGCAGGTGCCTGCGGAGGCCTTGTTGCTCACGTCACCGGAGTAGGAGGCGACCCAGAAGTAGTACCCCGGCTGGGTGACGGTGTACTCGGCGGAGTCGTACTCGAGGACACCGGGCTGCACGTTCACAGTGGACGTGAACACCGGTGCGCCTGTGCAGGTCGGCGTGTTGGTGGCTACCGGGCCGTACAGGTTGAACGTGATGGTTCCGACCGCATCCGTGGTGGCTCCCGACAGCGTGGCGTGGTCCTTGATCGTGCCGCCAGTCGTGCCGCCAGCCTGAGCCGATGTCGCGATCGTGGTGTCGTTGAGGGCGATGGCGCCGCTCATCAACTGGTTGTCGCGGTTGCCGATGGTCGTACCGTCGACGTTGGTGATCCGGATGTGGTAGTTGCCGCCGGAGGTCCCCCCGGCGCCGAGCCCGGCTCCCCACCCTCGCGGCCCGACACCAGCCGCGATGTGACCGCCGAAGAGCAGCATGATCTCGGAGTTCGCCGTCGTGGTGGTCAGACTGACCAAGAGGCTGCCGTAGTCAGGTGCGTAGGTACCGTGCGCCTGGTTGAGGGCGCCGGTCAGAGTGCCGCCGTAAAGCTCGAGGTGCTGGCCGGATAGCTGGTGCGCCGACGTGACGTTGCTGATTCCCGCGCCGACCGGGTTGACCGGGGTGGGATCGGCCGGAATCGGGAAGGTGGAAACAGCGCCCCCGACGCACAGCGAAGCGATGATGTCCTGGCAGCGGTTGGCGGCGGTCTCCGTGTGGTTCCACGTCGCCAGCGAGTCGTAGGCGTGGTGGGTGCCGGCGAGCGTCAGGTAGCTGATCTGGACGGTGTGCGCGCCCGGTATCGTGAAGCCCATGACGAGCCGCTGCGGCGTGACGCCGTCCTCGCGGTAGGTGCTGTTCGAGGCGTTGAGGATGCCGTTGGTCCATCCCGTGCAGGACAGGAGACCGCTGCCGTTCTGGCACTGGCTGTAGTCGTCAATGCCGTCGCCGCCGGCCGCTTGCGCGACACCGGAGAGCGGCAGGACGAGCGTGGCCAGCGCTGACACGGAAACGACCGCGAGCGAACGACGAATGATTGCACCGAACATGGAAGTCCCCACCCCTGAGTACGACTCGGACGTCGAACAGGGTCGGTCTCACCACTGGCTCCCCGCGAGCCCCTCGCCGAAGCGAAGCGGTGACCGATAACAGGTCCGCGGATCAGTGCCCCCGATTAACGCGCCGTGTCGGGGAGGGCCCACACGGCGTGCGTGATCAAGGTTCCTCGGTTTCGTCACAGAGTCAATCGACGGCGGCACAGTCTGACCATTCGGCTGACAGGTTCTGTCCACATTGGATCCGTCGCGTACCAAAGGTCGTCGGCGGTCACGAGAACCCTCTGGTGGACAAGCGAACAGGCCCGCTCGCGTCAGCGAGAGGGCCTGTCCGGGGTCAACGGTGATCAGGCAGAGCGTCGCCTGCGGCTGGCGACCATGAGGGCCGATCCGCCAACGAGCAGGCTGGTGCCGAGCAGAAGCAACCAGGTGGTCCGAGCACCGGTCTGTGCCAGTCGCGTGCCGAGGACAACCGGCCGGGTGCCGGGCGTCCGCGCCACCCTCGTGGACAACACACCGGGTCCGCTCGACGGCGGTGTGCTGCTGGTAGGCAGGACCGACGGCGACGGCGAGGGCGACGTGTCACCGCTTGGCAACACCGACGGTGATGGCGATGGCGACTCACTCGGGCTAGTCGACGGTGACGGTGACGGTGACTCACTCGGGCTCGTCGACGGTGACGGCGACGGCGACGGTGCCGGCCCGCAGGTCACCTTGAACACCTTGGACTTCGCCTTCACATCGATCAGCGTCCCATTCGGCAACTGCTTGCCGTAGAGGGTGGCCTTGTAGTGCCCGGGGTCGAGGTTGAAGTACTGGGTCGCGTAGTAGCCAGTGTCATCGGTCGGGCCGAAGCTGTAGGGCCCGGCAGGAGTCCCATGTGGACCGTCACCGCCCTGCACCGAGAACCTCAAGTAGCCAGTCTGCCCGGCATCGAACCCGAAGCCTTCGACGTTGAACACGCAGACCTTGGGATCGTTGTCCTCGGTACCGCTCGGCGTGCCCTGTTCGTGGATCTTCAGCGTCGCGTTGTTACCGGGTGCGGCTGTGACGTCGTCGGCGCGCGCGGCTGCCGACAGCGCTAGCGCGCCCCCCACGCTGAGGCTCAGCGCAACGCCCAGAGCGGCGAGGCGCCCCAGGTAACCACTGGTCTTTTTCATGGAAATCCCCACCCCTGAGTACGACTCGGACATCGAGCAGGGTCGGTCTCACCACTGGCTCCCCGCGGCCCCCTTCGCTCGAAGCGAAGCGGTGACCGGAATTAGGTCCGCGGATCAGTGCCCCCCGTGACGCGCATGTCGGCCTCGGCCGCCACGCTGCGCCTTGTCAAGATCCATCGCTCTGAAGCGAGAGTCAAGCGCCCACGCCACAGACTGCCCATTCGGGTGAACGGTTCTGTCCACATTGGATGCACGTTGCACCAAAGGTCACCGGCTGCAAGCCGAGCACGGCTCAGGCCGCGGTCCCCGAGGAGCGAAGTCGGCGACCGAGTGCTCGTGAGAGCCGGCCTAGTGGTGGCGGGGCGTGTGACGTCGCCGGTAGGCGGCGGCCAGCGGGATACCGAAGCCGAGTAGAGACAGGCCGAGCAGGGTCAGCCAGGCCAGCGGGGCGCCGGTCAGGGCCAGCCCGCTGCCGAGCACCCCACCGCCCTGACCCCCACCCGTCCCGCCGCTCGGACTGCGGGTCGCGGTGGTGGGCAGGACGCTCGGACTTGGCGACCCGTCCGACCCCGAGGGCGACGGGGCTGGCGATGCCGACTCAGTCGCCGACGCTGACGGCGATGGGTTCGCCGACTCGGACAGCGAGGGCGACGGCGACGGCGATCCCTGCGGGGTGCCCGCACACGTGTGACTGAGGTTGAAGAATGGAACCGGTGCGCTGGTGATGGCGCTCGCCGACTGCAGCAGAGCGCCCGCCGGCGTGATGACGTTGACGCCCTTGCCGCCCTGCACCGATGTGGTGTTTGGCCCGGGGAAGACGCGGATGACGGCGATATTGACCACACCGAATAGAACGGTGTAATTGGCGGTCAGGCTGACGAACTTCGCGTCGCGGCCCGGCAGGACGAAGTGCCACAGGTCGACAGTGGGATCACCCGAGCAGTCAGTGCCCTGCGGGTAGTCAGCCGCGGCGATCGGTGTCTGGCCCTGCTGGTGAAACGGTGGCGTCATCGTGGCCGGTGGCTTGGCGAACAGAGTAGGCAGGCCGGCCGCCCGCGCGGTCGCGGTATAAGCGACCGCGGCGGCAAGGCACAAGAGGAGAGCGATCAGCAGCGCCAGTTTGCGCTGCGACCTGCGGGCGACGACCTGCACGGAACACCTCTTCGTCAACAGTGAAGACCTGGCTTCATCCGCAAGTCGCGCTGACCCCCACACCGGCGGCGACCACCCCCGCGGTTGATTGAGCCACATTAGCGGACCTTTGGTGATGTGCAAGCCTTGTCCGGGTTCGGCTGTGTCGCCACCGGTGCTACAGGGGGGGCTCTTTGGTGCGCTTCCAGCGGATCTCCGCCTCGATGAACCCGTCGATGTCCCCGTCGAGCACCGCCCCGGTGTTGCCGGTCTCGTACTCGGTGCGAAGGTCCTTGACCATCTGGTACGGATGCAGCACGTAGCTGCGGATCTGGTTGCCCCAGCTGCCGCCGCCGTCGCCACGCAGGGCGTCCATCTCCGCCTTCTCCTCGCGGCGGCGCCGCTCGAGCAGCTTGGCGGCCAGCACCGCCATGGCACTGGCCTTGTTCTGGATCTGACTCCGTTCGTTCTGGCAGGAGACCACGATGCCGGTCGGGAGATGGGTCAGTCGTACGGCGGAGTCGGTGGTGTTCACGCCCTGGCCGCCGGGGCCCGATGACCGGTAGACGTCGACCCGCAGGTCGCTGTCATCGATGTCGACATGGTCGCTCTGCTCCACGACCGGGACGATGTCGACGCCGGCGAAGGACGTCTGGCGGCGGCTCTGATTGTCGAACGGGCTGATCCGCACCAGCCGGTGGGTGCCGTGCTCACCGGCCAGCGTGCCGTAGGCGTACGGCGCCCTGACCGAGAAGGTGGCCGACTTGATGCCGGCCTCCTCGGCATAAGAGGTGTCGTAGACATCGGTCGGATACCCGTGTCGCTCGGCCCAGCGCAGGTACATCCGCATCAGCATCTGCGCCCAGTCGGCAGCGTCGACACCGCCGGCCTGCGACTGGATGGTCACCAGCGCGTCGCGCGCGTCGTACTCACCGGACAGCAGTGTCCGCACCTCGAGCTCGTCGATCGCCCGCTCGACCGATGCGAGCTCGGCGTCGGCCTCGAGCCGGGTAGCCTCGTCCGCCTCGGACTCGGCCAGGTCGTAGAGCACCGAAAGGTCATCCACCCGCCGACGCAGGCCCTCAACGCGATTGATCTCACCCTGTACGAACGACAGACGGCTGTTCACCCGCTGGGCGTGGTCCTGGTCGTCCCACAGATCCGGGGCGGCGGCCTGCTCGCCGAGATCGGCCAGCTCCCTGCGCAGGGCCGGGACGTCGACGACCGCCTCGATGGAGGTCAGGGTCGTATCGAGGGCTTTGAGGGAGTCACGGGGATCAACGCCGGCCACGTCGCCCAAGCCTACGCGAGGGTGTCCTGACTCCTGCGCCCTCGGGCGCCCGAGCTAGCGGTTAACCGGGCGCGGGAGCAGCCGCTGACGGCGCCTCCACCCGGAGAACCCGGCCGAGCCCCCTCGGCAGGTGCCAGCTCCACCGGCCGAGGATGGCGACAGTGGCCGGCAGCAACAGCGCACGCACGATCGTGGCGTCGAGCAGGATGCCGATGGCGAGTCCGGTCGCGAACATCTTGATGTCGGTGCCTGGACTTCCCGCGAGTGCCACGAAGGCGAGGAACAGGATGAGTCCGGCGCTGGTGACGAGCCGGCCGGTCCGGCTGATCCCCTGGATCACCGCGGCGTCTGCCGACCCGCTCGCGTCGTACTCCTCGCGCATTCGGCTGAGGATGAAGACCTCGTAGTCCATGGAGAGCCCGAAGAGGAAGGCAAAGACCATCAGCGGGATCCAGGGGGTGACGGAACCCGTGGGCTCGATGCCCCAGAGGAACCTAGAGCCATAGCCCCGTTGCCAGACCAGCACGAGCGCGCCATAGACGGCGCCGAGCGAAACCAGGTTGAACGCCACCGCCTTGAGCGGCAGCACGACCGACCGGAAGGCCCGGGTCAGCAGCACGAAAGTCACCAGGACGATGAGGCCGAGCATCAACGGGAAGCTGCCATAGATGGCATCGACGAAGTCGGCACTCTCGGCGGCGAGGCCACCGATGCGCACCTCTCCGGATGTGCTGCGGGCCGTGTCCCTGACCCGGCCTAGGGTGGCTTCGCCGGTCGGCGAGCTACCGTCGGCGGCGGGGAGGATCTCGACGATCGAGGTGCCTTGTCGCCGCCACTGCGGGCCCTCTGGTGCGACAGCGCCCCGGACGCCATCCACCGACGCCATGCCTCTGGCCAGAGTGTCCGGCTGGCCGGCGGATAGGAGCGCCTCGAACGGGGTGAGTACGCCTACGCCCACGCCGGATGTTTCGAGGTCGACCCGGGCCTCGTACGCCTCGCCCTGGCTGGCCAGCGAGACAGCTTCCGGCTCGCCGGGCGAGAGAGACAGCGCGGGGATGATGAGGGCGACGGGCAGCGCGAGACCCGCTGCGGCGGCCGCCCACCTCCTGCGCACAACCAGACGCGCCCACCAGTCCCACCCTCGCCCCGGGCCGTCGCTGTGTCGCCAGCGGTGCCGGTCCAAGGCGGGCCCGATGCTGCTCAGGATAACGGGCAGAAGGGTGATGGCCGCAGCCACGCTCACGAGCGGGATGAGCATCCCGCCGTACCCGACGCTGCGCAGGAACGGCACCGGAATCGCCACCAGCGCGAGCAGGCTGACCGCGACCGTCGTGCCGCTGAAGACGACCGCTCGACCCGCGGTCGCCATCGCGCGCTGCACAGCGGCCTGACTGTCGAGACCGCTGGCTCGGTATTCGCGCCAGCGCATCACGATCAAGAGGGCGAAGTCGATGCTGACGCCCAGGCCGATCAGGGCGACGAGGAACTGAACGACGGCGGACACGTCGGTCAGGGTGGTGAGCCCGCCGATGAGCAGAAATGTGGTCGGGATGCTCACCAAGGCAATGAGCAGTGGGACGAAGGCCAGACCGGAGCCGAAGACGAATAACAGGATCAGGAGAGCACCGACAGCGCCCAGCAGCACCTCGACGAGCACGCCGAGACCGTTCCCGCTGCCGTCGCTGGACCGGAGTGCGTCGATACCCGTGATGCGTACCGGGGAGCCGGCGACTCGGGTACCGGAGATGGCTTCGCGGGCGGCCGGCAGCACCGCGGCACTCGCGTCTATCGACTGCTCGCCGCGGTAGTAGACGAGCGCGAAGGTCGTGCGACCGTCCGCGGAGATGAAGGCCGGATTCCTCGTCGTCGCGTATGAGGCCACCCGCGCGTTGGGAACGGCCGCGGCGATGTCGTCCACGGCCTTCGTCCACTCCGCCTGCACCCTCGCCGAGTCCACCGACGTGCCCGTCGGCAAGGTGACGACGGGCACCAGCGGCGCCGCCCAGCCGGTCCCGTACGTCCGTAGGATCTCCTGGTTGGTTTCGAACCCCTCCATGCCCGGCAGGGCGAACCCGTTCGACAACCGGCTGCTCACGCCGGGTAAGGCAGCAAGAGCAGCGACGGTGACCGCCAACCAGGCCAGGGCCACAACCACCCGGTGAGCAAGGACGAAGCGGGTGAGAGACGCCATCGGAGTATCCTCTTCAAGTACGTGGGATGACTAAACAGTTTGGTTATGGTGAGCAAACTATTACGCGGGAGTGTCGTCGATGTCAAGAGAGACGCGGGCCCGCCCGGCGAAGGGGCTGGGCGTCGCCGAGGCGCTGGACGCACTGATCGACGCACTACCGCAGGTAGGAGCCGGCCTCAAGCGGCCCCAGGTACCTGCCGAGCTTCGACCGATCTTCGCCCCGGGCTCGCTTGGGCCCCGGCACATCCCGGCCCTGTTCTACCTGCTCGCACACGGACCAATGACCGTTACTGATCTGGCCGCGCGCCTGGGCGTCACCCTGCCCACGGCCAGCGCCATGGTCGCCGAGCTGAGCCGGCTCGGCCTGGCGCAACGGAGTGAGGACGACATCGACCGCCGACGGACGATCGTGCGCATCGCTGACGAGCACTACGGCACCATCGAACGGTGGCTGGCGAGCCGCTCCGGGCCGATCCGCCGCACGCTTCAACAGCTCTCCGCGGCGGAGCGCGCCATCCTGGTCAAGGGCGTGCGCCTGCTGGCCGACGAGCTCGCCCCCTCGGCGGCCGAACGGTCAGGACGGTCCCCCTGGACCGCGCCGGCGGCCGATCAGAGCTAGCGGCCCAGCGCAGGTACATCCGCATCAGCATCTGCGCCCAGTCGGCCGCGTCGACACCGCCGGCCTGCGACTGGATGGTCACCAGCGCGCCGCGCGCGTCGCATCGAGGGCTTTGAGGGAGTCACGGGGATCAGCGTCGGCCACGTCGCCCAAGCCTACGCGAGAATGTGAGCGTGCCCCGCCGCCGGTTGACCGCCCTCATCTGTGCGCTGGCCGTCGCCGGACTGGCGATCGGTGTGACCGCGGGCTTGGCGACGCGCCACCGAACGCAGCCACGACTCGTCCCCCAAGATCGGCCGGGGCCGGTGCTGCTGGTGCCGGGGTACGGCGGAGCCACGGGCTCATTGTCCGTACTGGCCACGCGGCTGGCGGCAGCTGGGCGCGACGCGCAGGTCGTGCCCCTCGCCGGTAACGGCACCGGCGACCTGCGGGTGCAGGCCAGGGTGCTCGACGCCGCTGCCCGTGCGGCGCTCGCCCGGACCGGTGCCCACTCCGTCGATGTGATCGGCTATTCCGCCGGCGGGGTGATCGCCCGGCTCTGGGTACGGTCCTACGGCGGCGCCGCGATCGCCCGCCGGGTCCTCACGATGGGATCACCGCACCACGGTACGAGGGGCGCTGGGTTCGCAGCCTTGCTCGCGCCGGGATCCTGTCCGGTGGCCTGCCAGCAACTTGCACCCGGCAGTGACCTGCTGGTCGCGCTGAACCGCGGTGACGAGACACCGGCCGGCCCGCAATGGGTGTCGGTGTGGTCGAGGGACGACGAGGTGGTCCTCCCTACCGACTCGCCCCGGCTGCGCGGAGCTGTCGACATCGTCGTTCAAGACGTCTGCCCGGGTGTGCGCGTCACCCATGGCCAGCTCCCGGCCGACCCACTGGTGCAGGGCATCGTCGTGGCGGAGTTGGCGGCCGATCCGGTCTTCACGCCGCGTGCGACGGACTGCGCCCGGCTGCACTAGCGGGCAGGTGGGGCCCGCCCGGCGCTGTGGAGTGTCAACCGCCGGAGTTGGTAGCGGTGGTGTCGTTGGGGCTGGCCGGTGGGGTCGATCCAGGGTGGCGGGTGGAAGGTGGGGAGGCCGTCGTCGTCGATGCGCACGGTCCAGCCCTGATGGTGCACGGCGATGTGATGAACGCCGCAGAGCAGGACCAGGTTGGCTAGGGCGGTCGGCCCGCCGTCGGCCCAGTAGATGATGTGGTGGGCCTCGCACCAGGGTGCGGGCCGGTCGCAGCCCGGGAAG